>CAMNJW010000013.1 GCA_946541845.1 uncultured Methanobrevibacter sp.
AGTCCGCTGCTTCCAATTGTTCGCTTGCATTATTTTAATTGTTAGTAGACTAATATTGAACTTATTTCAATAATATATAGTCTAGTAATAATTTGGTTAGGTGTTAACAGTAAGGGTGAAAGTTGCACTAATTATAATTTATTTTTCATACTCATATGTGATAGATGTAAGTATTGCGGTCATAGCATGGGGGTTATACCTGGTCTCGTTTCGATCCCAGTAGTGAAGTCCTTTTGTGTTTTGTTTGTGTACTATGGTTTTCTATGGGAATTTCATTTCGCTGCAAGCTTTCTCTATTACAATTATTACTTACTTATTTTGACTGTTTTTTTATTACTTAATACCTCTATTGCAAATTTTTGGTGATTTTTTTGAATATTAAAGTATTAGATACAACATTACGTGATGGAGAACAGACTCCTGGTGTTTCTTTAACTCCTTTAGAAAAATTAAGAATTGCAACTAAGTTAGATGAAATCAATGTTGATTTTATTGAAGCTGGTTCTGCCATTACTTCTTCCGGAGAAAGAGAATCCATTAAAGAGATTACTAAACAAAATTTCAATGCTGAAATTTTAAGTTTTTCAAGACCATTGACAGGAGATATTGATTATTGCCTAGATTGTGATGTTGACGGTGTCAATTTAGTTGTTCCTACTTCTGATTTGCATGTTTTCGATAAATTGAAAACTACTCGTGAAGGTTTACTTAATTTATCTAATGATGCTGTTGACTACTGCAAAGATCATGGTTTAATTGTTGAATTGTCTGCCGAAGATGCTTCAAGAAGTGATGTTGATTTTTTAAAAACAGTCTATTTAAATGCAATTGATCATGGTGCTGATAGGATTTGTGTATGTGATACTGTTGGTATTTTAACTCCAGATACCTCTTTTGAACTTTTTAATAACTTAAGAGATATCAAAGTGCCTATTGCCTGCCATTGTCATAATGACTTTGGTCTAGCCGTTGCAAACACATTATCCGCTTTAAAAGGTGGGGCATCAGAATTCCATTCCACCATAAATGGTATAGGTGAAAGGGCCGGAAACACTTCTTTTGAGGAATGTGTTGTCAGTATCGATAGGCTCTTGCCTGATTTTTCAACTAATATCAAAATTCATGAAATATATGATATTTCCAAATTGGTTGCAAGAAGTACAGGTGTTTATATTCAGCCTAACAAAGCGATTGTCGGTGAAAATGCATTTGCCCATGAATCCGGAATTCACTCCGATGGAATAATTAAAAATTCCGCTACTTATGAACCAATGACTCCTGAACTTGTTGGAAGAAAACGCAAGTTTGTCATAGGTAAACATATGGGAACCCATGGACTTGACAATAGACTTAAGGAATTAGGGTTAAATGTAAATGAAACTCAGCTTAAACAAATTTGCAATGACATTAAAGACCTGGCGGATAAAGGTAAAACAGTCACTGATGTTGATCTTCAGGTTATTGCCGATAATGTTTTGGAAATAAACCATGAGGATATAATTAAACTTGATGAGGTAACTATTGTTTCCGGAAATAAAGTCATGCCTACAGCATCTGTTAAGGTAACAATAGATGATGAGGAAATTCTGAATGCAGGTGTAGGTTTGGGTCCTGTTGATGCAGCAATCAATGCATTAAAAACTTTAGAGATTTTCAGTGATGTTGATTTAATTGAGTATCACGTAGATGCTATTACAGGAGGTACCGATGCTTTCATTGATGTAATTATTAAATTGCAGAAAGGAGATAAAGTAGTCTCAGCCAGAGGTACTGAACCTGATATTATCAATGCAAGTGTGAAAGCATACATTGCAGGGGTTAACAGATTATTGATGGATTAGTGTTAATATGCATATGGATAACATTCAAATTTTAGGTTTTAGGGCAACAATCAATTCAGTCGGTGAAACTCTTGATTTAATCAGTTCCATTAAGAATGATGATGAAATAATACAGCTTCTGAATGCAGATTCCATTGCTTCCGAAAAACATGTCATTCATGGCGTTAATCAGGCATTTTTAGCATTTGAACGTGGTGAAAATTTAGCAAAGGACATCAGTGTTGAAATCGTATTGAGATGCTCTGCTCAAAGACAGATTTCAAAGGCATTCAAGTTATTGGGACTAAAGGAAGGAGAAATGAATTTGTGTGCTGTCCTGATTAATTGTAAGGATTACACATCCGAGTTATCATCCATTTTCACTCCTGATGAGAACGTTTTAAATCCAGATGTTGAAAGTTTACAAAAAGTTTATAAAATAAGTGATTTGGAAGTTGAAACCATGTCCATTGAAGACATAATCATCGATAGAATTACCAAGCTTACAGTAGATTATTAGTTTCAAGCTCTTCAATAATTTTATCTAAATACTCTTTTTCAAGGCATCCATAGTCAAGATTTTTTATCTCAATTGCAATTGCCTTTTGCTTTACCCTATTATAATTCGGGCATGTTGTAATAAATCCGCTTTTGTCTGTTGTTAATGTCTGTTTCAAATTCCAACATATTGACTTTGCATTGTCATTAGGTATAATTACATTAACCCCTCTTTTATTTGCATGAATTGTATTAGGTATGTGTTTTTTTAAATAGGTTGTTGCATTTAATGTGACTTCCAGGTTTTTCTTAACATTATCAAGTTCACTATCTATACCACTACATATAATATCATTAGTTTTGCTTAATTTTTGGGGCAGTGATGTTTTTTTGAAAATTTCTTCATCGTTAGCTGCGATAAATCCTCCGCTTCCAACATTAATCATTTTCGGAGAACCTGTTGATGCAAGGATAATGTCTGAAAATTTTCCCAATAGTTCATCTCCAATTCCTGCTGAAGCATCTTCAATGGTTGTAATGCCGTTGCTTTTGCAATATTTTGCGATGCCTTTTGTGTCCTGCTCTGCTGCATATCCCGCAAAGCTTGTATATATTAATGCAGAATTGTCATTGAATTCGATTTCTTCCAGATAATCGGTATTTATCAGTCCCAAATCTGTTTTTAATGTGATGATGTTTTTATTCAGGAACCTGGCAATCTGTTTAAATCCATGCCATCCTCCTTGATCTGGTATGATTATGTCTCCTTCGATTGCAGACAGTGCAATGAATATACTATTGTTGCCGCTTGATGTGATTTTAACGTTTTCATGATTAGTTAGGGTTCTTATTTTATCGATGCAACTTTGCTCGAAGTTGCCGTCAAGTTCTCCAAGGGCAACTTTAGACATAATTTCTCTTGTCTTTTGTGAAGGGGTTTTAAATTTAAACATATTATCCACTTTTAAAGTACATATCCAATGTTGTTTGTTTTGTGTGGAGCATTTCATTCAGTAATGTTCCTTGTTTTACATATCTGTTAATTGGAATTCTCAATTTAGTTCCGGAATATTTCAAACAATCCTCCAATGTTTCAAATTCCAAATATGGTCTGAGCATTGCTTCCTTAATGTTTTCTCTAACGTTAAACACTCCCAATGGAACGTATCCATCATAGGCTTCTCTTAAAATTATAAGTCCTGATTGCTTTTTAATTTTAAGCAAATAATCAAGAACTGCCATTTTAGCAGTATAGTAACATCCGCCTACACGGGAATATTCCTTCTTGCCTCCGTTGGTTTCATAATCTGAAAATATCAACTCTTCATTTTTCATCAATTTGATAAATGCTTCGTACCATTCGTATTGCCATTCGGTAGGTGTTAGGATAATAATATAATAATTGTTCAATGCTCCAAATTCAAATACTCTATAGGTATCAAGTCTTTCGAACTTTCTAACTTCCTTTAAAAATTCATCCGCTAGCGTTGAATCACAGGCGGTAATCGACCATCGTGTTGGAACTAGTCTTCTTTTGTTTTTTGTTCCGATTGCACCAACTGAAAATGCTTTTTGCATCGCAGAAAATGGAACTTCCTTGTTGTGAAGATTGACAACAGCATCAACCGCCTTCAAATCAGTATCATAAAAGGTTTTTTCAAGCTGTTTGTCCCATCTGACCGCATCAATGTCAAATTTTTCAATAACTGCACTTGGTCCGTGTGGCATGCTGTCTTCAGTAAGCATTGATCCTGTTGGTCTGCGGCCAAAGGTGGCTTCACTGTCAATTGATTTTGATGCAAGTGAAATGTCCTGAAGTTTTTCAACGAACGGATTTTCCAAATCATCGATTTTTATCAATTGCTTGCCTCTTACGAGGTTCATTCTATAATTGATAATTTCATCCTGGGTCTTGTTTTGCCCAATCCATGATTCCGGCGAATCCATAATGTAGGTATCTCCCATCTGTGAACTCATCATAGGTCCCGCATAGACTTTTGGATAGGACCATCTGCCAATGAATACTGACGGAGGGGTGGTTCCTTCAAGATTCTTTCCAACATTAACAGATTTCATTTGGATTTGCTCTGTTAATTTGGCAAGATATGCATTTTTAGTGGTTTTCATAATTATCTAATTAAAAAAAGTAAAATAAAATACTATTAATTAAAATAGTATTTAGCAGAATTCGATGGTTGCAGGTGGTTTGTCACTTATGGATAAAGCAACATGGGTAACTTCAGAAATTTCTGATGTAATTCTTTTTGAAATAGTTTGAACAACATCCCAAGGGAGTTCAGCAACGGATGCGGTCATTGCATCTATTGAATTGACTACTCTAACAATTACGAGGTATCCGAAGTCTCTTTGGTCTCCTTTAACACCGGTTACTTTGGTGTCAGTTAGAACCGCAAAGTATTGCCATACATCTTTATCAATGCCTGCAGCTTCAATTTCATCACAAACAATCTTGTTTGCTTTTCTGCAAACTTCAACGTTTTCACGAGTAAGTGCTCCGACAACACGGACACCAAGACCAGGACCTGGGAAAGGTTGCCTGTAAACGGTGGTTGCAGGTAATCCGAGTTCGTCTCCGATTTCTCTTACTTCATCTTTGTATAAGTCACGAATAGGTTCGCAGAGTTCTAGAACCATTCCGCTTGGAAGAGCTAAATTGTGGTGAGATTTGATTTCACCTTTGGTTTCAATCCAGTCAGGAGCGATAGTTCCTTGAACTAGGTATTTAGCATCATATTTGATTGCTTCTCTTTCAAATACTTCAATGAAGACTTTTCCGATGATTTTCCTTTTTTCTTCAGGATCATCCACGCCTGCAAGTGCATCCATGAATTCGTCGGAAGCATCAACAAACTTGAAATTTAATCTGTCTTTGAAAGTGTTGGTTACTTGTTCAACTTCTCCTTCTCTTAAAAGGCCGTGGTCAACAAAAATTGCAGTTAAATTATCGCCTATTGCTTTTTGAACAAGAACAGAACAAACTGAACTGTCTACTCCACCGGATAATGCGATAATTGCTTTTTCATCTCCGATTTGGTCTTTCACTTTTT
Source organism: uncultured Methanobrevibacter sp. (assembly GCA_946541845.1). Classification (GTDB taxonomy): domain Archaea; phylum Methanobacteriota; class Methanobacteria; order Methanobacteriales; family Methanobacteriaceae; genus Methanocatella. The sequence continues at coordinate 5,387 of CAMNJW010000013.1, forward strand.
GGACTGCATCTTCAATAAATTCTTTTGGGCTTAACATTTTATTCCTCTTCCTCATCTTCTTCGTAATCTTCAATAATTTGTTTAATCATTGCTTCGAGGCCATTGTCATTTCCTGATTCAATAGCTTCAAATATATCATCAAATTTAACGAATTTTTCAATTTTCACTGATTTAGCTCCAATTCCGGAAATTCTAAATCCGTATTCTTCATCTCCAATTGGTATGTTGACGTATTGTTTTTTTAAACCAGCTTTAAATTCATTTGCCTTATCTCTTAAATCGTCTGCGTTATCAATCATTATTACACCTTTCTTGACAGATTTTGTAGAAATTTTTAAATATTATTTCTCCTTTTGGAGTGTGATGTACTTCAGGGTGGAATTGAATTCCATATACATCCTTGTCTTTATGTTTGAATGACTCAACATCACATAAATTAGAACTAGCTAAGATTTCAAATTCCTCAGGAATTGTTTTCACTTCGTCTTTATGGGAAGACCAAACATCCATTTCAGGAGCTAATCCTTCAAATAAGTTTTCATCGTTATTAATATTAATTTTCACTTGAGCATAACTTTCGGTTTCGGAGGTGGTGACTTCACCGCCATAAGCTTTAGCAATTAATTGATGTCCAAGACAGATTCCTAAAATTGGAATGTCAAAGTGTTTGATGTATTCTTCACTTAAACCTGCACCCTCAATGGATGGTCCCCCACCTAAAATCAAACCAATAGGATTTTTATCTTCGATTTCTTCGATTGATAATGTGTTTTGGATTAATTCGGAAGGTATGTTTAAGTATTGTAAGCTTCTTTGGATTCTATGGTTGTACTGTCCTTTGTTATTAACTACTATTATTGTCATTTTATACTCCATGAAAATATAATGATATTATTTTTGGTTTTTTTATTTATTATAGTTTATTAAAAAAAGAAGAAGTGGTGTTTAATTTTTGATTTTTATTGATTCGCCGACTTCGGTAATGAGGTCAACATCACCTCCCTCAACAATGATTACATGTGCATCGTCGTGGTAGATTACCGCAACATCGGTATCCTCATATCCGTCAATGTTTGATGTTTGGATTATCCTTGTCAGGTTATCTGTGAGATTTTCAATATTTGAATTGTTGTTGTCGCTTAAATTTCGGATTAACCCTTGTGTGAAATCTATTGGTTCGCCGGTTTGATTTTGATAAGTTTTTTCTATATAATTCTTATCAAATGAGGTTATTGTCAGGTCTTCACTGTTACAGCGATACATTTCCCTGATAAGATCATCAGTCGGCATGTCAATGAAATCATTGTTTTTGGATTGGATTTCAATTGAAAACTCGTTGAACTCAACGGTCTCTTTTATATCTCCATAATAGAAGCCTGCAATCAGTCCGGCAATAATGATAAAGATTATAACTGCAAAAAATATTTTTCCCGATTGTTTCATTTCACTCACTTAAAGTTTATATATTATATTTTATAAATCAATGTTACATGGAACTTAGAGATTTAATATTCATAATTGTGGCTATTTTAATTGCCGTTGTTTTGCTTAAAATATTCATGTGGTTATTGCCGGTAATTGTAGTATTGCTAATAGCATTCTTTATTTACGTATTCCTACAAGAACGTTACAATTAGGTAATGTCTTCGAATGCGGAAGTTGCTGCAACTGCACCTTCTCCGCATGCTACAACCCACTGTTTTAAACCAACACAAACATCACCTATTGCATAGACATAGTCTATGTTTGTTTTTTGATTTTTATCGGTTATTATGTGTCCGGATTCATCAAGTTCGACACCTAACTGACTTGCAAGTTCAATGTGAGGAATATATCCTACGCTGATGAAAATTCCGTTGATTGGAAGTTCAGTTAGTTCGCCGGTTTGTGTATCTTTCAGTATAACTGATTCAACCAGCATTTCACCTTTTATCTCTTCAACTGTTGCATTCATTATAGTATTGATGCCCGCTTCCTTTATCTGATTCTGCAAGTGCTTTTGGGCTCGGAATTCATCTCTTCTATGGATGATAGTAACATTTGCACCTAGGTTATTGAGGTATAGCGCTTCCTGAAGTGCGCTGTTTCCTCCTCCTACCATGACTATGTCACGTCCCTGGAAGAAAAATCCGTCACATGTTGCGCAGTAGCTGACTCCTTTTCCCTTAAATTCCTCTTCACCTTTAGCTTCAAGGTGTCTGTGTGAGCTTCCTGTTGCAAGAATAATGGATTTGGTTTGATATTCATCTTTATTTGTTTTGACTGTAAATCTGTACTCATCATCGGTTTTGATGATTTCAGTTACCTCTTCCATTTCCTTGAGCTCACAGTTTTTGATAGCCTGTTCCTTCATTTTTCCGATTAATTCCAAACCTGAAATGTTGTCATATCCGGGATAGTTCTCCATTTCCGGAACTTCACGGCCCAAACCTCCCGCAAGGTCACGGTCTATAATCAGATTTTTAGTTCCTTGACGGCCTGCATAGATTCCGGCGGTCAGTCCTCCAGGTCCTGCACCTATAATTATAATATCATATTGTTCCATGTTAATTCCTCAATATAATTATTTGGTGATTATGGTATTTAAAAAATAGAATAGGATTTAATGTTTAAATTAAATCCGCAATTGCTTTTTTGACATCGGCTAAATCTTCAGTTGGTTCGAATCTGCGAACCACATTTCCTTCACGGTCCACTAAAAATTTGGTGAAATTCCATTTGATGTCGTTGTTGTCTTTGTAGTGTCTGTCTTTTGCTTTTAACATTAGTTTCAATGCAGTTGCACCTTTGCCTTTAATGTCAGTGAAAGGCTGTTCGTTTTTCAAGTATTCAAATAATGGATCTGCATTTTCTCCGTTTACATCAATTTTGTCGAAAATTGTGTATGGAACCAGCCATTTGCTTCTGCACACTTCAGTGATTTCTTCAGTGGAACCTGGGGCCTGGCCTCCGAACTGGTTGCATGGGAAATCCAATATTTCAAATCCTTTTTCATTGAATTCTGCATAAATTTCGTTTAGTTCTGTGTATTGTGGAGTGAAACCACATTTTGTTGCTGAGTTAACGATTAATAAAACTTTGTCTTTGTATTGGCTTAGGGAAACTGTGTTTCCTTCACCATCTTTTACATCAAAATCATAAACTGACATTGTTTTCACCTCGAAAAGCCCAACTAGGTTTGGACTTGTTACTATTATAATAACAGTGAATATATAAAATTTTTGTTATCCTAAATTCCTATATGTGCCTGCAATAATTATAAATGTGTTTAAGTTGTTAAATAAAATCATGTTTAAAAATAGGAATGTAATCATAACAGTTCTTGCCGTTGCTTTGGTGTTGCTGACAATGGCAAGTGTATCGGCGGGGGTATTTGATTTTCTGGACCCGTCAAATGCAAATCCTGATGATGAAGTTTTTGAGGCAATAGGTGGAGATGATTTTTTAAATGCAACCCTTAGAGGATGTGTTAAGACAGGGGAGGAAAACATTCCCGATGCAACATTCAACACTTCAGATGGGGAATACGCATACTACGGCGCAAAAAACATCAGTTATGTTAATGAATACGGCAATCATGGATACATCATCGTCTGGAAAACATCACCTGACAAATATGATTTCGACACATCAGGCAATGTAAATATTTATTCATCAAATTACCTGCTTGATGAGAATGCAAAGTCATTCATCGAATACTCCTATGAAAACAATGCGGTTTATGGAATCATAATAGGAACAGATGAAATCCAATACTCCGAATCCGATTTGGTCTATGATGTATTGGGTCTCAACCCCAATGGATTCAGCTTGTCATACACTAACACAGGAACATCAGCCTCAGTCGGCACAAGCAGCAGTGGTGCGGACCATTACCACACCGTTCTGGAGGACAGGTATTCCATGTCCAGAAACGATCCTGATTCATATTATGACCATTACGAATACGGTGACAATTACGAAATCGATGACTATCTTGAATCTGAGGGGTATGACTAATACCTTTCAATCTTTTTTCAGGTGATTTGATGAGGGACAGGCATTTCATGGAAGATGAAAATGAATTACCATATCTTGTGTATTCAAGAAGGGATGATGACCGGACAAGCGTTGGAGGGCATGCTTTTATAAAAAAAGATTTTGAAAATGTTCCCTTTGAAGAGTTTGCCATATATATGAACAGGTTAATCCTGTCTCAAGAACATAAAATTAGGATTATTAATTCAATTGAGGTCAAACCGAAAAATGTATTCGTTTCCATTCACCATAAAGGCAATGAAGTTCGCCTTGAATTTGATGTGAGAACTCACTACTTTGAGATTCGTGTTTACCTGACCTATGATGCTGATGTATCAAAATTTGTAGGGTATTATGATTCATACTCTCACGTTAATTTAGTCTCAAGTGATTGGTTTAAAAGGGAAGTGGCTAAAAAAGAGCGGGAAATAGGTAAGAAATATTTGGCATGCGCTGGAGGCTATGTGGTAAAGTGTGATGAATATTCATGCACAATAACAGATAAGCTTAATGTTGATGCTCATTTTGATGATGGAAACAATGGAACCATCGGATATGCCGTTGATTTGGAGGGAAAAACAATCACTGATGATTATTTTGAGTTTCCTTATTATCTCTATTTGTAATAAATTGGAGTTTTTCTCATGACTGACTATTGCTTGTTTACATTAACTCATCCTGAAGCCAGAAGGATTTACATTCGGGGCATTGCAGATATAACTGAACCCATTGATGAATTTGAAAAGATTATTCAGTTTTATGATGAAAATGAGCTGGCAAATCATCTGCCTGCAAATCCCTATGAAAAGGGAAGTGAGGACTTCAGATTATTTGAGGAATTGCTTGAGACAATTAAATCCCATTTTGAGGATTTGGGTGTTGAGCTGATATTTGCTTCTGAGGAAGAAAAATCGTGGAGATATTGCAATCCCTGGGATAATGAGTTGTATGATATAAATATGAAAAAAGTGGTAATTGACTAATAAAATAAAAAGGGGAAGTTATTCGTTTAAAACATCCCCTACTGTGTAACAAGTAACGTCTTTTTTTCTTGCCAATTCCAGTTGGAATTTGATGATTTTGTCATAAAGCTCATCGCTTAGGGATACGTCACTAAATTGTCTAATCAATTCATCGAACTGACAGGCTCTTCTAAGCAGATCTGCTTTAATCAGCATTAGGTCTTTATTCATATCAATTTTTGGAAGTATTTCCAGTGCCATTTTTCTTATTTTCACTGCAAGTTCATCTTCCGCATCGTCGCATGCCCATGTACAATGAAGCAGTGCAAAAAATGCAGTTTCATAATCCTTTTTTTCATTGCCAATTAAATATTGTCTGTAAAACTTTTTGGATAGCTCTGATTTGAATTCCATATTGTCGCAGATTAAATATTCATCGGTTTTTAAAAAGTCAGGTGACAGTTCGAGTTCCTTTTCAATATTATGTGACACGTATCCGCAATGAGGACATTCGAAAACCCAAAGGTTCATGGTTTCCCTTTGAAGGGGCGCAGGTCTGGTGTCAAGGTCTGAATAGTCTAGGGAACATGTGCTGCCCAATACTGGCTGTGATGTGGTTTTGCCACAGACAGAACATGTTCTGTCAAAATTGTTAATGGTTGTCATGGTTTTATAGGGGTTGGGATTGTATTTAAACTTTGTGTCAATAATGTGAATATTTCAAATGGATGTCATTTTTATTTATTAAAATCTTTTTAACTAATAATTTCGTTTGGTTTAACTTAATTAAGGCATACCTAAATTCTAATTTTTAAATGCATTCATATCTATAATTTAAATATCATAAAAAGAAAATATAATCATATTTAGAAAAATCTATTTTTTTAAAAAAGGAATTTGATAATTCAGAGGAGTGTAAATTATTTCTTCATGAAATTCAATTGAATTTCGGTGAATGGTGGATTAATAATGAAAAAATTGATTGTTGGATTGGCGGGAAATCCAAACGTTGGCAAAACAACAGTTTTCAATGAATTGACTGGTATGCATCAGCATGTCGGAAACTGGCCTGGAAAAACTGTTGAGCAGGCAAAAGGCCATTTCTCACACGGAGGATATGATTATGACATTATTGATCTTCCGGGAAACTATGCATTAACCGCACACTCAATAGAAGAGATTGTATCAAGGGATTTTATCGTTGATGATGACTCTGATGTAATCATTAATGTTGTTGACGCAGCAAACTTGGAACGTAACCTATACCTTACGGTTCAGATGATGGAAATTGGGGCAAATCTTGTTCTTGCGCTAAATATGAATGATTATGCAAAGAGGAAAGGCCATATAATTAACATAGATTTGATGAATGATTTGTTGGGATTTCCAGTTGTTGAAATCAATGCTAAGACAGGTGATGGAATCGATGAGCTGTTCACTATTGTAGAAAAGCAAGCCGAAAATCCGGTCGACTCCAGTGTAAAATTGGCATATGGTCCTGAATTGAAAGAGCATCTGGGGGATATGCAGGCACTGATTGAGAAAGATGAAAACTTGCTGGATGTACCGTCTCTCTGGATTGCAATCAAGCTGCTTGAAAAGGATCCGATTGTTATTCAGAAAGTTCAAAAATCACCTCATGCATCATCAATTTTCATAGAGTCCGATAAGGTATCCAAACACCTTTACGATATTTTCGATGAAGGCGTGGAGGAAGTTGTAGCTGGTGCAAGATATGCATTCATTGACGGTTTGATGGCGGAAGCCGTTGAAAGGCCTGCCGTTGAAAGTGAAAGCATCAGCGATAAAATTGATAATGTCGTAACAAACAGGTTTTTGGCAATTCCAATATTTATCATCGTGATGTTTGTAATGTTTGAATCGACATATGTTCTGGGAGCTCCTTTCCAGGAGTTGATTGAACAGGGCTTTGCAATGCTTTCAGGATTTGTAGCAGGATTCATTTCAAATCCTTATCTGAAGTCATTCTTATGTGATGCGGTTATTGGAGGTGTAGGTGGAGTCATCACTTTCCTTCCGATAATTGTTATAATCTTTTTATTCTTAAGCATCCTGGAGGATTGCGGATACCTGGCGAGGGCTGCATTTACAATGGATATATTCATGCATAAGCTGGTTGGTCTGCACGGTAAGGCATTCATTCCAATGATTTTAGGATTTGGTTGTGGTGTGCCGGCTATTATGGCAACAAGAGTCCTGGAAAGTGAAAATGACCGTAAGCTTGCAATGATGCTTGTGCCGTTCATGTCCTGTACAGCCAGGCTGCCGATTTATGCAATTTTCATTGCGGCATTTTTCAAGGAACATAACGCAATTGTATTGCTGTCAATCTATCTTTTGGGAATCCTAGTTGCGCTTATTGTAGCTGCAATCCTTAAAAGAATATTGTTTAAAGGATTGTCAACTCCTTTCGTAATGGAACTTCCATCATATAAGATACCTTCACTCAAGGGTGTATTGCTGCATACATGGGAAAAGGTTAAAGGATTCCTCAAAAAGGCAGGAACAGTAATTCTTGTCTGTTCAATGGTGCTATGGGCTTTAAGCATATTCCCATTGGGTGTTGAGTATGGGTCTGCTGACAGTATTTTGGGTATGATTGGTGAGTTTATTGCTCCTGTTTTCGCTCCATTAGGGTTCGGAACATGGCAGGCTGCAGTGGCTATTATAGCAGGATTGGCTGCTAAGGAGGTTATTGTATCCACTTTCGGCACTCTTGGAGGTATGGAAGCTGATGATGAAAGCGGTATAACTCATTTGATACATAACACATTCACTCCATTGTCTGCATACTCATTCATGGCGTTTACTTTATTGTACACTCCATGTTTCGGTACTATTGGTGCGATAAAGCATGAAACCAATGGCTTTAAATGGGCATTGGCAATGTGTGCGATAACCCTTACAACTGCGTATGTTGTTTCATTCCTGATTTATAACATAGGTCTTTTGGCAGGATTTGGATAATTTTGTTTGTGAAAATAAAATTATAACTATTAATTCCTACTTCAAATAGCTTCAATCTTTTTTTTTTATTCCGAGAATCTTTTAGAAGACTCTCGTACTTTCTATTTTCTTTTTTTGTTGTGTTAACTGTATTTTTTTAATAAATGCTCATAAATTCGACAATGAGATAATTTCTTCTTAATATTTGGATTCATATATCAAATTGTAATACTTTTAGTTAAATTTATATTATAGTAAATAATAAAATATTATCAATTGTTATTAATTTTTTAAAATTATAGCAATTCAACATTTAAGAACCTATTATTGGAGAATGAATATGGATAAAAAGTACATTATTGGTATAATAGCAATTGTTTTGATTGCAGTTATAGCTGGAGCCGTCATGATGGGTGGTTCCACCACACAAAGAGCCGATGATGAATTGGTGGTTGCCGCTCTTGGTCACAACGGTGAACCTGAAGCAGGTATGGACCCAATTCTCGGTTGGAATTATTACTCTGCACCTTTAGTACAGTCTACATTACTTAAGATGAACAGAGACATGACATTTGAAGACGATTTGGCAACAGACTATGAAGTAAGTGATGACTATAAGAAAGTTACAGTAAAACTTAGGGAAGATGTGAATTTCACCGATGGCACTCCATTGACTGCTGAAGATGTTGCATTCACATATAATCAAGCAAAAGAAAGTGGAGCAAGCCTTGACTTCTCTAATATGAAAAATGCTACTGCTGTTGATAACTATACAGTTGAATTTGAATTGGAAGAGCCTGACTCATCATTCATCTGCAAATTCCCATACCTCGGAATTGTGCCATCCGATTCATACAACAATGAAACCTATGGAGAAAACCCTGTAGGATCTGGACCATGGAAATTCGTCCAATGGGACAAAGGTCAACAAATTATCCTTGAGAAAAACCCAGATTACTATGGAAAAGAATGTGAATTTAACAAATTGACAATACTCTTTAAAGAAAATGAAGCTGCATTACTTTCCACTAAAAACAAAGAATTGGATGTAGCTGCAGTACCAATTGAATATGCAAATGAAACAATCGACGGATACACCAGATATCTTATGGACAGTTTTGACGTAAGAGGTATTGCATTGCCTGTTGTAAACAACACTGGTGAAGTAGGTGAAGATGGTGTTGCATTAGGAAACAACGTAACAGCAGACAAGGCAATAAGGGACGCATTGAACTATGGTATCGACAGGGAAGCAATCTGTGAAGGTGCATTGAACGGTGCAGCTGCACCAAACTATGATGCAATGTCAAGCTCAGCACCATGGGGAAACCCAGATGCGGCAATTAAAGATGGAGATGTCGATAAAGCAAAACAAATCCTCAAAGAAGGTGGATGGGAAGACACTGACGGTGATGGAATTGTAGAAAAAGACGGTCTCAAAGCATCACTCAACCTTTACTATCCGGCAAACGCTCCTGAAAGACAAGCAATTGCAGTAACTGTTGCAGAACAAGCAAAAGAATTTGGAATTGAAATCAACGCAACCGGTTCAGACTGGGATAAAATGGACCAAATCAAAAACAGTGAATGTGTAGTATGGGGTATGGGAGAACCTGATCCTTCAACACTTAAATTGGAATACTACAGTGACCTTGCAGGTCAAGGATATTCAAACCCTGCATTATACAACAACAGTGTTGTTGACGGATACATCGATTCAGCATTATCCAAAGAGGGTAAAGATTCCTACAGTGAATTGTCCAAAATTTCATGGGATGGAAAAACAGGTGTTTCACCTAAAGGTGACGCTCCTTGGTTATGGGTTGCAAACATCAAATACGAATACTTCGTAGATGACTCACTTGATATTTCAAATGAAACTGCAAATATCCAACCTCACGCAGGAGACATCTTCTCCAACCTTGAAGATTGGCACAGAGTAAGCTCAATCGAAAATAGTTAAAAGAGTATTAATTACTCTTTTAATTTTTCTTTTTTTTTAAAATAGTTTTTTTTTTAGAATTTGTATGATTTAACTTAGTTTTTGTTCGTGGTGATGATGCATATGTGTTTTCATCATTTCCTCTTGTTTATAGCTTTTGATGTTGAAGCTTTGAAAGTGTTGTCGGAATTGTTATATACATATGATTGACACATTTTTAATCATACTTTAAGTTATCGGGTGTTGGTGAAAAAATGGTTTCAAGGAATAAAATATGTTTATCATTAATGATAAGTTTTTTAATTTTGATTTGCGGTATTACTGGTGTTAGTGCTGCAATGGCGATAGAAGGTGGGGCTTTTTATACTGCTGGGGGTTTAGATGATTTGACTTATGCTTCCATTGATGTGGGCAGTCAGTATTCAGGTGATGATGTGATTATACAAATTTTCTACTCTCGTGACGGTTCTGATTTAAATGAGGGGAATATGGTTCCAAAGACTGTAAACTCTGAAGGATTTATCAATGTTAAAAGTGCAGAGCCATATAAATATTTCCCTGATCATGCAGAAGTTAAGATATATGATACAAACAAGAAATTATTGGATTCACAAGAGGTAAAATTATCTCCGAATAAAGGACTTCAATTTTTTGGTTCAGAAGACTATGACTACAACTATATAAAAGATTCTAGTGCTACTAATGATGATCCCGGTGCTTTTTACAGCGCACAATCAAACAGTATGATTTACACTGGGGATGTGCAGGAAGGTCCGGACGGTCATACTTGGAGGCATTTGGGATATAATCAATGGGAAAAAGTTGATTAATCAACTTCAAAGTATAGTGGATGCAACTTTGCATCTGCAATTTTCTTTTTTTTACATCTTGCAACTGCTACGCTACTTTATATGAACCGAACATCAAACATTTCTTAATTTCACATTATTGAACATGTTCACCTGAATATTCAATAATTATATATCTTTCCTGATTGATATCAATTAATAAGTAAAACTTGAATAAATTTTAATTTTTTTGCAGTAAAAAGGTTAGGGAATGGTAATGTGAAGAAAACAAAAGTCATATGTACTATAGGTCCGGCATCCAATTCTGTTGAAGTAATGGGCAAAATGGTGGAATCAGGCATGAACTGTGCACGCATTAACCTCAGTCATGCAGATGAAGAGGGAATATTAAAGACAATCAGTGTTGTTCGTGAAGTGCGTAAAGCCTGCAATTTGCCGGTGGCCATCATGTATGATACAAAAGGTCCCGAATTTAGAACCTTAAAGTTTAAGGACGGTGGAGTGACTCTTAAAAAAGGTGACACCATAAAAATGAGTAAAAGCTGCGTACAGGGAAATGAAATGGAATTCGGTGTCAATCATAGCGATGCAATTGACTTTATAAAAGTTGGGGACAAGGTACTTATAGACAATGCATTGCTTGAATTGGAAGTCATCGAAAAGGAAAATGATTTTGTAATGCTTGAGGCGTTAGGTGATGGAAAAATCCAGAATCACAAAACAATCAATGTTCCTGGAGTCAATTTGAAACTGGATTTCATGAGTGATGAAGATAAAAAAGACATTACCTTTGCAGCACAGCATTCATGTGATTATCTGGCCCTGTCATTTGTAAATACAAAAGAGGATGTTTCTAAAGCTCGTGAAATAATCAAAAAAGCTGGAGGAGATGCCCTAATCATTTCAAAGATTGAAAGTCATATGGGAATTGAAAATATTGATGAGATAATTGATGAATCTGATGGAATTATGGTGGCTCGTGGGGATTTGGGTGTTGAGATTCCGATGGAAGAGTTGCCAACGATTCAAAAGAGCATTATAAGAAAATGTCGCCAGAAGGGTAAATTTGCAATTGTAGCAACTGAAATGCTGGCTTCCATGTATGAAAGTCCAAGGCCGACAAGGGCGGAAGTATCGGATGTGGCTAATGCGATATTGGACGGCACTGACTGTGTGATGTTGTCTGGTGAAACCACCATCGGCAAGTATCCCGCAGAGGCCGTGGAAATAATGAGTAGGATTTGCGAGCATGTGGAGTCAACAATTGATTACTCAAAGCATATATCCTACGAGGGATCAATTGGCATCAGCGACACTATAGCTAAACTTGTCAGTGAAGCTGTTGAATATGCGGATATTAAGTTGATAGTCACAACCACAATGACCGGATTCACTGCACGTAAAATCAGTAACTTAAGGCCAAACTCAATAATACTTGCTTGCTGTCCATCCAAGCATATAGCTGAGAAAGTCGTTTTGAACTTTGGTGTAAAACCGATTATCACGGACATTTATGAGGCTACAGATAAAATGGTTGAAAATGCAAAAGAAATGGCCAAAAAAGAATTTAATTTGAATAAAGGGGATTTAATAGTAATAACTGGCGGATTTCCAATTGGCAAATCACGAAAAACTAACTATTTGAGGATTATGGAAATATAATTGTGAAAAGTATATTCATAAAAATTTAGCAAATTATTGTTTAATTCATTTAAATCGAATAAAAAGAGAGATAATAGGTGTTTAATTGACGTGTTAAACACCAGAAGTTTTGAGGAAAAATTATATTTGTTTGGCAGATTTTTTAATTTTCCTACGACTTGTATCAAATTAGAGAAATTGTGAAAAATCTAATTCAACACAGATTCTAAATTTGGAGAGTGTATTATTATTTGACTAATAATGTGAGAGTGTTTTAGGTTTACCTAAATTTCATCTCTACTTTATAGTTTGTTATCATAGTATATAAATCTTTCTATTTTTTTAGGTTAACCTAAAAATTAAATTGCTAATTTTAGGTTTGTGATCGGATTTTTTCAATGCCCTGATTAATTTCAGTGATTTTCGTCGGATAATCTATTGTGTAAATGTCTCATTTGAGTTTGATGATGTAGACCAATCAATTCAATGGAGTACAAATTAATTGCTACTTTTTTTATTTCAGTTTCAGGAAGCATTAAATTATGGATTCTGATAAAAGTATGGATTTAATGGTATCTACAGAAGTTAAAATAAAGGTTAACGTCAACTAAAATTTGTTATAGTATTTGAGATTTAGTTTGGAAAAAAATATATTACATCTTGTAGATAACTTATGTTGTAAAGTTATTTTTTGTGAAATTATGATTCAGGATAAAATTTATGGTATAATCGTATGTCTGATTATTGCAATTCCCGCCTTGGTTATCGGAAATTTGTTCCCCATAATCGGCGGACCAATCATTGCAATAATTTTAGGAATGCTGATATCAATTGTATGGAAAAACAAGGACAGGTTTCAGGAAGGAATTGGATTTACCTCAAAATATGTCCTGCAGCTTGCAGTAGTGTTTTTAGGTTTTGGGCTAAACCTGACTGTTGTTTTAGCTACTGGAATCCAATCCCTGCCAATCATTGTTGGAACAATTGCAACAGCGCTTATTGTTGCATATGTAATGAAAAAAGCCTTGAATATGGAGAAAAACTCAGCGATACTGATTGGTGTGGGTTCATCAATCTGTGGAGGATCAGCTATTGCTGCGACAGCTCCTGTAATTGGCGCAGATGATGAGGAGGTTGCACAGTCAATTTCAGTAATATTCTTCTTCAATGTTATTGCAGCAATAATATTTCCGATGTTGGGAAAGATGCTCGGCTTTTCAACCATTAGCGGAGATCCCTTCGGCATATTTGCAGGAACCGCAATCAACGACACATCCTCTGTAACTGCAGCCGCTGCAACATGGGACAACATGTGGGGCCTTGGAAGCCAAACATTGGATAAGGCAGCAACCGTGAAGCTGACCCGTACACTGGCAATCATTCCCATAACATTGGCATTGTCATTGATTACACAAAGGCAGAACAATTTCAACGGCGAAAAATTCAGTCTGAAAAGAGCATTACCTCTGTTTATTGTGTTTTTCGTGATTGCATCAATCATAACAACAATCTGCGTTAGTTTTGGTGTGGATGCAAATGTGTTTATGCCTTTAAAGGAATTAAGCAAGTTTCTAATCATCATGGCAATGGCAGCTATCGGATTGAATACTAATCTGGTAAAGCTTGTAAAGTCTGGTGGGAAACCTATTGCATTAGGTGCAAGCTGTTGGATTGCGATAACTGTTGTCAGTTTAGCATTGCAGCATCTTTTGGGACTTTGGTAATTATTGTTTATTATTTCTTTTGGGAAGTGTAATTGTTTTATTCCTAAAATAATACCTTCATTTTATTTTTATTAATTTATAAACTGGTTTTTATGTAATATATTATTGTTTAATCAGCTTATCTCTTTAAGTAATTTTAGAATTCTTTCAGATAATATTTTTGATTCGTTTATCATTAGACCTAAAGGTTGATCGATAATTTTATCGTAATCTGCTTTATTTCGCATTTTTCTTAATTTATTCAAATTTTTTGAAATGATTTTACCTTTTTCATCTTTTTTGTAAGCTTCATGATGTTTAAATATTTTTGAAGTTTCTCTATGGGCATCTGCACTTTTGGAGGTCATAATTTTTTTAGATTCATTGTCTATGTAAGTTCCTTTTTTATTTATTAAGTCTCTTGATGAGCAAAAAGCACCATAATAAAATCTACTAATTCCTGTTCGTTGTTTTGCTGGATTGTTATCATTGATATACTCAATTCCGAGATCAATAAATTCACTCCAGTTAAATTCAATAATTTTCTTCATGTTATCCCTCAATAAATATTAAGATTTTGTCTACTGAACTTTCAATATATTTTTTGTATAAAATATGTATGAATTCATCTTCTTTTTTTAATTGAGTATTGAAATCTAGCTTAGAAATTATTGTAATCTCTAATATTAGTTCATCCTCCTGAAATTCATCATAAAATGTGATTTGGAGGTTATCATAATGAACTTCATTTTTAATTGTATCTGGCAGTTCAAAAATTATTTTTTCAAGTTCCTTATCCTGTTTAATAAATTTACAAATCTTTTCTATGTTATTGTCTGGAATTTGGAAATATTTTGTTATGAAATTCTTCAAGTTTTCAGTGCTAGTTGTTTTGATATCTGCAGGAACAAATACATGCTCTGTCTCTTGAAATCTTTGCATCATTATATGTCCTCATGTGGTGTTTATTTATAAAAAATAGTATATTCCGCATGATATTTAAAGATTTGGTGTTTTATGAGGTCAATTTTTCTAAATGAAAGCAATAATAGTTAAGTTTTAAAAAAAGAGTAATGTTAGATACTCTGGGAGTATCTATAATAATTTTTGAATTTCTTCACGCACGATCTTATTGACCATACCACCATCGGCTTTTCCTTTAAGTTGTTTCATGCACATTCCCATTAAAGGACCCATGGCGCCCATTTGACGTTCTTTCACCATTGCCTCATTGTTTGCAACAATTTCAGCAATGATTTTAGCAACGTCATCTTCACTGAGCATTGTCAAGTTGTTTTTCTCAGCAATTTCTGAAATTTCCATATCAGGAGTTTTGATAGTTTCAATTGCTAATTTACGTACGCTGTCCTTTGCGATTTTGCTGTCAGCCAAAAGGGTAAATATGCCTTTGAAGTGATCTAATGTCAATACGTTAATGTCATGACCTTCCCTTTTGATTTCCCTGAGGTCATATGCAAGAAGTGATGCCACAGGTGTTGCATCCACATCAACATCAGCCAAAATGGCCTCAAACATGTCAGCTTCCTGCCTTTTGACAAGCTGTGTTGCAAGGTCTTCACTTAACTTGTACTCTTCAATGATTCTTGCCTGTTTGACATCAGGCAATTCAGGTAGGTTGTTAGCTATTGGTTCAACCCTGTCGGATGTGATTTTAAACAACGGAATGTCGGTTTCAAGATACATTCTGTTTGCTGTCGGAAGAGGTCTCATGTATTCGGTGTTACCGTCATCCAATGCCTTACGGGTTTCCTCTACAACACCTTCAAGACCTAGGTTTGCCCTTCTTTTAACTTCTTCCAAAGCGGAAATTGCGATATCCTCATCATGAGCCACGATAATGAATGCATCTTCCTCACCTATGTTCAGGAAATCGGTGACTTTGTCAACTTCTTCTTGTGTAATTCCGTAAGCAGGCAATTCGTCAGAGTGGAATATTCCTGATACTCCACGTTTTTTAGCATAGCTTGCAATTTCAGTACCGAATCTTCTTCCAGGCTGTACTTCACGACCAATCAATCCGTCAAAGCCCTTAAGCACAACAGCCTTAATGGTTTCAGCTGATTTTAATATTTTTGATTCGGTGTTCTCGAACAGTTCATCCAAGTCATGAATATCTTCTAAAACTTCAGCGTTTCTTTCAGCCAATTGCTTTTTGATGTCGATTAATTCCAATTGTCTTTGTACTTCACGGTTTACGATTTCAGCCATCAGGTCAAGGTCCTGCACACCCTTGATTTCCACACGTGCTCCTTCAGCAATGGAAATGTTAAGGTCCTGTCTGATTGTTCCGAGACCTCTTTTAACATTTGTACTTCTTAAAATCTGACCGAGCATATATGCGACTTCCCTTACTTGATCCGGGTGGTGCATTGAAGGGTCTGTTGTGATTTCAGCAAGAGGGATACCTAACCTGTCAAGTCTGAATTCGGTGAAACCGTCTTTGGTTTCAACTCTTCTTGCTGCATCCTCTTCAAGTCCAAGACTTTCGATAACCACTTTTCCGTAAGGTGTTTCAAGGTATCCGTCGGTTGCAACCATACCGGTTCTCTGGAATCCTCCGGTGTTACTTCCGTCAATAACCTGTTTTCTCATTGTATGGAATTCATCCACAATGTGCATGTTCATAAGACAAGCTATTGTAATACATATATCCAATGCCTCTTCATTAAGGCTGTGAGGTGGTTCATCATCGTTTTCAACAAGACAGGTGTGGTTTTCAAAGTTTTCATATTTGAAATTCAATCCTCTTAAGGATTCCTGAAGTGCAGCCCTGTCGATTTCTCCAAGCTCAGATTGTGTTGGCCTTAATTTTCTTTGGACCAATTCATCAAAATCATCATCAACAAGTTCTGTTTTACATGGGCAGAATAACTTATGTTCACTGTTTAACTGTTGGTGAATTTCAAGCCCCATTTTTAATCCTAATTTTTCGTAATCCATATCTAACCACCTAGTTCAAGAAATCCTTAATTGATGACTTTTTAGAAAATTCTCCTGCAATGTTCTTTTGCATAAGTTCGTAAACTTCATTGATTTCACTGCTTTGACCTAATGCCCAACATAATTTTACATATGTTGTTTCAGGGGTCATATCAAGACCTGAAATTACTCCTGCATCAATTATTTCACGTCCTGTTGAGTAAACGTTCATGTTCACTCTTCCGTAGAGACATTGTGAAGTCATGATTACTGGAATGTTTGCATCGGTTGCTCTATTTAATGCAGGAATGAGATTGTCAGGAACGTGTCCGAGACCGGTTCCCTCAATGACAAGTCCTTTGTATCCTTTGTCAATGTGATATTCGATGAATTCTTCGGAAATGCCAGGGAAGCTTTTTATGAATCCTACTTTTTCTTCAATAGCTGTGTTTAGTTCCAGTTCGTTTTCTCCACGTTTGGTGTATGCATATTCAGGATTGATGTTGACTTTCTTGTTTTGGATTTTAGCTATTGGCTGAGCATTGATGCTTCTGAAAGTGTCCCTTCTTGAAGTGTGCATTTTTCTGACCTTGGTTCCTTTGTGAAGGTAGGTGTACTCGTCGTTTAGGCTTCCGTGCATGCAGACGCAAACTTCTGCAATGTCGCTTTTTGCAGCAATCACGGAATCAATCAGGTTGATGTTTGCATCACTTGAAGGTCTGTCTGAGCTTCTTTGTGCACCAGTGATGATAACTGGAACTGGTGTTTTAAGCATGAAGCTTAATGCTGCGGAGGTGTAATGCATTGTGTCTGTACCGTGAGCTATCACAACACCGTCTGCACCTTCAGAAATGTCATTAGCTATTTCCTCTGCAGCTTTTACCCAGTATTCCGGTTTCATGTTTTCACTTAGGATATTGTACAATGCCTTAACATTGTAGTTTGCATAATCCAATAGTTCAGGGTTAGCTTTTACAAGGTCTGATGCTGTGAATTTAGGGTGCACTGCTCCTGTCCGGTAATCGATTACAGAGGATACTGTACCTCCTGTGGATACGATTGAAATGTTTTGTTTTTCAGGATCGTTTGGAATTTCGGTTTCATCATAGCCTATTTTAGGTTTGTCACCTTTTTCCAAAAGTTCAGCAGTAGTGTTGTCGATTGCCACACCAATGTTGTAACCGCTTGATAACTTCAAAACCAGATATCCGTCATCAGCATCTTCTGGCCTATCAAGTAAGATACCAGTATAGGAGATGTCTTCCTTGTTGACTTTAATGGTATCTCCAATACTTAAATCGTAATTTTCTATATATTTTTTAGCATTTTCTTTATATGTCATCAAATCACACTATGAATTGTTTTTTAACCATTCTGCTCCAGCTTTCAAAACATCAATATTTACGTCAATGACTTTTGGTTTAGCTGCAAACATTTCACGAATAGCATTTTCATAAGATTCACGTTTTAATACATCAGTTAATTCAGTCAATGCGCCCAGTAGTGCGGTGTTTGCGGTTCTTGCGTTTCCGTGTTCTTCTGCAATATCCACACATGGCATTGCAATGACCTTAACTTCTTTGTCGGTTGTGAATTCTCCTATATGTGAATCGTAAAGTATTACTCCACCTTCTTTAACGTCCTGTGAGAACTGTTCTAAAGATGGTTTGTTTAAAGCAATGAGAATGTCAATATCGTCAACTACAGGGGTTCCGATGGTTTCATTTGAAATTACAACGGAACAGTTGGATTTTCCTCCACGTTGTTCAGGTCCGTAACTAGGATACCATGAGACATGTTTTCCTTCTGCACATGCGGATTGAGCGATGGTAAGTCCAGCGCTTAAAACTCCCTGGCCTCCGAATCCTGAAACCTTGATGCTTACAGGTTCGATCTCATCATCGACATATCCTGAATCCTCTCCTCTGTTAACATTGAATATTTTATCTAAAGATTCGGTTGTAAAGTCACTTTCAGGTCTTACAACTGGTTCTTTTGTGTATAAATTATTTCTGAAGTTTTTGACTGGGAACTCTTTTTCCATCTGGTTTTCAATGAATTCCTGTGCACGTTTCACGTCCTGTTTTAGGTTGGTAGGGCAAGGTGACAATATTTCAACAAAGGAGTATCCTTTTCCTTCTTTTTGAACGGTCAATGCCTGTTTGATTGCATATTTTGCAAGTCTGATTTTTAAAGGATTTGCTAGGGATACCCTTTCAATGAAAACAGGTGCCTTTAATGTATTGATTAATTCGCACATGTGGGTAGGGTGTCCTGCATAGTCAGGGTCTCTTCCGCTTTGGCATGTGACTGTCTTTTCACCGATTAGGGTAGTTGGAGCCATTTGTCCACCGGTCATTCCGTAAACTGTGTTGTTCACGAAAAATACTGCAATTTTTTCTCCACGGTTTGCAGCCTGTAATGTTTCATTCAAACCGATGGAAGCTAAATCCCCATCTCCTTGATAACTCATGACAATGGCATTGTCTTCTGCTCTTGAAATTCCTGTAGCTACTGCAGGTGCTCTTCCGTGAGCTGTCTGGAAGTTTCCACAATTGAAATAGAAATAAGCATATACTGAACATCCTACAGGTGAAATCATTACACATCTTTCTTGGATTCCGAGTTCATCCATACATTCAGCAATCAATTTATGAATGATTCCGTGTCCGCAACCTGCACAGTAGTGGGTTGACTGAATGTTGGTTCCTTTACGAGGGTATTCTTCTAAAAGGGATTGTGGATTTCTACGTACTTGTTCTTCATAATTTTTATTTAACTGTTCACTCATTTTTCCACATCCTTAATCAATAATATTTGGGCTTGCTTTTTCTTCACTTCTTTTTGAAGTATCAATTTCTTCATCTAAGCCAGCTATTTCATAAATCTTAGCGAGCACATGTTTTAGCTCAATCAGGTTACCTCCCATTCTGTTTACAAGATGGGTGCCTTCTCTTCTTAAAGCTGCAAACTGCACATCGGCTAGTAATTGCCCGTTACTCATTTCAACGGATATGAATTCAACACCTTTGTCAGCTAACTCTTTAACTCTTTCAGTTGGGAACGGTGATAATGTGATAGGTCTTAAAAGTCCAACTTTCAATCCTTTTTCACGGCTTTTGTCAACTGCAGATCTTGCAATACGGCTGCTGATACCATATGAGACTAGAACGATTTCCGCATCATCAACTTGATATTCATCAACAATTACTTCTTCAGCATCGATTTTTGCATATTTTTCCTGAAGCTTGTAGTTGAAGTCTTCAAGATCATTGAAGTCATTGAAAATTGAAGTAATCAGGTTTTCCATGGTTTCCTTATTGCCTCTTACTGCCCATGATTCGTCAATTTCAGGCTTGATTGCTTTAGTTGGGAAAACTAAAGGTTCAGCCATTTGACCTAAGGTACCATCGGCCAAGACCACAACAGGATTTCTCCATTTGTCTGCAAGCTCAAACGCTTTCATGGTCAAGTCACACATTTCCTGAACGCTGTTAGGTGCTAAAACTATGTTCTTATAGTTTCCATGACCTCCACCTTTGACAATTTGGTTATAATCTCCTTGTTCAGGTCCGATATTTCCAAGTCCAGGTCCTGCCCTCATGATGTCTACGATAACTGCAGGAAGTTCCGCACCTGCAAGGTAGGTGAATCCTTCTTGCATTAAACTGATTCCAGGTCCTGATGAAGCGGTCATGACTCTGTGACCTGTTCCTGATGCACCATAAACCATATTGATTGATGCTTCTTCACTTTCAGCCTGAACAAAGTTTCTTCCAACCATAGGGAAGTATTTTGAAGCTTCATGTAAAATTTCACTTGCAGGAGTAATTGGGTATCCAAAGAAACAATCACAACCCGCATACATTGCACCGATAATTACTGCGGTATTTCCTTTTACCATTTGATTACTCATTTAATTTCCCCCTTTACTAGCTACTTTAGATTTAATCATTTTTGCAACGGAATCGTTGACAATATTCTTAATCTGATGTACTTCTAAAGCCAATGGCTCTGGACAAGTAAAGTAACAATCCTTACATCCAGTACAGCCATTTCCGCTATAATATGCAAATTGATATCCTGCGTTATTCATGTCTTGTGAAAGTAATATTGCATTTTGAGGACATCCGACTATACATCTCATACAGCCTTTGCAGATTTCCTTATTGATAACTGGATAAGATATCTCTTCTGTCATTATATCATCTAATTAATTATTTATTATCATTTTCTCTGATTTCAACTCTTCTTATTTTTCCGCTGATTGTTTCTGGAATTTCATCCACATATTCAATCATTCTTGGATATTTATAAGGAGCTGTAACTCTTTTAACATGATTTTGAATGTCTTTGGTAAGTTTATCTGATGGTTCAAAGCCAGGTTGCAATATGATTGTTGCCTTTACGATTTGGCCTCTTACTTCATCAGGATAAGCGGTAATTGCACAGTTTGAAACTGCTTCGTGTGACAATACTGCACTTTCCACCTCATACGGTCCGATACGGTAACCTGAGGACTTGATGATGTCGTCGTTTCTTCCGACAAAGTGGACATAGCCGTCCTCATCAACCCATGCGGTATCTCCGCAGTGGTAATATCCGTGGTGGATTTGCTTTTTGTATTTTTCTTCATCATTCACGTAATCTTTAAACAGTCCAGGATTAGGACCATCTTCCAATTTGAAACATAGTTCTCCTTCATCACCGATTTCCACTTTATTGTGGTCTTCATCTAGCAATTCCAAATTAAACAATGGGGAAGGTTTACCGATTGATGCAATTTTTGCATCTAACCATATGAATGTTCCTATTGATAATGTGGTTTCGGTCTGACCGAATCCTTCCTTGATTCTTAAACCTGAAAGTTCATAGAATTTTTCGGATACTTCAGGTGGAAGAGGTTCTCCCGCTGTAGTAACATATTTTAAGTTTGAAAGGTCATATCCTTCGATATTTTCCTTAATTATGAATCTGTAAATTGTAGGTGGTGCACAGAATGTGTCCACATTATATTCAATGATTTTATCTAGCAATTTTAATCCGTTGAATCTTTCGTAATCATAGATGAATACGCTGGTTCCTGCAATCCATTGTCCGTAGAGGTTTCCCCACACTGCCTTTCCCCAACCTGTATCTGCTGATGTGTGGTGAAGTCCGTCTTCAACAACATTATGCCAGTATTTAGCGGTTGGAATATGTCCTAAGGAGTATGTGTGCTTATGTGAAACCATTTTCGGAAGTCCGCTGGTTCCTGAAGTGAAATAGATTAATGAAATTTCTTCTGCATAAGTTTTGTCCTCACCAGTTGGCCTTTCAAATACGGGACTTTCATTTTCGATAGCCTTGTTAAAGTTTATCCATCCGTCCCTGTCGGTTTCAATGACTAATTTAGGAATTTCAATTCCCAATGATTTTTCAGCTTCTTCATAATCTGGTAATAAAGAGTCTTCTTCTACAGAAACAACCATTTTCACATTTGCTTCTTTTATTCTAAAATCAATGTCATGGAGTTTTAACATGTGTGTTCCAGGAATAGGGATTGCACCGATTTTATGCAATGCAACCATACAGAACCAGAATTCGTATCTGTTTTTAAGGGTTAACATTACGCAATCGCCTTTCTTGATTCCTAAGCTTTTAAATAGATTCGCAGCTTTGTTGGAATATTCCTTCATTTCTTTAAAAGTGAATATGTGTTCTTCCTCTTCGTCATTGGTCCAGATTAAAGCTATTTTGTCGGGATCAATTTCCGCATATTTGTCGACTACATCAAATCCGAAGTTGTAGTCATCTTCATATT
>CAMNJW010000014.1 GCA_946541845.1 uncultured Methanobrevibacter sp.
TTAATGACTTCCTTTATTGTAGGAGTTATCTTGTTTCCATGCCATGTAATGTAATAGAATTCCTCTCCTGATGAAAACCAGAGAATTGACTTGTTTTTGTCATCATGTCTGTCAAATTTTGAAAAAAATACCGCATCATGGCCTGAAACTTTTACTTTTTTCATAGTGCTGTAATGTTCTATAAAATATCCGTATAGTTCCATTATTCTTGGATTGACGTATCTGATTGAGAACACATCAATGTCCTCATCGAATTCATATAAATCAAAGTCACTGGAATATGGATTTTCGTACTGTGGTGGTATTTTAAACTCTTCATATCCAACGGTTGCGGTAGTCCAATTGGATGAGTCAATTGCGCTGACACAGTTCATTAGCACTATTAGTGTTATGAGAATTAGCAAAAGTTTTTTAATCATGGTAATAGTATGTGAGTAATCATATTTAAATTACTATTTCGTAATCTGTTTTTCTATTGTCCCGCATTCTGGAGTCCATATCAACTAAATCATACACTAAAGGATTTCTCATCAGCATGGTCCAAATTTCATAGGTTACCTTAACAAATTCTTTGTTTAACTGGATATGGTCATGCACGATAGGGCACTTGTACGGGAATTCGCTTTCATCAAAAATAAGGTGGAATTCTCCTTTCTTGTTTAGATGAGGAATTAACGGAAATGTTCTGCATTGGATTGGCCTTATTGATCTGTCACATTTGGGTGGATTGACACATTTGACAAGATAAATCTGACCTTTCCAGGAATGAGGGTATTTTATTTCAGATGAATCCATGTAGTATAGCTCAAATTCATCACTGTCTTCATACATCAGCTCTTCGCCGGGCAATAGGTAAAGAGCCAGTTCCTCATTTCGATAGTCTTCAGCATCATAGACGCAGCACACCTCTCCGCAGAGCTTTCCGCAGTCAAAATCGACCGGTGTAACTTCATCGAGTCTTCTGTAAATTTTTTCTATGCTTCTTTTCATTTCATCTGCAGTAATTTCCATAGATTATCATTTATTCTTTCAAGTATTTGATTATTAACACTAACTTTATTAATTTTTAATTGAAAAATATATTAGTATAATAATTTTGATGGGATAATAATGCTTTTGAAAAAGGATAGAATTTTTTATTTTGATGAAATAAGGGCATTTGCCATACTTTTGGTATTGCTTGCACATACCATTAAGAATTTTCCGGTTAATGTCAATTATTTGGCATCTCCAACTCTCCTTTCATATCTTACAGTATCCCGAATGGGCGTTCCATTATTTTTCATGCTAAGCGGAGCGTTATTGCTGGGTAAGGATTATTCAATATCCTCATTTTTTAAAAAAAGATTTTCAAGAGTATTGATTCCTGCCATATTTTGGTATATCATTTTGTTTTTATCAGTTGCCTATGCAAATGGATTCAATTTTGATTTGATGTACATATGGATATATGACGCTCCGGTTCCATGGTTCGTATGCGCCATAATCGGTGTGTATCTTGTCATGCCGGTGTTCAACTCATTTGTAAAGGAACATGGGACAAAAGGAGCTGAATGCTTCTTATTGATTTGGCTAGTTTTAGTTATCTTAACCAATTATAATCTTGCTCAGGACTATTATCCTAGTCTGATATTTTCAAACTTCGGAATCAATATCGGTTATGCAGTTTTGGGTTATTATCTGACTAATAAGGAGTTCAATATATATTCATTGCCTATGGTCATATTCAGTTTGGTAATTTTCATTGTATGCCTTGCAATCAATATGTATTTGGCATATTATTTCACAAATATCGTTTACATTGAATCTATTTCAATTATCATTCAATGTTCAGCGCTCTTTTTAGCTTTAAGATATTTAACTAAATATGCAAAATTCAATCCTAAGAGGCCATTGTCCAAATTGCATAATTTCATTGAAAAATCATGGATTGGAACATTCATATACACATTAAGCATTTGCAGCTATACAATCTATCTGATGCATTACCATATCGTGAATCTGCTTATACAATATTATCCGATTAGAACATTTGACCTTGTCCCGGTTGTATTTCTGTTATTGGCTTTAGGATCATTAGTTGTTGCTGTAATATTGTCAAGAATTCCTGTTTTAAATAGGATTGTTGGGATTCACTAGTGTGGAGATTACTTGATAAAAGCAGTACAATTTTCCATATTCAATGTGGTGTTAGTTTTGAAAAGTAATCAAAATTGCACACTAAATGTTAACATATAAATTAGATGAATTAAATAATTAATATATTGTAAACATATGCTAATTTATTATTGATTCATGAGGGGGTTTTGATTGTATAAATTAAATCAGATACAGAAGAACTTATACCAATTACTGGTTGAATTGGATGAAATCTGCAAGAAATATGATATTGATTATCTATTGGCAGGTGGGGCTAGTTTAGGTTCAATCAGAAATCGTCGTTTCATGCCATGGGATGATGATATAGATTTATTTATCACAAGAGATAACTGGAATAAATTAAGACATATCATAGAAACTGAAGAGAATGTTCTTCCCGAAGGCCGTTCCATGGTATATAAGGAAAATACTCCCTATTATTGCAATCCCCTTCCAAGATATGTTAACACTGAAACAACTACAATTTATTCATCCCAATCATTACCCGCAAAATCATGTGGGCATCAGATTGAGTTTTTCATTTTTAATCCAATGCCTTTAGGGGAAAAGGCCAAAGAGGAATATTTGGATATCCTTCATGTTTACACGGAGTTATTATCTCCATATTTTGTTGTAAATCAAAGGGCAACACTTGAAGAATGGGAAAAGCATTATGAATTGTATGAACACTATTGCCAAAGGATAGATGATGAGGGCGAAGAGAAAGTCCTTAAGGAGCTGGAAGATACCTTACAGCAATATTCTTCAAAATACTGTGATCAGTATTGTGTATTTTGGGGATACAATAAGCATGTTTACGATAAGGAGCATTTTCAGCTTGAAAGTGAAATGGGACAGTTTGAAGACGGAACTTTTCCGCTTGGCTATCATCCGGAAGGAATTCTTAGATCTGCATATGGTGATGACTGGATGTATATTCCGGAATATGAGGAACAGCTGGTTCATAATGCAGTAAGAAATGATTATCTTCCATTTGAGGAATACTCGAATCGTTATCTTCCAAAAATAAATCGCGAATCTATCTTTGAGAAATGCAAAATTAACAAGCGCAATAATGCTAAGGTATACTATAAAAGAAGAAAAGTTGAAATGTTGATTGCTAAAGAGATAGTTGCCATTGGTTCAGTTCAGACTTCTAAAGATTTGGACGGCAAGGACGATTATTTACGTTCTCTTCTTGAGAATAAGGATTATGACAGTTTATCAAAGGTGTTTAAAAATTTCACTGAATTGCAGAATGTTGAGAACGTATTTAAGTATAATATTCTTGTTCCTATTTCAGATAAAAATCTTGCAACATATTTGCTCTCCTTGATTGAGCAAGGAAAATATTATGAGGCTTCAAAATATTTGGATGCTCGTGAACACCAAGAGGAACCTTTAAATGATGAATTAATTGATATTAAGGAAATCATTTCAATCTGCCATGATATTTCTGTAGCACGTTATGATATGAAAGATGTTGAATTAGTTAGAACCCTTGTTGAGAAATATGAAAATAGATATGATGATTTATTAGACATTTATCGTGCAAGAATATGGATTATGGAAAATATGGCTGAAACTACTGAAGATTATAAAAAGATTGATGAATTATGTAATCATGTTTTATCATTATTCCCTTTTGACGGGGAAACAATGGCTTTTCAGGCAAAAGCAAAATCTGAATGTGGAAAGAAAAATGAAGCTAGGAAACTTTATTTAAAATCCATTGATAATACTAGAAATGGAATAATTTGGCAAAAGGTTGAAGATGAGTCAGGAATCAGCCGTATGGATAAGGAAGCCAAGTTAATTGAGATGTTAGAAGGTTAATGAGGAGTAGGGACACAATATTGATTGTGTCTGGAAGTTATGTGTATTTAAAAAGATTGGGGGATTTTGTATTAGAACAAGACATGAAGTTCAATTGAAGCTACTGGATGAGATAGACACTATCTGTTCCGACAATGGTCTTCATTATTTTTTAATAGGTGCTAATTCTCTTAGTGCTTTCAAGGACCAAACTATCGACAACGGATCAAGGATGGTTGCAGTAGCTATGCCTTCAGAGGATATTGAAATATTTGCTAAAATCGTAAAGAAAGAATATGGCAATGACAGATATGTTGACACCAACATAAACAATAGAGAGGATTCATCATTTTTCGTCGCCTATGGTGATAAAAACTCTACATTTTTTGTTCTATCAAATTTAGATACTTTAAAACCTCATGGAATTATTATTCGTATTTATCCTATTCGTAAGTCCATTATCCGTTTTGAGGATGAAACAGAACAGCAGATTTCTTTCTATGCATCAATGAGACATAGTTTCAATAGTTTCATTAGAAAAAATTTTCTTTTTAGAGATGTTTTCTATGTGAGATATGGTCTAAAAGTCATTAATTTTGCACATGGTAATTTTGCAAGGGTTAAAAATTATTTTGCCAGCAGATATCCGAAAGCTGTTATAAAAGAAAAATTATATGATATTTTTGGTAGGGATTCTCACTTAACTAATTTCCTACTTGATATATATAAGTTAATTTATTCATCTTTTGATTACACTTACTTCTATTTCAGAAATTTAAGGAAACATCCATTCATTGAAACCTGGGATGATTTAAACTTGTATAGTACTGCCAGAATTATTAATAAAGACTTGACCACCGAAGTATTGGGTGGTGTTGATAAAATGGATGTGGATGGAATTGATTTGAATCTGATGGGGTCTGAATTTTTTGAAGAAGTTTATGGAAAAAACTATATGAAACGAAAAGTCGGATTTAGGCCTCTTAAACCTAATGCAGTTTTAGATACTGGAACCGGATATCAAAAAATTCTCAAGCAAAGAAAAGACAACATCGGTGAAATCAAAGCTCTTCAAAGAGAAATAAGGAATACAAGATATGAAGTACGGGAGGAAACCACTGCCGTTAACAAGATTTTTAAACTTGTAAAAATGACTGATGCTCAAATTAGATATCAAAAGTTCTTTGAAAGGCGAAGGGAATATTTGTTTTCATTGGATATTGATGATGAAGATGATTTCATAGAATTGTATCATAGGTTGTTGCCTATTATAAACACTTTAAAAAGGTATTCAAATGATGATATGACCTTTTCAATTGATGATGAAGCCGATTCATTAATTCATGATGTGTTAATAAGAATGGGTGAAAATGATTTGGTTTCTAAGTTAAAAGAGTTGTCTAAAAAGGAATATTTCATAGAATAACTTTTTTTTTAAAATTTGAAATATACTGTTTTTTTCATATAAAATTAAAAAAAGAAAAAGGATTAGTTAAATCAATAACTAATCAGTTTGGCCTATCTGTATTGAATTTATCACTGGATCTGATTCCGACCAATGAAGCAAACACTGCCAATATGCATGCTATTGTACATATTAGACAGATGGTCTGTGATGCTTGCACAATCATTGACGCATATTGTGGAGCCAGCTCTAAGTTTCCCATAACCCATGCGAATACAAGAGTTAAAAGGCCTAGACTCATTGTTTGACCGATTGTTCTCATTGTTGCCTGTGAAGCAGATGCA
Organism: uncultured Methanobrevibacter sp.; assembly: GCA_946541845.1. Lineage (GTDB taxonomy): Archaea > Methanobacteriota > Methanobacteria > Methanobacteriales > Methanobacteriaceae > Methanocatella. Next base: position 5,704 of record CAMNJW010000014.1, read on the forward strand.
GTTGGTGCATCTTTTGGCGGAACTGAGCTCATGATTGCATTCATATTTGGGCTTGAGAAAAGTCCCATTCCAATACCCTGCAAAATCATCGCTAAAACAACAACATATAACGGCGTGTCTCCTGTCAGGAATGTTAATATTGCAAGTGCAACTGCAGCGATACCGATTCCAATTGCTGCAAGTTTTTGAGGATGAATCCTGTCTGATAGCTTTCCTGAATTTGGAGCCATGATTGCCATAATGATTGGTGTGATGATTAGTATCATTCCTGACATCTGCGCATCCCATCCTCTCACATACTGGAAATGATAGTTTAAGATGGTTGTAACTACCATAATAGCCAGATAACTGCATAATGCAGCAATATTGGAGGATGTGAACTTCTTGTTTTTGAACAGGTTCATATTGAATACCGGAGATTTTTGTCTCAACTCATAGGCACCAAATATTATAAGCAAGATAATTCCAAGAACAGTCAATATTTTACCGGTTGTTGTGATTAAGGTAGTGAATCCGTATATGAATAACAAGATTCCAATACCGTATAGGATGGAACCGACTTTATCGATTGTGTCATCTTGATATGTCTTCCACTCTTGCGGTATTTTTAAAATCATCAGTATTATACATAATACTAAAAATGGAATTACAAAGTAAAACATTGACCTCCAGCCGAGGTTATGAACTAAAAATCCGCAGATTACCGGTGACAGTGAAGTTGCAAGATATACTCCGGTGACAGTAAAACCCAATGCTTTTCCTCTGTTTTGTGGTTTAACTGCTTGAACGACCATTGCCATTGCAGATACATTTAGGAATGCTACACCTGCACCTTGAATCATTCTGAATACCAAAAAAGATTCGGTTGAAAATGCAAGGCATGCTCCAATTGATCCGAATAAAAACACTAAAATTCCAGCAAGAAGTGACTTTTTAACACCGAATTTTCCAGAAATCTGTCCGGCGGGAACTGTAAAAACCGCCACGACCAGGAAAAATATTGTCGGAACCCAGTTTTGAATAACGTTATTCATTGCAAAGTCCTGTGCAATTGCCGGAACTCCTATAATTATACCATTTGACAAAAACACCGCAAAAAATGATGTTATAAATGATACAAAGATTACATATGTTTCAAACTCTATTTTCATAATAACTCCTCTTTCTATTAAATTTTAAATAATATTACCTCTCTAAATTAAACGTATCTTTTGATTTAATGCCCACCAGGGAAGCAAAAATTGCAATAATACAAATTGCAGTACATATTATGCAGACTAACTGTGAACTTTGAACAATTAAATTTGCATATTCGGAAGAAAGCTTCAAGTTGCCCATCACCCAGGCGAATACTAATGTTAAAAGACCCAAACTCAATGTTTGACCGATTGTTCTCATGGCGGATTGTGCAGCTGAAGCGTTTGGAGTTTCTTTTGGTGGTACTGAACTCATAATGGCATTGGTGTTGGGTGTTGTGAATAATCCCATTCCAATTCCCTGCAAAATCATGGCTATGATAATTAGGTAAATTGATGTGTTTGCATCTAAAAATATCAGTATCAATAATGTCACTGTTGCAATGCTCATTCCAATTGCCGCCAGTTTTTGCGGATGTATCCTATCAGATAATTTGCCGGCGTTAGGGGCCATAATTGCCATGATTATGGGTGTAATTATCAGCATCAATCCTGAAAGCTGTGCATTCCAGCCCCTGACATATTGGAAATGATAATTCAAGATTGTGGTTATTGCTGCAATAGCCAAATAACTGCATAATGCTGCAATGTTTGAAGATGTGAATTTCATATTTTTGAATAGTTTCATGTTGAAAGCAGGACTTTCAATTTTAAGTTCATAATATCCAAAAATAACCAATAGCATTATTCCAATTACAACGCTTATCAAACCAAATGAATTCATCAAGTTTGTAAATCCATAAATGAACAATACGATGCCCACTCCATATACAATATATCCTATGCTGTCAATTTTACTGTTCTCATATGTTTTCCATTCACCTGGAATCTTCAATATCATGAGGGCCAAACAAAGGATTAAAAATGGAATTACAAAGAAAAACATTGATCTCCATCCAAAGTTGAAAACTAAAAATCCGCAGAACACTGGTGATAGCGAACCTGCTAAATAGATTCCGGTAACAGTATAACCCAGAGCTTTTCCTCTGTTTTGCGGTTTAATAGCTTGCACTACCATTGCCATTGCTGAAACATTTAAAAATGCTATGCCTATTCCCTGAAGCACTCTGAATAATAGGAATGATTCAGTTGAAAATGATAAACCCCCTCCTATTGATGCAAGAATAAAAACAACAAGTCCTGCAATCAATGACTTTTTGACACCATATTTGCCTGAAATCTGACCTGCTGGAAGTGTGAATACCGCCATTACCAGTAAAGCTATTGTAGGAATCCAATTTTGTATGATATTATTCATACCAAATTCCTTAGCTATTGATGGAACTCCCAAAACAATTCCCGCTGATAAAAAAACTGCAAAAAATGATGTTATAAACGACACGAACACTACATATGTTTCAGAATCCAGTTTCATATTATCACCTATTTTTCTTCAATCAGATTCATTCCTCTCATTGCTATTTCCTTTATTCTTTTTTTCAACTCAATATCCTCATCAGTAATTCCTACTTCATTTTCCCATTCTTTAGATATCTTACGATACTGTGGAACTAGTTCATTGCCTTTTTCGGTTGTTGTCAACATGTATTTGCGTCTATTTTCAGGATTCGCCTCTCTTTTTATATATCCTTCATTTTCGAATTTTTTAAGTATTTTTGCAATATTGCCTTTGCTTTGGCAGAACATATTCACCAAATCCTCCTGTGAGCAGTTTGGATGATCATAAATGAACATGATATAACGCACGTCATGTCCAAAATCAACTTCGTTGAATTTTGTTTTCATGTATTTCTGCTGATTTAGGGAAATATTATGAATCCATGCTATAAACGGTGATGTTTCTATAATTCCCTGAAAAATTTCATCTTCCATTGTTTCACCTAGATGATATTATTCATTTAATGATATATAATTGTTTCTTTTGAAACAGTTAATTATGAAACAATGGTGTTATCTAGAAAATAATTTAAAGTAATAATGTCAATATATTATTAATTATTATTATTGGGGAAAAATTATGAGCAAAATGGAAATTGATTTAACTCCTGAACAGGAAGAAAAAGTAAAGATATTAAAAGAGAATGGTGTTACTATTGGTGAAGCCATTGATACTCTTTTTGAATTAAAAGAAAAAACATTGCCTGAAATCGAATCTATTGCAGATGAACAACTAGGTTTAATTGATAAAATCAAAGGATCTGCTTTGGATGTTGATGAGAAAGCTGAAGTTTTGGATGAAAATTTCGGTGATGCTGATAAAACTTATGAATTAAAAGCACAAGAACTTAAATCTAAAATTAGTTGGGCTAAAGACATCTTTAAATTTTAAATTTTCCTTTTTAACTTAAAATTTCACATCAATTAGAAAAAAATAAGCAATATCTAATTGATTACTTTTTTTTTTTATTCGATAAAATATTTCATTTGGGACAATTTTTCTAATTTATCCACTAGTTCATCTTCATGCATTTTCAACAATACTTTTTTAACTAATAAATCTGCTTCTTCATCAATTGAAAATGTCATATTATACTCGGAATATCTTCTTAGATAATTAATTGTCGGAGTTAAACGATTGAACAATTCAATAAATTCCTCTTCATCATCCATATTTAAAGAAAATAAGTAGTCCCTATGTCTTTCAAAGAATTTTTGAACTTTAATTTGAGCATCAGTCATTTTAACAAGATTGAAAACATTATTGACAACATTAGTCTCTTCCCTTACTTCATATCTTTTTTTCCTGATTTCTCTTTGTATAACTTTAATTCTTCTAATCGCTTCTTTTCGTTCTTCAATAATCTTTTCAAAACTATTTTCAGTATCTAAAATTGCAGAAGCTCTAGGAGGCTTACTTTTGACTTTTTTATTTTCATAATTTTTTCCGAAAACTTCTAAGAAAAACTCTGAACCCAATAAATTTACATTTATTCCATCTACATTGACTTTATTAACTTCATCAATTGCTTCAGAAGTAATTTTCCGTTTGATGATTTGAACAGAACTGTAATTTTCTAACTCATTCCAATTTTCAATGAAAGGGCGTTTTTTCAGATTCTTAAAGAAAAAGTAGGTCCTATTGATGATTGAATATGCAGATTCATAAAGTCCAATCATTGAATCTGTAAGCCAGGAATCTCTGCCGGTAATATCCAGTATTTTTTCTTTAATAACAGCTTTAGGATATCTATTCTTCAAATATCTATTGGAATTTAAAATTAAATTATATACAAAATTAACAAAATTAAGGGTGTATCTGATATAAAATTTATCCTTATTTGTACTCTGTTTTCTAAAGAACTTGTTTAAGCTTGCTTTCATTTCAGCCCTAATACTTGAAGTTTCCTCCAAATCTGTTTTATCTATAACGGTTTTACGCATGGGATAAATACGAACACGAATACCGTGTTGTTTATGAATATTTAAATTTGTAAGAATAAAATCTGCGGTATTCTTATCTCCATAGGCAATATGGAAACGTGGATCCTCTTTATCATTAGTACTTCTTTCCACATACCTATCTGCTTTATAATCTTTTTTAATAATTTTACAAAAGATTTCTATATCTTCTGAAGGCATTACAACAGCAACCATTCTCGCACCGGTATTAATAGTATGGTTATTATATGCACTAAGTGAATTGGAACCTATTAAAAAATAATGTAAATTATATTCTGATGAAATTGAATCGATTTCATTTAATAAATTTAATTGAATTTCATGTTTTGTTAAAATATTATTTCCCTCCTTTATTCACTTAGTCAAAACATTATACTTTTTAATAATTATGATTATTTTTAATCATCAATCAGTTCAATAAGTTTAGCTTCAATTTCTATACGGCTTATTCCGGTTTCTTCTTCAACTTTCTGCCAAATTAAACCGTTTCTAGTATTATTAATTGATTGATTATAAAGTTTCATTGCATCTTTTTTATGTCCGCATTCCATTTTCGCTTTTGCCTGAAACGCCATTGTCTCCCCATCAAAAGGATATAATGATAAAATATGGTCACAGAGATTATCAATATCCTTATAATCTTCAATTGAATTGGCGGTGCTTTCCATAACCCAGATTTTTGCACGATAAATATCAAGTAACTCAGGGTATTTCTTCTCATACTTGTTTATAAGTGATTGAACCAATTCCACATCTTTTTTATCATAACGGGCTATAGATATCTCCCTACACACGGATATTATATCTTTAATTTGATTAAATTCATCATTTAAAGGTTTGTCTTGCATTTCACGAACATTTAAAAAATTTGGAACTTCATAATATTTTCCTTGCCCAATTAGACAAAATAAATATGTTGCAAGATTCATATCTGAAATTGGCACAAGAATATTATATTTTAATACATCCTTTGTTTTTTGCAATTCCAGGAAACTTCTGAAGTTTTCAGAAAGCTTATCATAATCTTTATTATTAAGCAATGAACGTAAATAATTTTCTTTTCCTTCTAAATCTCTGGAAACCTGTATGGATCCAATAATAACTTTTTCTTTAGCCACCAACATGTCAACTTCTCTTCTCTGATAAAAAACGCTGGCGTTATTTCGTTTGTTAATTTTATATTTTTGGAAAACAGTTTCACGATTCATTTTAGGAAGATAACGGCTGGTATATTCTTTAAATGGAGTTTTATCATTTTTCAAACCTCCATGAACAACTTGTTCTTCATATTCAGGAATATACATCCAGCTATCACCATATGCAACTCTAAGAATGCCTTCAGGATAATAACCTATAGGAAATTCGCCATCTTCAAATTTGCCCATTTCACTTTCAAGTTCAAAGTGTTCCTTATCATAAATATAATTCTTGATTCCCCAACGCATGCAATATTGATCACAATCTTCGGGTGAATATTGTTGTAATGTTTCTTCTAATTCTTTAATGATTTTATCTTCACCCTCTTCGTCTATCCTCTTACAGTAATGTTCATATAACTCATAATGTCTTTTCCAATCTTCAAGAGAGGCATTCTTGTTTACAATAAAATATGGAGACAATAGTTCAGTATAAACATGCAATAAATCCAAATATTCCTCTTTTGCCTTGTCTCCTAATGGCATCGGATCAAAAATAAACAGTTCAAGATGTTGCCCACATGCTTTTGCAGGTAATGTTTGGGAAACGTAAATGGTAGTGGTTTGATCATTCACATATCTTGGAAGTGGATTGCAGTAGTATGGTGTATTCTCTTTATATACAAATGACCGTCCTTCAGGTAAAACATTCTCTTCGGTTTCTAAAATATGTCTTAATTTATTCCAATTGTCTCTAGTGATGTACAAATCGATATCATCATCCCATGGCATGAAACGATGATTTCTTACGGCACCTAATGAAGCACCTGCGGCCAATAGATATCTGATATCATACCTTTTACACAGGTCATCAAATTCAATTAATAATCCGTAAAGATTTTTTTGTAAATTGTTCATCTTAGACAATTGAAACCCTCGTTTTTTAAGAATTAAGTATTTTATTAAATAATTTTCTCATGATATAAAATCATGTAAAATTTTTTTCTTATTTAAAACTATAAACACAAATTAAATATACTAACTTATGTATTTATTTTCAATTGTAATAAAGGTTTTGCATTAGAGTCATATTTGAGTTAAGTATAAAATTTATAACAATTATTTTTACTTTAAATTCATTATAATAAATATTATACACAAAATTCTACTTTTGGTTAGTAATTGTTTTGAACTAATTAGTATTTTTAATTTTTGTTTTAAAAATATCGCTCAAAATTGAACAAATAAACAAGTATATGTCAAATAAAGAAAACAAAACTTAAAAACACATTCTATAATTTTAAAGATCAAAACTTAAATTCAAGAAAATGAGGATGATTTCTAAAAAGCCATTAATTAAATAATATTTTCATGAAAAAATTAATTCAAAATTGAAATTGAATTTAATTGATTGAATGAAGTCATGCTATATCATAATTCCATAATTTCTGATTTATTTTGTTATTAACTCATATTTTGGCTTTTGATAAATCTTACATGGGAAATATTAAAAATTAATACATTTAGGATAAATGTTTTCAATTTCATAAATTCAATTACCTTAATAGATAGTTTCTAATGGTTTAATAATTTTAATGATTATTTAAAGTATAAATTAACTTAATACTTTATTTTCATTTGATTTAATGCTTATTTTTAAAAATTAAACTCATTTAATCAAGTATATTAAATAAAAAGGTTTATATAAGATTTTTTAAATATTTATTCATAAGGTGAGAATTTTATCTCATTATGTTTAACAAGTATGTTATGGAGGAAATATTTTGAACAGACGATTTTTACTCACTGTTATAATCGTGCTTGCTGTTGCATTATCGGTAGGTACCATTTATGCAAGTGATGTAAACACTACAGAAACATATGCTGTATCCCAAGATGACACGTATGTATCTGTATATAATTCAGATGTTGATAATGATTCATCTAATGACAATATTCTTAAATCTGATAATTCAGATATTTTATCAACTGATTCGGAAAGTGACTCTTTACTGAAAAGTGATGATAATGCAGAAATACTAACAGCTTCAAAAACTGTTGACAAATCAAAAACTATCACTTCAAAAGACGTTACTAAATATTACAAGGGAAGTACAAAATACACCGCAACATTTTTAGACATTAATGGAAAGCCGTTAAAGAATACTAATGTGAAAATCACATTAAATGGTGTATCTTATACTAAGAAAACCAATACAAATGGGGTGGCATCCTTAGCGGTTAATCTTAAACCTGGCACATATAAGGTTGTTGCAAACAATCCCAAAACTGGATATAAGTTAACAAATACATTTAAAGTTTTATCAACCATTAGTGCAAGTGACATATCTAAAGTCTACACTGATGGCAGGAAATTCTATGCTACTTTTCTTAAAAGCACAGGAAAAGTGTTGGCAAACAAAAATATCAAATTTAAACTCAATGGAAAAACATTCACTAAAAAGACAAATTCAAAGGGTGTTGCAAGTTTATCTTTAGTCTCATTAAAAGTGGGAACACATAAGATTACTTCTTATAATACTGACGGTTTGACAAAAACCAAGACTATTAAGGTTGTAAAGTCAACCACTTCAAGCTTAACTGCATCAGATTACACATTCCTTAAAAGTGATTCAAAAACAATCAAGGTTAAATTGCTTAATAAATTCGGCTATGCTCCTGGTGCAGGAAAAGTCATTACTTTTAAAGTCAATGGAAAATCATATACTGCTAAAACCAACAGTAAGGGTATAGCTTCACTTAAATTACCTTCTCTTAAGGAAGGCGATTACACAGTAAACTATAAATTTGCAGGAAATGCATTTTATAAGGCATCCAGCGCTAAAAGTAAAGTTACAATATTGCCAAGCAAAACACCTACTTTCACTGTAAAAAGTACAACCACATTCGGTTATGGTGCTGGCACCTCATTCAAGCTAGCTTTAACATCAGGCAGTGTTGCACTTGCTAACAAGAATGTTGCTCTTAAGGTGGATGGAAAAGAGTATACCAAAACCACTGACAGCAAAGGTATAATCTCACTTCCGATTGATTTGGCAGTTGGCAAACATACAATTACCTACACCAATGATGCTGATTCAAAAGTTGATTCCAAAACAGGATCTACTGTAATTAAGGTTGTGAAAAGAACTGCTTCATCACTTACATGGAAAAGTTCAACAACATTCGATCAAGGAAAACAAAGCTTCAGTGTATTGTTGCTTGATTCATCAAAGAAACCGATTTCCGGTGAGACAGTTAAGTTAGTTGCAAATTCCAAAACTTACACCGCAACAACATCCTCTACAGGATATGCGACATTCAGTGTAAGTCTTTCTAATACTGGTAAATATAAAGTCTCATACAGTTTTGATGGGGATAACCTCAATGCTAAAAGTTCAGGTAGTAAAACTGTAACTATAGAAAAAGCAGATGCAATTTCATTAAAAAATATTGTAAGTGCAGCTTCAAGTTTAAAAACATATTATGAGAAAAATAAGAAGTTTCCTAACACTGTTACAGCAGGAGGAATATCATTTACAATACCTGAATTCTTGTATTTGATGAGCCAGGCAATTTCTCAAATAGACAGTTCCGATACAAAGGACATTGCATATCTCAAGGGTGTTACAGCTCCAAGTTCACCTTCAGGTGATGACATCAGTGCAGATTTGAAATTGGCTAATTATGTAAAAACTGCGAAAAGTGTTTCAACTTACATTAGCAGCAACAAAAAGGCTCCTAATTATGCTTCATCTACTGCGGGTAAAATCATATACTCCGAAGTTGTAGATGCATTCTCAAGAGTATTGACTTTCTATGATAGTAACGACCGTTTACCTGGCTATGTGACTGTTATATATTCAAGTACAGGTTCTTCACAATCCGGAAATGGTTTGAATGAGAAGAATACCATATCTGATTTAACTGCTTACTTGAAATCTTCTAAAAATTGTCAAGTGAATAATTCAGCTATTAAAAAGGTAGTTGATTCATTAACCAAAAATCTCAAATCAGATTCTGCAAAAGCTAAAGCCATTTTTGAATATGTAAGAGACACATTGTCTTACAGTTTCTACTATAACACTGCACATGGTGCTGTTGGAACATTATCTGCTAAAAGCGGTAACTGTGTTGATCATTCACATCTATTGGTTGCAATGTTTAGAACAGCGGGAATGGCTGCAAGATATGTTCATGGAACCTGTAAGTTCTCAAGCGGAAGCACATATGGTCATGTATGGACACAGGTGTTAGTTGATGGTAAATGGACTGTTGCAGATGCTACTAGTTCAAGAAATTCATTAGGAAAAGTTTCTAATTGGAATACCAAATCCTTTTCTCTTAAAGGTATTTATTCAGGTATTTCTTTCTAATTTCCTTTTCTTTTTTTTCTTTTTTTAATATAAATTATCATAAAATATAAAAATTAAATATAGACCTTGTTTTTTCACGATTTAACATAATTCTTATAAAAATATTTATACTAAATTAAATAAACTTTAATTATTAATATATACATATTTATCAAGTAGTTTAATTTTAAAAGTAATATTTTAACAAAAATCTCATGATTGATTTTAATATTAATGAGAGTAATATTTGGGAGATACAAAATGTATTATGTCAATGAAAATATTAAAAATTTATTTAGAATTTTTGACCAAAATTCACGTGATGGTTACATTAGGATGGATTTGAATGAAAACCCCGTTGGATTGCCTCAAGAATTCATAGATGAAGTTCTTTCTAAAGTTACTCCTGAATTTGTTGCTAAATATCCTGAACAATTGGAATTTACAAAAAAATTAGCTAAATTCATAGGAGTTGAAGTTGAAAATATTTGCCTTGTAAATGGTTCTGCTGAAGGAATTAGATATGTTATTCAGGCATACAGCAGGCCTGGAGGTAAAGTGTTATCAGTTACTCCATCATATGCAATGTATGATGTTTATTGCGAAATGTATGGAAGACAAAGCGTTCATGTACATTATGATGAAAATTTAGAGATGCATGTTGAAGATATTATCGATTCAATAAATGATGATATTGATTTAGTTATAATGTTAAACCCAAACAATCCGGTGGGTGATGTTTATACCTATGAGGAGATGGATGAAATCGTTGCAGCATGTAAAAAACATGAATGTACATTGTTAATCGATGAAGCTTATTTTTATTTTTATCCTAATTCCTTTATTAAGTATGCAATAGAAAATGATCATGTTTTATTGACCAGAACATTTTCCAAAGTATTCTCACTTGCTGGTGCAAGGTTAGGATATGTTGTTGGTCAAAAAGAGGATGTTGCTATTGTTCAGAAATTAGCTACTCCACATAATGTCAATGCATTTGGAATGGCTTTTGCAGAAGCAATAATTGAAAAAGAAGGCATGCTTGATGAACTTGTTGAAAAACAATTAAATGGTAAGCAGCATTTAATTGACACATTGCAGGAAAAAGGATATCAAGTTAGTGCTAAAGAGGGTAATTTTATTTTTATTAAGCCGAAACATGTTGATGCAGGAACAATTGTTAAACGTATGAAGGATGAAAAGAAAATTTTAATTAAAGTTTATAATGATGTTCCTAATTTAGGTGATTGTTTACGTGTTTCCATTGGTGAAAGTGAAGTGATGGATACTTTCATTAAAGCTTTGGAGGACATTGACAAATAAATTTGAATTTTATAAAGTCACAGAAAAACAATAGGGAGAAAAACATGTTAAAAAGAGTGCAAGAAGAAGATTCCGGATTAATTAAAGAATATATAGGAAATGACTATGACAAATGTCTATATCTATATTTGGATTTTCTGAAGTATGGGTTAGACAATGAAAACTTAAAATTCTGGTTGGATATGGAAAATGATGAGATAATATGTGTAATTTTAAAATATTATTCTGGAATGCATGTTTTTTCGAAAAATAAAGACTGTGATTTTGATGCGATAAAGAATTTAATCATTGATGAATCACCATCAGTTGTATGTGCTGAAAAGATTTTAGTGGAAAACCTATCCGATGTTCTTAAAGAAAATGGATATCTTTCTGAATATGGTTGGGTTAGAGTATTATCAAAGCATTATGAATGTGACAATTCCATGGTGAAACGAGCTATTGACGATAATGATTTCATTGAAATTTCAAAATTAATTAAAAATGATCATATGGGCGAATTTTACGATTTGGATGAATTGATTTCCCAAATTAAGGAAAGGGATGAGGATAATTTCGGAAGAAATTATATCATTCGAGAGGATGGCAAAATCATTTCCAATGCTTCAACAAATGCTGAGATTGAGAAAATTGCAGTATTGTCCAATGTAATCACAGATGAATCCCACAGGGGAAAAGGATTAGCTACAAAGGTTTGCAGTAAATTGTGTAATGATTTAATTGATGAAGGGAAAAACGTTTATTTGATTAATTATACTGATGAGTCAACTAGATTATATGAGAAACTAGGATTTGAGATTTCATGCGAAATTGGAAAATTATATAAGTAAACGATAATGGTTATTTGATTATAAAATAGTTATGAGGGTTTAATATGAAAAAAGTTATAACTTATGGTACATTTGATTTATTCCATAAGGGACACTACAATATCTTAAAAAGAGCAAAAGAATATGGTGATTATTTAATTGTTGGTGTCACTGGAGAAAATTATGACATTGGTCGTGGAAAGTTAAATGTTCATGATTCATTGGCAACAAGGATTGAAAACGTCCAGAAAACAGGGTTTGTTGATGAAATAATCGTTGAAGAATATCTAGGTCAAAAGATTGGGGATATTCTCAAATATGGTGTTGATACATTTGTCATAGGGGATGATTGGAAAGGAAAATTCGATCATCTTTCCCGTTATTGTAATATGGTATATCTTGAAAGAACAAAAGGTATTTCAAGTACACAGATTAGGGAAGAAACTTTTAACCAGTATAATATAGGAATTGTTTGTGATTTCCCTAATGATAATCAGATTATTAAGGAATCCCAGTTTGTAAATGGTTTTGAAGTTACTAATGTTTACTGTGAAGATAATAAAGTTTTAGATAAATTCCTTGAAAAATATGAGGTTGAAAATACATGTGAAAACTATTCTGATTTAGTTGAAAACTCAGATATTGTCTACGTTCGCTGTGAAATCTCAAAAAGGTTTAGTTACATAAAAAAAGCATTAATTGCAGGAAAACATGTTATATATGACCCTCCAGCAACTTTTAAAGAACAAGAACTACAGGAATTAATGGATTTGGCTAAACAAAAGAAAGTTATTTTAATGAATAACATTAAAATGGTCCATATTCATGTGTTTAATCAATTGTTGTGGATGACACAAGGTGGTTTGATAGGAGATATATTAAGTTTCAATTGCGCTATCTCAAAAAATGATGTCACTCGTTCTAATTTATTCTATGACTTATCAGTATACACATTAGTGCCTATGTTGAAAATCATGGGTTTAGATTATGAGAATTTTGATTGTATAGTTAAAAAAGATGGTGAAAACATTGAATTCGCTTCAATGAACTTTGCTTATCCGAATAGTAGAGCAATAATCACTGTAGGAAATAAAATGCGTGTTGACAATCAACTGGAAATCGTAGGAACCGAAGGAACAATACGTATGAAAAATGATTGGTGGAGAAGTAGAAACTTTGAAATTCATACGCCAGATTCAACAGATGTGCAAGTATTCAATACCAATTTTGATGGAAACGGGTTTAAATATCTACTTAGAGAACTATCAAATTTATTAGCAGATAATCGTATTGATTCAAGACGCATTCAGGAAGATGAATTATTGGAGATAATTAAGATTTTAGAACAAGTTAGAAATTCAAGTGATTAGATTAAGATTATGATATACGGGAGAGAAATAATATGAGTCATTTATTCACAATCGGGCCAGTGGAAATGTTTCCAGAAACATTGGAAATTGGCGGAAAGGAGGTTCCCTATTTCAGAAACGATGAGTTTTCTCAAGTAGTGTTCTCCGCAAGTGAAGGATTAAATAGGTTATTATTCAATAAAAATGGTGAAATAATTTTATTAACCTGTTCTGGAACTGGAGCAATGGAAGCAACCATAATGAACTGCTTTACAAAAGAAGATAATTTAATTGTAATTGACGGCGGTTCATTTGGCCATAGATTTACACAAATATGTGAAGTTCATGAAATCCCCTACAAAGCGGTTAAACTTGATAATGAGGAATTAACACGCGAAAAGATTGATGAGGTAATGGGCGATGAGAAATTCACAGGTTTGCTTGTTAATTTGGATGAAACTTCAAACGGCCAGTTGTATGATATTGATATGATATCTGAAGTTTGCAAGGAAAATGATTTGGTGTTAGTAGTGGATGCTATTAGTGCATTTTTAGCCGATGAAGTGAATATGGATAAGCACGGTATCGATGCAGTTATTTTAAGTTCTCAAAAGGCATTATCATTAGCTCCAGGTTTATCAATAGTTGCATTAAGTGAAAAAATGTTAAAAAGAGTCGAATCCATTGATTCCAAATCCGTTTACTTTGACTTCAAGGATTATTTAAAAAATGGTGAAAGAGGACAGACACCATTCACTCCTGCAGTAAGACTCATTATAGAACTTGAAGACATGGTTAACCGTTTAGAAGAAAAAGGAATAGACAATATAATAAATGAAACTCATGAACTAGCTGTTTATTTCAGAAAAAGAATAAGAGAAATTGGTTTGGATTATCCTGATTATCCATTATCAAATGCAGTAACTCCAGTAATATTTCCTGATGAAAACGCTCAGGAAGTATATAGAAAACTAATAGACAAGTATGGTTTAACTGTTAATCCAAGCGGGGGAGAAGTTGCTGATACCATGTTTAGGGTTTCCCATGTTGGAAATCATTCAACCGAAGATTTTGAAAATTTAATATGTGCTATTGAGGAGATTATTAATTCTTAATAAGGAGTGCTTTAATTGAGTGAAATGAATCAGATACAAAAAAATTTATATCAGTTATTACTTGAATTGGACGAGATTTTTAAAAAATATGACATTGAATATATACTGGCAGCTGGCGCAATGTTAGGTTCAGTTAGAAATCGTCGTTTCATGCCTTGGGATGATGATATCGATTTGTATATTACAAGAGAAAACTGGGATAAATTTAGACATGTCTTTGAGACTGAAGAAAATATACTTCCTGAGGGACGATCTTTGGTTTATAAAGAAAATACTCCATATTATTGCAATCCTATTGTGAGATATATTAATGACAATACAACTACTATTTATGTTTCCCAATCATTGCCGGCTAAATCATGCGGAAACCAAATCGAATTTTTCATTTTCAACCCAATGCCGGTAGGTGAAGATGCGAAAAAAGAATATATGGATTTAATGCATGTTTACACTGAATTATTGTCCCCATATTTTGTTGTAAATATAGAAGCTTCTCTTGAGGATTGGCAAAAGCATTACGAACTGTATGAACACTACTGCAAAAGAATCGATGAAGAAGGCGAGGAAAAAGTCCTTAAAGAGATTGAAGATACTCTGATAAGCTATCCTGCTGAAGGAAGCGAACAATATATGATGACTTGGGGAATTAGAAATCATATTTACAATAGTGAACATTTTCAGCTTGAACCTGAAATGGGTAAATTTGAAGATGGTGAATTTCCTCTAGGATACAAACCAGAAGGTTTTCTTAGAGGTGCATACGGTGACAGCTGGATGTATATTCCAGAATATGAGGAGCAAATTGTTCATAATGCGATAAGAAATGATTATATGCCATTTAAAGAATATACTCGCAGATACCTTCCAAAAATAAATCGTGAATCCGTATTTGAGAAATTTAAAATAAATAAACGAAACAATGCCAGTGTATTTTATCGAAGAAGAAAAATTGACATGCTTATCGCTAAAGAAAAGGTACTTGTTGGATCAGTCCATGTTTTGGAAGATTTAAAAGGTAAAGATGATTATTTGCGTTCCCTTCTTGAGAACAGGGATTATGATGAATTGGCAAAAGAGTTTGAAAGCTATGTTAGTTTACAAAAAACTAAAGATGTATTGACATATAATATTTTAGTTCCAATTTCTGATAAAAATCTTGCAACATACTTGTTTTCATTAATTGAACAAGGAAGATATTATGAGGTTTCAAAAATTTTAAGGGCACGTGAAGCTCAGGACGAACCTTTAAATGATGAATTAAACAATATAAAGCATTTAGTTTCAATATGCCATGATATTTCAGTTGCACGCTATGATGAAAAGGATCCAGAACTAGTCAAATCACTCGTTGACAAGCATGAGTCAGATTATCCTGATTTGATAGATATATATCGTGCAAAAATATGGTTAATGGAAAAGGATGCCAATTCAGTTGAAGATTTTAAGAAAATTGATGAATTATGTGCTCATGTCTTGTCATTATATCCATTTGATGGTGAAACAATGGCATTCCAAGCCAAAGCTAAATCTGAATGTGGACAAAAAGAAGAAGCTATGGAACTTTATGAAAAATCAGTTCACAACACAAGAAATGGTATAATTTGGCAAAAAGTTGAAGATGAATCCGGAATTAGCCGTATGGATATGGAAGCTGAATTGATTGAGGTGTTACAAAATGAAAACTAAACAAGAAATACAGCTTGAGCTACTTCAAGAAATTGATGAGATATGTACAAAAAATAACTTGAAGTACATATTTGTAGAGCAGAAGGCATTATATGCTTATTTAAACCGTACATTAAATGATGATTATCGGATGATTGCTGTTGCAATGACTCAAGGTGACCTTGACAGATTCTGTGAAATCTGTACCAATGAACTTGGGGATGATAGATACATTGAAGGAACTTTCAACAATCCTCATTTTATACCGATTTATGTTTCATATGGAAATAGAAATACAACTGATTTGGATACAATATATAGGGGTAAAAATATTCATAGAGGAATCAGAATTCGTATCTATCCTATAATGAAATACTTGGGAAGAGATGGAAAAGTCTATAAAGGATGGGGCAAAAGATTAAGAAAAGAAAGAACCCTGCGCAGACTCCTGAATAAGCAAGTTGAACATGAAAAGTTAGGATATATGAGAACTGGGCTTCGTGTTTTAAATGGAGCATATTCATTAACTGGTGGTGGAACCAGATACTATAAAGAGTTTAAAAAGAATATCTTCATTGACAAATGGGAAGACATTCAGGATTACTGCAAAGTCAGAATTGTAAACAAGTATTTCCCCACTGAAGTTCTAAAGGACATTACAAAAATTGAAATTGATGGTGTGGAATTGTCTTTTCCAAAAGACACTGAGGAATATTTCATTGAAGCTTATGGTAAGAATTTTAGAGAAAAATCCATTAAATCCAAAAAGCTTAGAAACCGTGTGGTTATAGACACTGAAATTGGTTACGAGAAAGTCATTGCTGACACTAAGGATATCTTAAAGGAAATCAGAACTACTCATGAGGAAATTATCTTAAAAAGACGTGAAGTTCAACATGAAAATGATGCTGTTAGGAATGTCTGGAGATTAGTCCGAATGACTGAAAAGCAAATTGAATTTCAAGACTATTTCACAGACGATAAGATCGATGAGTTAGAGAAATTTGACTTGAATGATGAAAACCAGTTTGAAGAGGCTTATGAAGAGATAGGTCCAGTAGTATCAGCCTTAAGGAGATATGCAAAATTCGGTATGACTTTTTCAATAAATCCAAGAATGGATTCTTTAATTGAAAAAGTATTGTTAATAAGCGGAAATGAAAAATTGCTTAATAATATTAAGGAATTTTCCAAAAAAGAGTATTTTGCTGAATAATATTTTCTTTTTATTTTTTTAAAAAAAGTTTTAAAGTAGATGTTTACCATCTACATTTTTGCTAATTTTGACCATTCCTCAATCTGTTTAAAACCAACGCCAATATGCATTCTTGTTGCAGCTGGAACGTAATAGAATGAGAAGACACGTTTGTTTTCGGATAATAGTTCATCACAAAGTGAAGATAATGTTTCTTTTGAAAATCCTTTTCCCCTGTATGGTATTGAGGTAATTACTCCTCCGATTACTGCCAATTCGGGAAGTTCAGCATAGGTTCCTGCATGACAGATAATCTCATTGTTTTTATCATCACGCAAAACGTAATTACGTCCGAAATTATCTTTTTTTCTTTCACAATATTGTTCGTATAATGAGTCAAAACCGTATGGTTTTCCTATGTCTTCATCTTCTGCGATTATGCTGACAATTTCTTCGAGCTCTTCCATTGGTGCGGAATATGCATCTTTATTTGGAGGATATTCTAATTTGATTAGTTCTCCAACTATTCCGGTTTCCTGTTCATATTGAGGTAATGAACCTTTAATGCTATCAATGATTGGTTTAACTGCAAATAATACGTTCGGATCTTTATCGGTAATGAACTCAATGATTTCCTCATGAATAAAATCCTGCTTTTTGCTGTATATTTGGATTCCGCCGTAATATTCACTAATTATTGCACAGATTTCGTTATTTTCGTTATATTGAATCCAAACATTAAAATTTTCATCATCGATACCATATTTTTTTAAATCGATGTAGATGTATAAACATTTACCGTAATCTTCACCGATATAGTCAAAAACGGACTTTATGTTTTCATTCTTGCATGTAACTATCATGGAATTCCTCACAAATTTTATTATCCTGATTAATATTCTTTATTTAATTAGATATATAATTATTTATCTGCAATTCCTTAACTATAAGAATTAATAAAGAACGATTAATAATTGAGGTATTAATTATTTTTATTCTAATTTATTTAAACGTCACAATTATATTGATAGGGATATGAAAATATCCCATTCATTTTATTGCTGATGTGCATGTAGTTAAATATTTTCAGCAATTAATCCAAATAGTTCTTTTGTTTTTCCTGTTGAAGTGAACTCCCAAATGTCTTCAGGTATTTCATATACGAATGTAGGATATCCCGCCTGAGCTATAGGTTTTGAAACTAAAACAGCTGAGGTTGATTTGTATGTTTCGTTACCTGTCACCGGATAATAGTTAAAATCACTTGTTTTTTCAATATTTCTGGCAATATTTACTGAAGCGCTATCCATTTCGGGAGTTGCCAGATAAAATCCTTCACCATATGTAGGGTTATGTGAGTGACTTATTATAACTGCATCCGCATCGGAGGAGGTCACATCAGGATTCACGTAGTCATGAACAAGGCTTTCTCCATTTGCTCTTCCCTCATTGTAGTCTTCGGGATTTTGTGTCACGGTCACCTTATAGTTAATAATTTTTACCTCATCGTTTCCGAATTCCTTTGCGGCCTGAATTTCAGGATCGATTGACAATGTTTCTCTTGGATGAATTCCTGTGATTAGGGCAATGCATTTTGTTGCATTTTCATTTCCTGAAATTCCCTTTTCAACAGTTCCAATACTTGTATTGGCTAATGTGGTATACTCAATTTCATTATAATTGTGGGTTACAATGTAAAATGCTGCGAATAAAACGATAATGAATAAAATAATAATAAGTTTTGTTTTCAGTTTCAAATCTATCACCTTAAAAGCGTTGAATTTGATTAATGTCTAATGGTATTATGATTTTATTATTATTTAAATTAGATTAAAATTAGCTTGTATTTAAAATTATAAAAAAAAGTTGAAATTAAAAAAAAGATTCAAAGGTGTTTAAAAATAGGTTTTCAGTATATTTATTCTGAATCTTCTTTTTCTTTCATTTGTTCTTTTAGGTTTTCAATTCCTATAATCATATTTTATCCTCCATGTTTTTGCCTCAAGCACAATTTTTTAAAATTGTGTCACTCAAATTACTATTTGATTTCATTATATATAAATATTTAGGCATACCTAAATTTTAATGAATAGTAATTTATAGCATTTAGTACATATTATTATGTAATTCTAAAAGAGGTTAAAACATGGATTATGATGTAATTTATATCGGAAGTGGAAATGCATCATGGCAAGGTGCTCGATTTTTAAGGAAAGCAGGTCTCAAGATATTAATCATTGAAGAAAGTTTATATGGAGGTACATGTGCAAACAGGGGATGCAACTCAAAGGCATTGCTTGATGCACCATATGAGATTAAAGCGTTGGCGGATAACTTTGAAGGAGTTGGAAAAGCCGGAAACTTCGATGTGGATTGGCCCGCATTAATGAAATTCAAACAAAAACGTATAGCTAACATGGCACCGTTTTTGGATGGAAAATTCAAGGAATATGACCTTGATGTGGCTCATGGAAAAGGAATGATAGTGGATGAGCACACAGTAATGGTGGGTGATGATACATTCACCACTGATAAGATTGTAATAGCTACAGGTCTAAAACCGGTTATTCCGGATATTCCGGGTAAGGAGTATTTGCATGACAGCACAGATTATTTGGATATGGAGGAGCTTCCGAATCATGCTATTATCATAGGTGCTGGATTTGTGGGCATGGAATTCGCATCAATCCTTGCAGAAGCGGGATTGAGTGCAGATGTAATAATAAGGGGAAACATGGCATTGAAGTATTTCCACCAGCCATATGTGCAAAGGGTCATTGACAAATTGGAAAAGAAAAACATTCGTTTCCACTTCAATGAGCAGGTAAGCGAAGTGATAAGTAATGTTGAAATTCAAGATCCTGAAGCAAAAATCTTGAATTTTGAAAATGCATTAAATACCGATGAATTCCTAAGAGATCCAGAAGCAAAAATAGACAATAAGCCATATGAAAACGGATTCACTGTTAAATGTGAAAGCGGATTGAGCCTGACAGGTGATTATGTGGTTGCAGCTATCGGAAGGGAGGCCAATGTAGAAGGAATCGGTCTTGAAAATGTGGGATTGACATACACAAAAACCGGAATAAAAGTTAACGGACACCTGCAGACTGAGGTCCCCAATATCTATGCATCCGGTGATGTGGCTGACACTGGCATTGCTAAATTGGTAACCGTTGCAATACACCACTCAAAATACCTCGCAAAAGAATTGTTGGGTGAAGCTGATGAGATTACATATCCGGTTGTCCCTGCCGTTGCATATACAATTCCTAGAGTTGCAACAGTTGGAGTTCCGGCATATGTTGCCGAGGAAAGTGAGGAATATGATGTCCACACAATAAGATACGGAAATTCCTATTCTTTGGAACTTAAAAATGACACAACTGCTGAAGCTAAGGTAATCGTGGATAAGGACCTGCAGATTGTAGGTGCTGAAATATATGCTGCTGATGCTGAAAACGTTGCAAACATGTTCGCATTCATCATAAACAAGAAGATCACATTAGAAGAGCTCGACTACATGATTTATGCATTCCCATCAAGCAGCTCCGTATGTCTTTATAAGCTGCATAATATACATTATGATTTATAAACGAAATGAGGGGTTAAAATGGGTGATGGCAAGATAACTTATAGGGATGTTGAAGAGTATGAGACATTATTCACTTTGGCTCCCTCATTTCTGCTTGAACTATTGGCCAGAAAGAATAAGAATTTGGTTTCAAAGTATAAGCCAATCATTCAAGGGTATATGGATAATCTCACTTTGGACCAAAGGAATAAGCTGGATATAATTTTAAGCAGTGATGTCGATGAACTTCAAAGCATAATGGATGAGGCATATCGCAGAAGCGGAAAAAGGCAATATCAGATTCTTGCCAATCCAAATTATAAGAAGTTCATTGTAGATAATCTTGATGGCTTACGCGAAATGATTTAGTTAGGGATGATAAAAT
>CAMNJW010000015.1 GCA_946541845.1 uncultured Methanobrevibacter sp.
GGCCTTTCAGGTCTTGGACCGACAACGCTCATGTCTCCTTTTAAAACATTGAAAAATTGAGGCAACTCATCTATACTAGTTTTTCTAATAAAATTACCGACCAAGGTTTTTCTCGGGTCATCCTTAGTTGTCCATTCAGATTTTTCCTCATTCGGATCCTGAACCTTCATACTACGAAACTTATACATCATGAATGGCTTGGAATTATGGCCTATTCTCTCCTGCTTAAAAATAATCGGGCCAGGAGAAGTCAGCTTAATTGCTATAGCAGTAACTATCATAATAGGTGATGTAATAACAATAGCGATTATTGCAATAATATAATCTGAAACGTATTTCAAGAACTTATTGAAATCATCATCCAATGGAACATAACGAATATTGATGATTGGAATATCCTCAATCATGTCTACAGACGGTTGAGCAGGGAAATATCTGATATAGTCAGGAATAATCTCCGCCTTGATTCCAACACGTTCACAACTTTCCACAAGCTCATTAATACGATAATAATACTTCAATGGAATTGCTAAAACAACCCTGTCATATCTATTTTGGTCAAGAATTCTATCGATGTCCTTAAATCCACCTATCACTCTGCTTCCTTCGATTTCACGACCAATATGCTCTGAACGGCCTAAAAATCCACTTACAACAAATCCAAGATATGGATTATCGCGAATTCTGCGTGCAAATGTAAACGCCAAATCATTATCTCCAACTATCAGAATATGCTTGATATTCTTATTATTGATTCTAATCCTCTTTAAAATGCTTCTGATTATAAATCTTTCAATGATTCCAAAGAATGTGGCGATTATAGCTAATAGAAATAGCATTATTCTTGAAAAGTCAGGCTGATTTATAATAAATAATATTGAAACCAGTGTAATGAATGCCAAAATATTTACTTTAATCAGCTGTGTCGCTTCCGAAAAGATGTTCTTGTAGGTCCTGCGAGGTTTGTAAAGACCAAACGCAAAGTACAAAATCAGGTAAACCGGAACCACAGCAAAAGTAAAGAATATTAAATAGCTTGAAAAACCTAAATGACCTCCAAGCGGTCCAAATAAGGTAGTTTTAAATCTTAACAATAAGGAACATACCATAGATATACCAATGACTAGTACATCAATTAATACCAGCAATAAATTTAATAATCTTTGATTCTCCTTAATCATGATAACTACCGAAAAACAGTTTTTCTATTATATATTATAATCTAATAATTATTTAATCTTTCTTTTTAAATATATTGAAGAATAATTTCAAGATACATAAAACGGCAATTCCCAAATAAACGACTATGTTAACAATGAAGGAAGACTCATCCGCATGATGTTTCTTGTAATAAATATACATAGCACGATAAAACTCATAAATCAGCTTTGATTTTTGTTTTTTGCTGCTTGCACCCTTAAGGTGAGTAATTTTAGACTCGCCATAATAAATGATTTTCCAGCCGGCCTTCTTTATCCTGTAGCATAGGTCGATGTCCTCGCCGTACATGAAAAATGTCTCATCTAAAAATCCGGCCTCATTTAAAGCGTCAGCCCTCATGAACATGAATGCTCCGGTAAGGCAATCTATTTCATATATCTCATCATCAGGCAGGTTATCTAAATTATAATCATTGTCCTTGCTGCTTGTCGGAATGTGGAATAACCTAAAAAATGAATTTTTAACATTTGGAAAGCTTCTTTTACATGCCTTATCAAGCTCTCCATTTTCCAGAAGGACCCTGCAACCGCTTGCTCCGACATCAGAGTGCTTTTCCATGTAGTTGTAAATGTTTTCTAATGTATCTTCCCAAACAATTGTATCGGAATTCAAAAGAAGAACATATCTGCCTTTTGCAATCCTTAATGCCTGATTATTACCTGCTGCAAACCCATTGTTTTCAGCAGATGCTATAAATGTAACGCTGTCTTTGAAATAATCCTGTAATCTGGATAGACTATCATCACTAGATGCGTTATCCACTACCAGAATCTCATATTCAAAGGGATATTCATATTCAAATATGGAATTGATAGTGTTTTTTGTCAGATCAAATGTTTGATAATTTACAATTACTATTGAAAGGTCCATAAAACTCACTGGCTATCTTTTTAAAAATTTTAAAGTGTTAATTATTAATCTGTATTCAAATTTAAAATAATTTTTCGTATTCTTAGTTTTGAATTTGACCTTATCGATTTTGTTTCTAGTGGATAGACCTTCGCGAATTCCCTCCAAATAAGTTGAACCGAATCCCTTTTTAACAAAAAACAGATACTTGATTAAAAATCCTAAAAACAGGAAAATGAAATTAACGATTTTTAAGGGAATAGGAATATTTTTATAAACAACCCAGACATTATTTCTGGCGGCCAATCTTACTTTAAACTCATTATATCTGCTTCCGGAGGTTGCACTGCCGATATGATAAACGATTGCATCGGGACACAGCAGGTTTCTATATCCGTTGATCTTTGACCTTATCGCCAGGTCAACGTCTTCCATATATGCAAAGAAATTGTCATCAAACAGCCCGATTTCATTTAAAACCGGTTTTTTATACATTGCAGCTCCGGCACAGCTTGAAAATATATCCATCACTTCACTGTATTCATCGGAGTGATGGTTTTCACCTGTCTTTTTAGTCCAGGCCAGAAGATTGTATTCATCACCGACATCATCAATCAGTTCCTTGTTTGTGTATTGGAGCATTTTAGCTTGAACTGAAAAAATATCATCGCTGGAACTGATTAAGTCAGCTAAAGCCTTTATTGAGCCTTTTTTGATTTCGGTGTCATTGTTGATTGAGAAAATCAAATCATGCTTTGCCTTTAAAATTCCCTGATTGACTGCGGGAGAAAATCCTAGATTCTCCTTATTTTCAATTAAAACAAGAGGAAAGTTAAATCTGTTATTTTTAAGATAGTCTATGCTTCCATCAGTGGATCCATTATCGACTATTATGACTTCTCCAATATATTCACTGTCTTCATTTAGCGAATCCATGAACGTTTTTAGGAATCTTTCCCCGTTGTAATTTGGTGTTACTACAGAAACTTTCATTTTAATCAATCGAATTTTTAAATTTTTTCCATGATTTATAATATATTTTAGGATTTAATAAGAATAACTTAATTTTATACTTGAATTTGGAATCACCTTCATATTTGGATAGTTTTGTCATCAAGTCCATTTCCTTCATTTTTGAGATTACTTCATCAAAATCGTAATTATTGTAGAAGAAATAATTCATATTCCCGAATATTGCCTTTGGAATCCTGGAAGTGACGATTAAGTCGGACAATTCATTTCTACCTTGACCCCTATAAAATTCGGCAAGATTTTCAAAGATGTTGACAACCTCAAAACGCCTATAGTCTGATGTGTTAATGGCCGAATCGGCATGCTGAATATAATAATATGTAACTTCATTGCTAATTGATACTTCCCTGCCGTAACTGAGTGATTTAAGTGCAAACTCAATATCCTCACCGTATATAAACTCCGGATTGAATCTGATATTATTATCCTTAACTATGCTTGCCCTATACATCAATTGCCAAAAATTAAAAGGCATTTCCATATTCAGTTCCTTTCTAATGAAATCATCACATGAAATTAATCTTTTTGAGAAATGATGAGGGGTTGATAAATTATCGCCCTGTTTTTTGACAAACTGTATCATGCTGAAATCGGTTTCCCCGTTATACAATTCAGACAAATGGTTTCCAGTTACATAATCATCCGAATCAACAAAAACCAAATATTCACCAATAGCTTCTTCAATTCCACGATTTCGAGCGCAGCTAACACCAGAATTCTCCTGATGTATGACTTTATGGCTAACAGTTGACTTGGACAATTTCTCTTTTATTATTTCAAGACTGTTATCTGTTGATCCGTCATCAATTACAATAATTTCAAAGCTTGAAAAATCCTGATTAATTATTGAATCAAGTGTGCTACCTATATACTCTTCGCTATTATAAACCGGGACAATTACACTGACCTTAATATTATCCATTTTAACTACCTTTTACTTAAAAGAAAATCAACAATCCTTTCAGATGATTTGCCGTCTATTTCATTAAACTGTGTCTTTACAAAATTTGAAATCCTGTTTTTATCAAAATCATTATTCCTTATTGCATCTATCAACTCATCGCAGTTGTAAACAATTGGTCCTGGAACAGTTTCCTTAAAGTCATAATAAAATCCACGTTCATTAGCAAGATAGCTGTCCAAATCATAAGTGAAAAATATAATAGGCTTGTCCAAAATACAATACTCAATCATTATTGAGGAATAATCTGTAATCATCATGTCGCTAAGCAACATCAACTCCTGTTCGCTTTCCCATTCACTTACATCAATATATTGGCCTTTAGAGGAAATATCCCCTTTATAGAAATTTTTTATTTTAGGATGAAGCCTTAATGCTAAAACGTAATCCTCTCCCAACTCCTCATTGAATTTATCCAAGTCAAGATAGTTGAAGACATTATTGTACTTCTCTTCATCCCTGAATGTTGGGGCATAAAGTATTATTTTCTTATCTTGGGAAATGTTATATTTTTTGCAGAACCCTGACCTTAACTTATTGATGTCATGGTCTTCAAAGTAATAGTCCATGCGGGGAAGGCCTAAAGCCTTGATTTTAGTCTTGGGCATTTGAAATGCCTCTCCATAATACCCCTTAATGTCATCTGAAGTAACAATCAAATAATCTGTGTTTTGGGATATTTTTTTAAGAATTTTTCTGCTTTTGACATCTACAGATCCGCCAAATTTCTTAGATGCCCCCGGAGCATGCCATAGCTGTACAATAATATTCCTAGAATCAAATTTCATAAAAGCCAATGGGAAAAAGTTGTCATTTAGAAAAATAAACCTGGAACCTGCTAACCTTTTAAAACTGTTGAGGGAAAGTTTATCCTTATAGAAGAAGTGAAATTCAAACTCCCCTCTTTTTTCAAATTCTTTTTTTATATAGTCTAAATTTCCCTTAAAGGACTCTTTTGAGTCAATAATAAAAGAAACCTGATTATCATTAATATGAGTGTATTTGAATAGCTTAAATATTAATCCGTACACTCTATGTTTTAAATATGACATACTATCTAATGGAAAAATGCTAACATTCCAGGAAGTGATTCCATCATTGCCTGAATACCTAAAATGAAAATTGCAAGACCTCCGATGAAATTAATATAACGAGCATATTTCATTGCAATTTTTGTACCGAATGTACCTATTAAAAGCCAAAAAACAACAGCGCACAAACTTAAGCAAGCAAGTCCAAGAGGATTAACGTGTGCAGCAACACCTTGAGCTGCCAAAATTAAGTTTTCAATGTTACCGAAAACTAATAAAGCTAAAAATTGCTTCAACTCTTCCATATTAAACACCCCTGATAGACTGAATCATTGCCTGAAGTCCTAAAATGAAAATCGCAAGCCCGCCTATGAAATCAATGAAATCGACATATTGAATCAACATCTGTGTTCCAAAAGTTCCAATAATCAGCCATAAGGAAACACAAATTATACTTGCAATTCCTAATTTGACGGGATTTACCCCAGCCACCACTCCTTGTGATGACAGTACTAAATTTTCAATATTACCAAAAATAATTAGTCCAACAAACGGTAAATATTGCTCCAACATTAAAATCACCATTTCCCATATAAAAAAATAACTTTAAAATTTATTTTATACAATTTTTATTAACTAATAATAATATATAAAATTATCTTTAATGATGAAAAAATTTTGATTAAGCTAATAGAAAAAATTATAGTGAAATAGATAATTAAAAATCATATATCTAAACAGTATTTCTAAAAAAAATAAAAAGATAATATGAAATGGTAAAAAGAGATAATTTAAATTTTATCTATTTGAATACATTTTTTCATAATATTCCTGGTACTGGCCGCTCTTGACCTGATCAGTCCATTCCTGATTGTCAAGGTACCATTGAATTGTTTCCTGTATTCCAACTTCAAATGTGTATTTAGGAGACCATCCCAAATCATTCTGAATCTTAGTTGAATCAATAGCATAGCGCCTGTCATGCCCTAATCTGTCTGTCACAAACTCAATCAATGATTCATCTTTTTCCAATTGATTTAATATTAGCTTAACAATTTCAATGTTTTGCTTTTCATTGTTTCCGCCAATGTTATAAACTTCTCCCAATTCACCTTCATGTAAAACCAGATCAATAGCCTGACAGTGGTCATAAACATGCAGCCAGTCCCTGATGTTTTTTCCATCACCGTAAACCGGCAGTTTTTTATCTTCCAAAGCGTTGGAAATCATTAGGGGAATTAATTTTTCCGGAAACTGGTACGGCCCATAATTATTGGAACAGCGTGTGATGTTAATAGGCAAACCAAAAGTTTCGCCATATGCACGGGTTATTAAATCACCACCGGCCTTTGAAGCAGAATATGGGCTGTTTGGCTGTAATGGAGTTGTTTCTGTGAAGTATCCTTCCTTGCCTAATGTTCCGTAAACCTCATCTGTGGAAATCTGGACGTATTTTTCAACCCCAAATTCCTTAGCTGCATTTAACAGCACCTGTGTTCCCAGTACGTTGGACTTGATGAAGATTTCAGGGTCGGTTATGCTTCTGTCAACATGACTTTCAGCAGCAAAGTTAATAACATAATCGCACTGTTTAACTAAATCATCCACAACAGTCTTATCCCTAATGTCCCCTTTGACGAAGGAGTAGTTATCTTTATTTTCAATATCTTTTAAATTTTCAAGATTTCCGCAATAAGTTAAAGCATCTAAGTTAATGATTTCATATTCGGAGTATTTATCAACCATGTATCGGACAAAATTGCTTCCAATGAATCCTGCCCCACCGGTAACTAGAATTTTTGTCATGTTATCACTCATATCTTATTTGTGATTCCTTAAAGCTTTTCCATTCCTTATCTTTATCGGATAAAATTATCTCATCAATGCCGTCCAATGGCCAATCGATGGCTATGTCCTCATCATCCCATTTTATTCCGCTTTCATCTTCACCGTGATAGAATTCAGTGCATTTATATACAAATTCAGCTTCATCGGATAATACCAAAAATCCATGGGCAAATTTCGGAGGAATATACAATTGTTTTTTGTTTTCATCAGACAAAATAGCTCCAAACCATTTTCCGTAAGTTGGAGAGTTTGCTCTTAAATCAACACCGACATCAAACACTTTACCTTTAATTACACGAACTAATTTGCCCTGAGGAAAATTAACCTGTAAATGTAGGCCTCTCAATACACCTTTTGATGATTTTGACTGATTATCCTGAACAAAAGTTAAATCATAGCCTGCATCTCTAAAATCCTTTTCGTGATATGTTTCCATGAAGTATCCTCTGTTGTCTTCAAAAACTGTCGGTTCCACAACAAACATACCCTCAATTCCCGTTTCCGTAAATTTGAATTTTCCCATATAATCACTTTTTGACTAAATTAAATAAATATTGTCCATAATCAGTTTTTTTAAGTTCCTCTGCTGTTTTAAGCAATTTTTCATCATCAATATATCCTTTAAGATAAGCAATTTCTTCAAGACAAGCAATGTACAATCCTTGTCTTTTTTGAATAGTTTCAATAAAGTTAGCTGCTTCCAAAAGCCCTTCATGGGTTCCGGTGTCCAACCAGGCCATACCTCTTCCCAAAAGCTCAACTTTAAGCTTTCCACGTTTAAGATATTCCTCATTGATGGAAGTGATCTCTACTTCACCCCTATCAGATGGTTTTACATTCTTTGCAATCTCTATAACATCATTATCATAGAAATAAAGACCCGGGACAATATAATTTGACTTAGGATTTTCAGGTTTTTCTTCGACTGAAAGCACATTCCAATCCTTATCAAATTCAACAACGCCAAATGCTTCCGGATTATTTGTATAATAACCAAAAATTACTGCACCTTCATTTAAATTGGTTGCCCTTTCAAGAATTTCAGTGAACCTATGCCCATGAAATATATTATCTCCTAAAATTAGTGCAACATTATCGTCACCAATGAATTCCTCACCTATGACAAAGGCCTCAGCAAGACCGTTAGGGTTTTCCTGAACCGCATATGAAAATTCAATTCCCAATCTACTTCCATCACCCAATAAATCTTTGAACATTGGTAAATCTCTTGGAGTGGATATAACTAATATTTCTTTAATTCCTGCAAGCATTAAAACAGAAATAGGATAATAAATCATTGGTTTATCATATAAAGGTAATAATTGTTTTGAAACTGCTTTTGTAATTGGATAAAGACGAGTTCCAGAACCACCTGCAAGCACTATACCCTTCATAACAATCACTTATTATAATTATTAGTATGCTATTATTAATATAATATTTCAAATTTTAGAAATTCATTTTCCTCTGATGCATCCTTGAATGTATCGATGATATCCTTATCAACATCTTCAGGATTAATAAGCTCAATTTCTTCTTCCATTTCACATAAGCAATCATATAATGCATCTAAATTTTTACCATAATAATCTGGAAGATTTAAAACTTCCATCAAGTAATCATGGCCATCCTCTTTAATTAGTTTGCCGTCAATCTGCATTTTATACCTCTGTAAATGTGTTATAGTGGTCATCAGTGTAGTAAACCTTAAAGTCACCTGTGTTGTAGACAATTCTTTCTGCGCCACGACTGGTTCCATTTGCATTTATGTCACATTCGATATACTTATCATCACTGTCTGGAAGCACATGTTGCCTATTTGTAAACCTGTCCCCACCAATGCTTTTTCCGGGAGCATATTTCTTAAGAGGTCCTCCATGCCATCCGAGACTTTGTGCCTCTTTTTTTGTAATATAATTGCTTGGAAGCTTATGGTATTCCTTAATATATGCTGCCACCTCATCAACTGTACAATATTCGCCATCTTCAACTACATCAACATCGCTTGAACCGCCAAAGTGCAGAAAATCGAAAAAGCCTGCACTTACAGCGCCTATGCTGAATAAAGCGATAATCAATGCAAGTATAAACATTAATTTCTTGTTCATTTGATCAACCCGATATATTCTTTAATAGCTTCTTTATAATTTCTAAGTGGTTTAAATCCATTTTTTATCCAATTACTGTTATTCAAGACCGAATAGCTTGGACGTGGAGCAGGTCTTGCAAATTCGGAAGCTGTCACAGGAATGACCTTGACGTCGACATCGGCAACATCAAAGATGTACCTTGCAAATTCGCACCATGAACAGCTGCCGGAATTGGTTATATGATAAATTCCATAAAAGTCTGTTTCAATGAGCTCTGAAATCGCTTTTGCCAAATCAGGAGTGTATGTAGGTGTTCCAACCTCATCATAAACAACAGTTATTTCGGAATGGTTTTCAGCCAGTTCCAACATGGTTTTTGGGAAATTTTTCCCGTTGGTTCCATATAGCCAGGCAGTCCTTACGATGAAATATTTATCAAGAATCTCCAGAATTGCCTCTTCACCTTTAAGCTTGCTTTTGCCGTAAACACTGATTGGACCTATTTCATCATCCTCAACCAAAGGACTGTTCTTTTTGCCGTTGAAAATGTAATCGGTGCTTATATGAACCAAGGGACAATCGATCTTACTGCAGGCCAGAGCCAAGTTTTTCACCCCATCTCCATTGACGGCATATGCCAGGGATTCATTTTCCTCGCATCCGTCCACATCTGTGTATGCAGCTGAATTAATAACAATGTCTGGCTTAGCATCACAGATAAACTCAATAGTATGATTTTTATCTGTTATGTCTAACGATTTTGAGGTTGTAAGAATCAATTCATGCTTTTCTCTAAGGGCATCCTGTAAATCATGCCCCAACATCCCATTGGAACCTGTTATCAAAATTTTCATAAAAACCACTTAAAAACTTTTAATATTAGTTTTAATATATATTATATTTAATATTTAAAAGACGGAGTTAATAATCATGAAAGTATGTATAATGGGACAAGGTTACATTGGGCTTCCAACTGCCGCACTTTTTGCAAGAAGTCACTGCGAAGTGGTTGGAGTGGACATTTCAGAAGAGATGATAAACAACTTAAACAAAGGAATAATTCATATCGAAGAACCTGGAATATCAGACATAATCAAAAAAGCGGTTGAAAAAAAGATATATGTAGCTTCATTAATTCCTCAGAAAGCAGATGCTTTCATAATTACAGTACCAACCCCATATATCGCTGAAAATTACAGTTGCGATTTAAGTTATGTAATTACAGCATGTAACACCATTATACCATATCTTGAAAAAGGAAACACCGTCATAATAGAGTCAACTATTGCTCCGATGTCCACGGATGAAACCATAAAGCCTATTTTTGAGGATGCAGGTTTTACAATCGGTGAAGACCTATATCTTGCACACTGTCCGGAAAGAGTTCTTCCTGGAAGAATAATAGAGGAATTGATACATAATGACCGCATTATTGGAGGAGTTACACCGGAATGCGCAAAAAAAGCAAGCGAAGTATACGGCCAGTTTGTTGAAGGGGAATTGATGCTTACCGAAGCAAAAACCGCTGAACTGTCAAAATGTATGGAAAACACATTTAGAGATGTCAATATTGCCCTTGCAAATGAACTTGCAAAAATCTGTGCTGAAATTGGAGTTAATGCATTAGATGTTATAAAAATGGCAAACAAGCATCCAAGGGTGAACTTACACTCTCCAGGACCAGGTGTCGGAGGGCATTGCCTTGCAATCGACCCTTACTTCATTTATGCAAAGGCACCTGAAACTGCAAAGATAATCAAATTAGCAAGAGATACAAATAAGTCCATGCCTGATTTCGTGTGTGACAATGTCAAAAAAATAATATCTTCCGGAAAAATAGCTATTTTAGGGGTTTCCTATAAAGGCAATACCGGTGACGACAGGGAAAGCCCTGCATATGAGATAATTGCTAAATTAAGCACAAACTATGAAATTGCAATTCATGACCCTCACATTGACAATCCTGATTTTGTAAGCTTTGATGAAGCAGCAAAAGATGCCAGCTTGATTCTAGTCTTATGTGACCACAACGAATTTAAAAACTTGGATTATGATTTAATATTGAAAAATAGTGAAAATCCAGTAATATTTGATACAAAAAATATAATAAAAGAAGTTCCAAGTGGAATTAAACTATATAACTACGGGAACTTATATGAATTGAATTAAAAATTGATAGATTGATCTTGTTGAATTTGGTTTCCGTTCCAAGCTTTAAGGCTACTCCATTCAGCAGATGGTGCTGTCCAGAACAAATCATTACTATCCAAACCTAAAGCCAAGAATATTGCACAGCATAAGTAAAGACTTCCAGTGTTGATATCATTTTCAGAAATATCAATCTGTGAACCGTTTAATCCGATAATCAACCATCCATCGGTATTAAAATTATTTTTATTTTGAAATTGCCTTCTTAAAACTTTAGTTAGAGCTGACCTGACTTGTGCAGGGTTGATATTTCTAGGCAATATCTTAAGCAATGCCGCTTGTGAAAGCAAATGGAAAACACCGCAACGGTAACTTAAAGATTTTCCTAAAAGAGGATAAGTTCCTTCCGGTGAGATTAACCTTTCAAGTTGAGATGCTAATCTAGAGGACCTCATTAACTGAACATCCAACAATTCTCCATCCTGAAGACCGTATTTTCTCATAACTTTCAAAATATCGTTTAGCATAGGATGAATGATTAGGCTGTTGTAATAACTAACTTCAAAATCTTCACCGTCAGAGTATATTGCATCTCCGACATATAACTCATCATTAAACTTGCGAATTCCATACAGTAAACGTTCCTTGTCACATTCACCTGTGAATTCAAGTAAGGCGGCTTCAATCATGGAAGTGTACAATAACCAATGATTTTCATATGGGGCTATTATTCTTGTATTCTTAAGTTCACGAATTAGTCTGGCTTGGACCTCCATAGGTAAATTAAGCCAAATTTGATTTTTAGCCCTAAGTAATCCTTGAGCAAATAAAGCAACATCAACAAGAGACTGTTTAGGTTCTACAACAAAAATATAGTCATTATTTTTAGGATTAACTGAGTTTGTAATGGACTTCAAGGTCAAATAAATGTATTTTTCACGAATTTTACCTTCTTCGGAAGTATCGACACCAAGCTCCAACCATGGTGCAATTCCATTAAATACTCTTGCAAAAGCTTCAAAATTAGCAAATTTCTTTCCTTCAGGACTATTAGATTCATAAGGCATGCTTTTTCTAAGAGAATTTCTTGCCAAGTTATTTAATACTGGAAATGCAATTTTCTGTAATGTTGAAACCCAAAAAATCCTATCCTCCCAAACAGGAGGCTTTTCCTCAATTATTTCTTTATCTTGTTTTTTTGATCTATTAAAAAATTTGCCCATAAGTTATCTTTTGTAGGACATATTATATAAACATTGAAAAAGGCAATTATTTAAAAAATAAAGCAATCATTATATATTTTATAATCAATATATATTTATCATTAATAAGAGGTTTAAAAATATGCCAACAATGTCTGAAAAAATATTAGCTAGAGCTTCTGGAAAAGAAAATGTAGAAGCAGGAGACATAGTAATAGCAAATATTGATGTAGCAATGGTTCACGACTTAACAGGACCTCTTTCAGTGGAATCATTTGAAAAAATTGGAACTGAAAAGGTTTGGGATCCGTCAAAAATTGTTATACCTTTCGATCATCAAGTCCCTGCTGATTCTATCGACTCAGCTAATAATCACATGATAATGAGGAAATTCGTAAAAGAGCAAGGTATTGAAAATTTTTATGATGTGAATGCAGGAGTATGTCATCAGATATTGCCTGAATTAGGTCATGTAGTGCCGGGTGAAGTTATTGTAGGTGCGGATTCACACACCTGCACCCATGGAGCATTAGGAGCCTTTTCAACTGGAATTGGTTCAACTGATATGGCAATGGTATTTTCAGAAGGAAACTTATGGTTTAAAGTGCCTGAAACCAATAGATTTAACATAACTGGCCAATTGAAGGAAAATGTCTATGCTAAAGATGTGATTTTACATATCATCAGCCAGGTAAGTGTTGACGGCTCAACTTATAAAGCTTGCGAATTTGCCGGTGAAACCGTTTCCAACATGAGCATTTCAGACAGGATGGTTTTATGTAATATGGCTATAGAGATGGGCGGAAAAACCGGTCTTGTAGAACCGGATGAAAAGACCATCAAATATGTTGAAAGCCATTCAAATAAACCTTATAAAGTATTTAATACTGATTTAGACTCATCTTCTCTCAATTTAATTGATATTGATGTTAGTGAACTGGAACCGCAGGTTGCTTGCCCTCATCATGTCGACAATGTTAAAGCCGTCAGTGAAGTTGACCAGGAAATTGACCAAGTGTTTTTAGGCTCATGCACCAACGGCAGACTTAGCGACTTAAGGGATGCTGCAAAAATATTAAAAGGCAAAAAAATAGCTAATGGAGTTAGAATGTTAGTTATTCCTGCATCCAGAGGCATTTATTCAAAAGCGATGGATGAAGGACTGCTTAAAATATTTGTTGATGCCGGAGCGCTTGTATCCGCCCCATGTTGTGGCCCATGTCTTGGAGGACATACAGGAATTATCGGACCTGGTGAAGTAAGTCTTTCAACTTCAAACAGAAACTTTAAAGGCAGACAAGGAAGTCCGGACGGAAAAGTGTTTTTATCTTCTGCCGCTGTTGCTGCAGCTTCAGCAATCGAAGGAAGAATTGTGGCGCCGGAGTGATAATATGAAAGGAACAGCATGGAAATTTGGAAATGACATTGACACAGACATTATCGTGCCAGGAAGATACTTAATATATACCGATGAAGAAAGATTATCCGAGCATTGCATGGAAGGTTTGGATCCTGATTTCAATAAAAAATGTAAAAATGGAGATTTTATTGTAGCTGGAACAAATTTCGGCTGCGGTTCTTCAAGAGAACATGCTCCAATCGCTCTTAAAGGTGCAGGAGTGGCAGCAGTTATTGCCGAATCATTTGCAAGAATATTTTATAGAAATGCTACAAATGTAGGAGTTCCACTTCTTGAGGCTCCAGGAATTTCAAAGATTGTAGAAGATGGAGATGAAATTGAAGTGGATATGGAAAATGGAACAATCACCGCTTCAAATGGTGAAACTATTACATTTAAGAAATTACCTCCATTCATGTTAGAAATATTAGAACAAGGTGGTTTAATTGAATACCTCAAAAACAAAAAATAAATATCAAATTGCCGTCGTTCCAGGTGATGGAATTGGTAAAGAAGTAATGGAAGCGGCAATATACATTTTAGACTCATTAGATATTGACTTTGACTATGTTTACGGAGAGGCTGGAGATGAATGTCTTGAAAAAAATGGCACAGCACTTCCAGATGAAACCCTAGACATCATAAGAAACGCTGACGCATGTCTATTTGGCGCTGCCGGTGAAACTGCGGCAGACGTTATCGTTAAAATACGCCAAGAAATGAAAATGTTCGCTAATCTAAGGCCAGTCAAAGCTTATCCTAATACAAAATCATTATCCGACAACATTGACTTTATGATAGTTCGTGAGAATACAGAAGGATTATATATTGCAGGAGAGGAGTCATTTACTGACGAAGGAGCAGTAGCCCGACGTATCATCACACGTGAAGCTGAAGAAAGAATTATCGACTATGCATTTAAATATGCAATGGAGAATGGTAAAAACAAAGTTACCGGCGTTCATAAAGCTAATGTATTAAAGAAAAGTGACGGATTGTTCAAAGAAATTTTCTATGAAGTTGCTGAGCGTTATCCAGATATCGCAACCGAGGATTTCTATGTAGATGCAACTGCAATGTATCTTATTACACAACCTGAAAACTTTGAAGTGATTGTTACAACAAATCTTTTCGGAGATATCCTATCCGATGAAGGTGCAGGCCTTGTTGGAGGACTTGGTTTAATTCCATCCGCCAATATCGGTGAAGATGGAGCATTATTTGAACCTGTTCATGGTTCCGCACCTGATATTGCAGGACAAAATAAAGCAAATCCGATAGCTATGATGCTTTCAGCCGTGATGATGCTTAGATATCTTGGCGAAAACGAGGCTGCGGACAGATTTGATGCGGCAATACTAAAAGTACTAAATGATGCTAATATTTTAACTGGTGATTTGGGCGGTTCCGCCACAACCATGGAACTGGCCGAAGAAGTTAAAAATAACTTATAAAATTAAATGGAGACAAAAAGTATGAATTTCAAAAAATTAACAAAAATGCAATTAGCAGCACTTTTTATCATATTCATTATGGTAGTAAGTGGGGTTGCAGGATTCCTTCTCATTATATTTAGTGGTGGAGCTTAAAAATTAAAGAGGTAGATAAAATGGCAAAATATGAAATAGCAGCAGTTGTTGCGGAATTTAATTATGATATCACTCAAATGATGTTAGAACTTGCAAAAGCAGAAGCAAAAAACAGAGATTGTGAAATTACTAAAGTAGTCGCAGTTCCAGGTGTATTCGATATGCCTCTTGTAATTAAAAAATTATTACAAAAAGGTGAATACGACGCAATTATCACCTTAGGTGCAGTAATTGAAGGAGCTACCGACCACGACCAAATTGTAGCACAGCATGCATCACGTAAAATTGCTGATTTAGCATTAGAATACGACACTCCAGTAGCACTTGGTATAACTGGTCCTGGAATGACTAGATTAGATGCTCACAGACGTGTTAAAAACGCAAAAAGTGCTGTTGAAGCTGCAATAAAAATGTGCGATAGATTAAAAGAAATTTAGTGATGATTTGATGGAAATTTTAAAACCTGAAGAATTAAAGGAAAAATTTAATGACCCTTGGGTAGCTCCATACGAGAAAGTATTGACAATGGTTGATGGAGATAAAGTTGAAATCGTGGAATACCATCCATGCATTTCAGGATCTCACTGGTTATTAAATCAATACAGAAATAACTCTGAATTAATTGATTCAGCTTATCGTGACGGAAACAAGCATGTCTATTCATGTCATGTTGGAAGTGCACCTTTAGACTTAAAAGCAAGCTTCAATGCAGCGGGCATTGATGAAATCGTTGTTGATGGCGACGAAGTCAAGGTAACTCACGCAGGCCTTGCAGGTGCAGGTGTCGGAGCTGGAATGTGCAGAGGAATGGGTAAAGGTGTCAAATACATTGAACTCATCGAAAGTGGAGGAGGCTCTAAAGTAGGAAGAGCAACCGTTGTAACACCTAAACTTGAAAAAGTGGTTATAGGTGTGGATGACACTGATACTAAGGATGCCGGTGCAACCTGGACAATGGCTCATAATTTAGGTGTTGAACTTGCAAATGAAGGTTTTGAATACTTAGACCATATTATTGTACAGTTATATCCTCACAACCCTCACAAAACTCAAAACTGTGTTTCAATTGCTTTGACTTTCGCGGTTGAAAGTGATAAAAAACAGGACTTGATTGACAGAGTTATTGAAATTCTTAAAAGAGATACTTTATCTGATAAAACAGCGATAGCTATTTTAGAAGGTTTGGATATTCCAGAAAAATTAAGAGAATATTCCATTGCTACCAAATCTGGAATGATGGATGTTGAAACTGCAGAAAAAACAGCAGAAGATTTAGGCATTCCATTGATTGCAGTTACCGGTGAGCAAGGAAAAGTCGGTGCTTTGGCCGCTCTTGGACTTTATAATGATGTTGAAGAAGCAGTGAAAGCCTATGACAAAAAATAGATCTAAAGAAATTATCTTTAGATTTATATTACTATTTTTTTAGTTAAAATTGAAATTCAAGAAATAATCTTGATTTTGTTTTGTGAAAACTTTTATTGAAGTGGAATTTGTATCATAAAACGCTATTTTTATCTTATGGCCATCATAGTTAAAAGACTTGGTTGAATTGTCCTTAAATTTAAATGAAGTCAAATAATCCCCTTCAGCAGCAATGCTGTATGTGACATTCTTCTTGAATATTCCTGTTGCGTTAACAATGGAAGTATTGTCCATAGTCACTTCAAAATCATATGCATGCTTATCCCTGGAAGTGATGAGATACTTTTCATTTACTGTTGAATTATTGTAATCATGACTGTGAGTGATTAATGCCCCTTCAAAGATGTCTTTAAGACGACTGTTTTGAATTACTTCACCTGTTTGAACATCCAATAGCTTTCCAGCCTCAATTGGCAATCTAAATGTATCAGGTTCGCCGTTCCTTGTCTCATTAATCAAGTAAATCTCATTTTCATCCAATTGTATCGTATCGTTGACCTTAACGCCCAATGTCATCATTGCATCCGAAGGCATACGGATTTGGTCGGACTCGTTTTCAATTGCTGTATCTATGGTATAAGGCCCCCTTACTGAAATTGTATCGTCACGCGGGGAATCATCAGTGTAAATAATTAGATTTCTTGAGTTCGGCTCGATTGATAATACACCATGCTCAAAATGAGCCGCACCGATGAATGTTGAAATCATCAAAAGCAGAACAATGATTGATATGATCATCGGAAAGTGAATCTTGATAAATGACCTTACAAAGCTTCCCCTCGGTGTTTTTCTAAACATGTTAATGGACTTGACAATTACTTTAACAATGTAATAAATAGATATGATAAGTCCAATTAAAGAAATCAATACTCCAATAGCTAAAGGAACAAACTTAACAAAGAATATTGTGAATAATCCTAAAATTACTAAAGATAAACCAACAATAGACATTCTAATATAATAACCAATATCATCAATCATTGTAACTCTACCGTACTTATTAGCACGCCCTATAATTGTCCTTACAACTTCATTAGCCATTATATTCAAATCAGAAAGTGGAGACATGTCATGTTCAATTGCACCGATATCCACTTCCATTATGGAAATTCCAAGTACATCAGCATCAATAACAATACCAACGTCAACACCATAATCGCTTTCAAAATTAATTCTTTTTAAAACTTCCTTACGTGCTGCAAACTGACCGCTTAATGGCTGTTCAAAAGATATTTCAGGGAAGAAAAAATTAAGTAAAGGTTTAGCCGTAAGCTCGGTAACACGTCCACTAGCACGGGAAAATTTAGTTTTTGTAATATCAGTCTTTCCTTCAAGTATAGGCATAATCATTGCTTCAACTTTTTTTGAAGTTAAATTATAAATATCCGCATCAATAAATGCAATAATATCACATTCGGCTTCTCTGTAACCTGTATTTAATGCTTCACCCTTTCCTTTATTAACTGAGTGATTTATTACAATAGCTCCCGCTTTAAGAGCTTCAGCCTCAGTGTTATCACTAGACCCATCATTGACAACAATGATTTCATCTACAAACGACACTTTCTTAACTACACCAACAACCTTAGCCACTGTTTCCTCCTCATTATAAGCGGGGATGATAACAGAAACTTTTTGATACTTTTTAGGCTTTTGAGTTTTTATGCTGGCCAGTAAAAAAGCAAAGATTACAAAAAACCAATACAATCTAAATTCTCCATTAAAAGTTCTTACTATTATTAGTTTTATTCTTTATCCATTATAAATGTGTAACAGAAAACTTAAATTAGTTTTAAAAATAACATTATAATATTTAAATTAATTATAGTGAAAAAATGATAGCTAAAACACTTGAAAAAGAATTAAATCTAGCTAATTGGCAAGTTAAAAAGGTAATCAAATTAATTGATGACGGCAACACCATACCATTTATAGCAAGATACCGAAAAGATGTGACCGGTTCATTAAATGATGAGACATTGAGGAAATTTGATGAAAGATTGAAATATCTGAGAAATCTTGAAGAAAAAAAGGAAAAAGTCATTAAACGAGTTGAAGAATTGGGAAAACTCGATGATGAGTTAAAAAATAAGATTTTAGGTGCCGAAACTTTAGTTGAACTTGAGGACCTATACAGGCCATACAAAAGCAAAAAGCAAACAAGGGCAACAAAGGCACGTGAAAAGGGTCTGGAACCATTGGCTCAAATCATATTGGAACAGGACGTTAGTGAAAGTGTTAAGAAAATAGCTAAAAAATACGTAACCGATGAAGTGAAAACCCCTGAGGAAGCAATTCAAGGAGCTCAGGACATAATAGCAGAAGTTGTCTCCGACAATTCAGACTTCAGAAAAAAAATCAGACAAAACACATTCTATACTGGCCAAATTGAAACAAAAGCAAAGGACAGCGAAAAATCTACAGAATACGATATCTATTACAATTATTCGGAAAACATTAAAAAAATACCTCCGCACAGGATTTTAGCAATAAACAGGGCTGAAAATGAAGGAGTCATAAAGGGAAAAATCGTTTGCGACAGTGATGAGATAACTAAATACCTCAATAGGCATGTCTTAAAGAATGTCTCAAAAATCCCCGAAAAGATTGAATACAACAGGTTTACAACCCCAATCATTAAGGAAGCCATTGAAGATTCCTATAAAAGACTGATTTCCCCTGCAATTGAGCGTGAAATCAGAAATTACCTAACAGAAAAGGCGGAAGAACAGTCAATTGAGGTATTCGCTAAAAATCTAAATCAGTTATTGATGGAAAGTCCGCTTGTTGGAAAAACAATTCTAGGATGGGATCCTGCATTTAGAACAGGCTGCAAACTGGCAATCATAGATGAGACAGGAAAGGTGCTGGATACCGCCTTAATCTATCCGACCGCACCGCAGAACAAGGTGAACGAATCAATCAAGACCGTTCGTGAATTGATTAAAAAGTATGATATTAATGTTATAGCTATAGGCAACGGTACAGCTTCAAGAGAATCAGAGGAGATTGTGGCTAAAATTATTGAAAACACTAATGTGGAATATATAATCGTCAATGAGGCCGGCGCATCCGTATATTCCGCTTCAAAACTGGCTGATGAAGAGTTTCCTGATTTTTCAGAGGGCGAAAGAAGCGCAGTTTCAATAGCAAGAAGGCTTCAGGATCCGCTTGCAGAGCTTGTGAAGATTGACCCTAAGTCAATAGGCGTCGGACAATATCAGCATGACATGAACCAAAAACACCTGAACGACTCATTGACCGGAGTGGTTGAAAAGGTGGTTAACGAAGTGGGCGTTGACTTGAACACCGCATCCTACAGCTTGCTCAATTATGTATCCGGTATAGGAAATACAACCGCAAAAAATATCATCAGTTATAGGGAAGAAAACGGTAGTTTCAGCTCAAGAAAGGAACTATTAAATGTTAAAAAACTCGGTAAGAAAACATTTGAGCAGTGTGCAGGATTTGTAAAGATTGACAATCCCGAATACCCTCTCGATAACACAACAATACATCCGGAATCATATGATGCTACATTCAAGTTACTAAAAAAACTTAATTACACAGCAGAGGACATAGGCAAAAACAACTTAAGACTGGACAATGTCAATCTGGAAGAGATTTCCGAGGAATTGGACATAGGTATTGAAACCCTAAAGGACATTATCAAAGAGCTTAAAAAGCCTGGCCGTGACCCACGTGAGGATATGCCGAAACCTATTCTTAGAAAAAATGTATTGTCAATTGAAGATTTGGAAATTGGCATGATAATGCAGGGAACAGTTAGAAATATTGTTGATTTCGGTGCATTTGTCGATATTGGAGTTCATCAGGATGGATTGGTTCATATATCACAACTGGTTGCGGATAAATTTGTAAAGCATCCTCTTGATATTGTTAGTGTCGGAGACATTGTCGACGTTAAGGTTTTAGATGTGGACTTGTTCAGAAATAGGATTAATCTAACAATGATAGTTTAATATATTTTAAAATCAATAGTTTATAATGAATTAAAAATTAATTTTAGAAGGGATTTTTAATGACACCAAAGATAATGATTATTCTTGGAAGCGGATCAGATATTGCCATAGCTGAAAAAAGTATGTCCATTTTAGAAAAATTGGAAATACCATATAGTTTAAAAATCGCATCTGCTCATAGAACACCAGGTTTAGTTCGTGAAATAGTTCGAAAAGGAACAGATGCAGGAATAGAAGTATTCATTGGAATTGCAGGACTTGCTGCACATTTACCTGGTTCAATTGCTGCATATACTCCAAGACCTGTAATTGGAGTTCCAGTAGATGTAAAAACAGGAGGTATTGACGCTTTA
Source organism: uncultured Methanobrevibacter sp. (assembly GCA_946541845.1). Lineage (GTDB taxonomy): Archaea > Methanobacteriota > Methanobacteria > Methanobacteriales > Methanobacteriaceae > Methanocatella. The sequence continues at coordinate 21,132 of CAMNJW010000015.1, forward strand.
GAATCAATTGTTCAAATGCCGTATCCATCTCCTATCGCTACAGTTGGGATTGACAGGGGAGACAATGCTGCAATTCTTGCCGCACAGTTTATTGGAATTCACGATGAAGAAGTGCGCCAAAAAGTGATTAATCTTAGAAAAGAATATGCGGAAAAAGTAAAAAACAGCAATGCGGAAATTGTACAAAAAATTGAAGATAAAAAATTCCTCCAGAATGATTTTTTAAATGTTGAAGATTTAAACATTAAAGAATTTGAAGCCAACATGGATGAAGTTAACTGTAAAAATAGTGATGCAGAAGTTGCAATAATCGTTGGAAGGCATAGTGACGTTGCAACAGCTAAAAAAATAGGAATAATATTGACCAGACTCAAAATAAGCCATGATATAAAGGTCATTTGTCCGATAAGATCTACTAAAAAATTCACAAGTTATGTAAAATGCATGGAAAAGGCTAAAATCTTTATTGGAGTCAGTTCAAACTCTTCACAAGTCACAGGAGGAATCGTGGGATTAACTGACAGACCGGTTATTGGAGTTCCATGCACTAATGAAAATGGTGATGATTATATGCTTACTACCGTTAGCATGCCCCCGGGGGTACCTGTTGCAACTGTTGGTATAAACAACGGTAAAAACGCTGCAGTTCTTGCAGGAGAAATTCTTTCCATTAAAAACCCTGAAATTACAGTGCTTTTAGACAAATTAAAAGATAAAAAAATTAATTTATAGTGGTATTATGAAAATTACAAGCGAAAACATTATTGAGATTACTGACGAACTCTCCACTGAGTACGAAATATCCAAAGTATTAAGAAAATACCCTAAGGACACAGTCATTATTAAGAATGTAAAAGGGTTTGATATTCCGGTCATTTCTGGAATCTGTAATACTAGGGATAAGATTGCAAAATCAATTAATTGTGAAGTATCAGAAATCACTGAAAAAATCATTGATGCAATGGAAAATCCGGTTAAGGTAGACAAATTCACTGATTTTACTGACTATGATACATTTGATGTTGACTTGGATAAAATTCCAATTTTGACCCATTATACCAGAGACGGCGGAGCTTACATTACTGCAGGTGTCGTTTTTGCACGTGACCCTGTAACCGGTATTCAAAACGCCTCAATCCACAGGATGATGGTTCTCGATAACAAAAGACTGGTTATTAGAATTGTTCCAAGAAACCTTTATACTTACTTCCAAAATGCACAGAAAGCAGGAAAAGACTTGGACATTGCAATAGCTATTGGAATGGATCCTGCAATTTTGCTTGCAAGTACCACTTCAATTCCAATCGATTACAATGAGATGGATGTTGCAAATGCATTTAAAGATGGTGAACTGGAATTGATTAAATGCGGTGAGTTAGAAGTGCCGCAAGCTGACATTATTCTTGAAGGTAAAATTTCAGTAACCGAAACCGTTGCTGAAGGACCTTTCGTTGATTTAACCGATACATATGACATTATCCGTGACCAGCCAATCATCAACCTGGAAAAAATGCATATCAAAAAGGAAAATCCATGCTACCATGCTATTATTCCAGCAGGATTCGAACATAAATTGTTACAAGGCCTTCCACAAGAACCTAGAATATACAAGGCCGTTAAAAATGCAGTTCCAACAGTTGAGAATGTTGTCTTGACTGAAGGAGGTTGCTGCTGGTTACATGCCGTTGTATCCATCAATAAACAGACAGAAGGTGACGGTAAAAATGCAATTATGGCAGCGCTATCCGCACACCCTTCACTCAAACACTGCACAGTGGTTGACACCGATGTTGATGTGTTTGACGCTGAAGATGTTGAATATGCAATAGCTACACGTGTTAAAGGTGACAGGGACATCATGATTGTTCCGAACGTTCGTGGATCATCTCTTGACCCTGTAGCTGAAAGTGATGGAACCACTACAAAAATAGGTGTGGATGCAACAAAATCACTTAAAACAATTGAAAAATTCGAAAGAGTTAGTTTTTCTGAATAAACTAACTTTTAATTTACTTTTTTTAAATATTACCTAAATGCACATGTTTTATTCCTTTTTCTATAGCTATTTCTTTTGCTTTGAATAAAATCTCATGTCGAGTAGGTGAAATATCATCCATTTTATAATATGGAAATGCCCTTGAGAAATGTAGAGGCACATCAGGGCCTAATTCATCGACTACAAAATCGCACAATTCAGAAATCTCTTCAATGGAATCATTATAATCATTGATTATCAGATTTGTAACCTCAAGGTGTTTTCCTTCCAGGTATATTCTTCTTAAATTATCCAAAACAATATCTAAATCTGCCCCGCAGACATTTTTATAAAAATCGCCTGACATTGATTTCAAGTCTATGTTGAATGCATCGACAAAAGTCAATACTTCCTCAATTGACCTGTCTGAAAAATATCCATTGCTGACATAGATAACCTTCAGGTTTTTGCGCCTTGCAAGCAGGGAAGTTTTCTTGGAGAACGGCAAGTGTATCGTAGGTTCATTATAGGTCCAAGCAATTGATTGACAATTATAGTTAAGTGCATTTTCCACAATCTCTTCTGGCGTTATTTTAATTCCTCTTGATAATTTATCATATTCCTGTGATATCATATAGTTCTGGCAATGTAAACAGGTCATGTTACACCCAAAACCGCCTATTGAGTATGTCAATGTGCCTGGTAAAAAATGATTTAAGGGCTTTTTTTCAACAGGGTCAGGGCTCAATGATGAAACTATTCCATATGATTCGTCAAACAACTCTCCGTTAATGTTTTTGTGCTGCCTGCAAACTCCAACACTGCCTTCAAATATTTTACAATAGTTTGCACATATTTCACATCTGATTTTTTGAGTCTTGGAGCTTTTCTTATACAATTCATTATTCACTAACATAATGCTCATAACCCTTGTTTCTAATTTCCTCTACAAAGCCATTTTCCAAAGTCAATTCAATTATGTTGGAATCTGTTACGACTCCAATCACCTTATAATCAATCGGCAATTTTTCCAAATCATCTTTTTTGATGGTAAACAATAGCTCAAAGTCTTCGCCAACATGCAAGACCAAATCCAAATAATCCAATCCAAGTTCACTGGCCTTGTCCTTATACTCATCAGATATTTCCAAAAGCTCCTCATGAATCATGAACCCAAAGCCGTCCTTTTTTATCTCGTACAATTCACTTGCAAGCCCATCTGTAATGTCAGTGCATGAAGTTGCACCAAATTTCCTTAAAATCTGGCCTTCTTCAGGCTTCGCTCTTGGTTTAAAAGCCTTCTTAACATAAATATTATATGATGTCTCCAATTCAAAGCCCAATGCTGCAATACCAAGGTCTCCTGTGACGGCAACAACATCACCTTTTGAATAAGTATTCTTCATCAAAGGCTCATCACATAGACCTAAAGCAGTTCCGGACATTATTATTTCAGAAGCCTCGTTGGTGTCTCCGCCTATCAATGGAATATGGTAATACTCACAAGCGGCTAAAACTCCTTCAATTATTTCCTTAAAAGAATCCAACTCCAAATCTTTGGGAATGGCTATTGACAATAAAAATCCTAATGGTTCAGCACCCATTGCTGCCAAATCACTTACGTTGACAGTCACTGACTTAAATCCCATGTCAAAATAAGGCATGTTTTTAGGAAAATGTCTTGACTGTATCAGCATGTCTGTTGTTGAAATCAAATTTGTAGAATCAAATTCAGTAATTGCAGTATCATCCGGAGTTATATCCTTTGAATTGGTAATAATATATCTGACCAATTCCTTTTCACCAATATCTGAGACTTTGAGAGTCATGAATATTAGTATAAATTTTAAAATAAATAAATTTTAAGAAAAAAAAGTAAAA
>CAMNJW010000016.1 GCA_946541845.1 uncultured Methanobrevibacter sp.
CATGAATATTAGTATAAATTTTAAAATAAATAAATTTTAAGAAAAAAAAGTAAAAGAATGTTTCAGAATTATAAGTGTTCTGAAACTCTGTCTTTAATGATTTCATACATACGTTTATCGATTCCTAATGGATCGGTTAAAACGATTTCACCATCAAACTCAACCGGTTCCTCATCATGGTCATGATGGTGGTGATGATGATGCCCGTGGTCGTGTCCATGATCATGGTCGTGATCATCGTGGTCATGATGGTGGTGATGATGACCGGATACTGACTCAGCGTCAAAATCACTTTCAATTCCAAGCAATCCCGGAATGTCCCTTTTTGTATGCAATCCATGTGCTACAAATACAGGCACTACAATAATTCTATCCAATTCGTTTTCTGTGGATAATTTTTTAATTGTTTCTGGAATACCTGGTTTTCTGATTTCCATAAATCCATATTCTACGGGCATATCTGGAAATTCTTCTTCATACATTTCTTTATAAGCTTTAATTACTTCTTCCCCATCATCCAATCTGGAACCATGGCTTAAAAGCAAAATTCCTGTTTTATCAGACATATTTATCATCCATTAATAAATTATAATTAAGTTTCAAATTAAATTAAATTAAGTTATCTTGAGAAAAAAATTTTTCAAAAAAAATATATGAAAAACTTATAATTTTTCATCTACCATACTAATTAAAATATCAATTAATATATCATCCGCTTTGATTGGCTCAGGATATAATATTTCACCGTCAAAGTCCACTGGAGTCAAGTCATGAGAGTGATCATGCCCATGTCCGTGGTCATGTGAGTGTGAATGTTCATGTTCTTCTAAAAATCCTAAAATATGTGGAATATCATGAGTTGTATGCATTCCCGGAGCAATAAAGACTGGCACAACCACTAATCTTTCTAAATCATTTTCTTCTGTTAATTTATTAATAGATTCTGGTATGCTAGGACCGCACAATTCCATAAATCCAAAACTTGATGGTAAATCACAAGTTTTTTCGAATTTATTATATAATGCGGTGGCAAATTCTTTATTATAATTTAGTCTGGAACCATGAGTTACAAGTAAAATTCCGGTTTTAGCATCATCATTTAATTTGGATTCAGCTAATGCCTCTTGAATTCTCTTATTTATTATATCTAAAAGTTCATCACGAGGCCCAATTGAACTTAACAATTCAATTTCACCATCAAATTCTACATCGGGAGCAATTGACAGATAATGTTCATCAGGATAGTTTCCATCAGGACATCTTGGGTCAACTTCTAAAGGTTCAAGACCTAATAATTGCGGAATATCTATGTTAGTGTGGATTCCTGGAGCTAAAAATACTGGAAGTGCTATAATTCTATCCAAATCATCGACTTGATCTTTTAGAATATCCACAGCACCTGCAATGGTAGGTTCTGAAACTTTCATGTAACCTATTTCAGCTGCAAGACCAGATTTTTTGATAAATTTTTCCTTAATTTCATCAAATACTTCTTCTGCATAAGGCAAGGTACTTCCATGACTTACCAAAATTACAGCAGCATTATTTGATAACTTTGAATTTGTATCCATAGGAGATTACTCCATCTTCTCCATCTTCTCTAACTCTTCTAAATACCATCTCTACATCGTCACCGATTTCGAGATTTTCTACATCACAATCAACAAGTTGTGAAGTTAACTTTGCACCTTCTTCAAGTTCAATAACAGCTACAGCATAGGGAGCTGATTTTTTAAAATCGTCAGGTGCTGATCTGATTACTGAATAAGTATATATTTTTCCTTTTCCTGAAAATTGGAAAGGTTCAAGGTCTCCTTTTCTCCTACAGTTAGGGCATACTACACGAGATGGGAAAAATAATTCACCACAAGTGTTACATTTAGAGCCTATAAGATTGTATCTTTGTTGTATATGACGCCATGTTCTTACAGTATCTGACATGTAAATCCTCCATATATTTTCAATAAGTATAATTTATCTTAAATAATATAAATAAGTATTTTTTTTATTACTATTTTTCCTTGATTTCAAGATATGTAATACATTTTTATGCAAAAGCACACAATCGCACTTCACAAATAAACTTATAAAATTTTCATTAAATTTTTAAAAATGAAAATCGATGAAAAAGGTAATATGATTGTAGGTACAACGGCCATTCTGGTTGTAGCCTTGATTTTAATTTGCATTTTTGTTGTAAGCTCAATAAATTACATCAATAATCAAAATATTGATTCTGAAACAAATGACAATTTCAAATATATTGTCGATGACTATTCCACAAACCTGGAAATATCAGGTCGGGAGGCAATAGCCCAAGCAACTGAAAAGGTCTACAGCGGTTTGCCAGTGCTCAATAGCAATAATCAAATAAAAAAGAACTTGAATAAGATTTTGAATGAGAAAAATGAAGAATATGATAAAAAATACGGCATTAAAATAACTTCAGAAACCCAATCAGTTGAAAACACCGATTCACCATGGAAACTATTGTTTAAAGTTAAATTAAATGTTGAAAAGGGAAATGAGAAATTTTCAAAGATTATCGAAAAGAATGCATCTGTTGAAGGTTTGAGAGACCCTTTACCAATAGCTAAGCTTACTGTGCTTTCCGGAATTTTAACATATGACGATAAAATTCATTATAAAACCGCATTGGCAGGATATATGCTTCTGCATCATTTTGATTCACCGGAATCCTATATTGAAGCGACTGCTCCATTAACAATGAAAAAGTGTCCATATGACCCATATATACATCATGGGGACCCTAACGTGCTGGATGACTGTTTAGATAAGGGATATTTTCATGAAAGCGCTGACGGTAGCTGTTATCTTTGCAGGCTGGAAGGTAAGGGAAAATGCCCCCATTACGGCTTTGAGGTGTTTATTCAAACTCACACTCCTCTTAAAAATGAATCCTTGTCCTGCTCTGACCATGTCGTTTTTGCGGACCATTACAACGGCGAAAAAATAAATCCGGATGACTGGGACAGCTTAATTCTAGATTCCTCTCACAGAAAAAAATATGGGTTGGATGAAGATGGATAGTAAAGGAAGCGCAACAATCGAAATAGCAATAGTTCTGATAATAATCCTGTTAATTTTAGGGGTTATTTTAACTTCCTTTGAAAATTCAACAGACAAGGTTATCAGTCTACAAGAGAAGGAATATCTGAAGGACACAACAACGGAAATAGCTGACAATCTAATCAATAATGCCGGAATTCCGGATAATTGGTTCGAATTGGGTAAGGGCACGCCTGGTCTGTCAATTGTAAATGAGGGAGGAGAAATCATTCCCAATAGTATTTCATATCAGAAGTTCATAGCACTTGGAAGCGATTATAAAAAGCTTGTATATGAGAACATGTTCAATTCAAAAATTGAAAGTTCAATGGAATTAATCCCGTTCGAGAGGTCTATTTCAAGTGTAAAAATCGGCTCAAATGAAGTGTCAAATGAGATATTTTCCGTGAACAGACTGGTGATATGCGATTTTTACAAAAAGTATGTTATAAAAGACTTTAAAAACGAGGGAAAATGCAATCATGATCACGACCAAAGCTCACACAGCTGCAATTACTTTAAGATATTTAAGGGAAATGTAAAATATTCAGATTACTATCTGCTATTGGATGATGGTGAAAAATACGATTTGAAATACATCGTGGATACAACAAGAGTTGTCAAGGGAAAATACTGGCAGCAGACAACATCAGATGAAATATATCTAAACAATGAAATCAATTTCTATGATGACACAAGTGCAATTGTATTCATACACTTCGACAAGCCAAAAGCAAAGGCGCTTCTGGTTTGTGTTCCAAAAGATTTTGATAAAAGCAAATTAAAATATGATTACTTCAGGACAAATGAATGCAAATTCATAATGAAGGCCTGGTATTAGACCAATACTCCCAATATAATCAGTGAAACAGAAATTAAAATCAGACTTGAGATTGAATCTGTCACGCTTGTTGAAATCGGAATTACAATATTGTCCGGATCCAAATTATGATTGTATGAAACGGTGGATATGTAATAGACTAAAAATACCATTATAGTAACTAGAATAAGTCCGGATAATGTGGAAATTGGAATAATCTTATCGAATCCAACACCTAATGTTCCAAACATCAATGAAGATGATTCCGCTAAAATTCCAATTAATGGGAACACGATAATTGCCAAGATAAAGCAAATTCCAAAGTTATGTAAGGCTTCCCCTTCAGGTTTTCTCAATGGCTCGACCAGACCTGAGTGAAGGCCTGATGAAAGCCTTGCCCCTAAAATACTTATTAAGCTTCCGGACTCTCCTGAAAACAGTGGAACCAATGTCAATAAGCTTGGGTTTGTGAGCAATGTTTCAACTGAACTGTTCAGGATTCCGCCAGCTGAACCTCCTAAAAAGGAACACAATAGCAATATTGGTGTGGATTGCTTTAAAATTGTCTTTGTCTCATCTGATAGGCGGTAGCAATATACAAAACCAATAAAGACAGCAACCAAAATGACCACTAAGGTTACGTCCTTAACAATGAAATTAACATCTATCAATTTTAAGATAAATGTTGAAGCGATAATCGCAGGTAAAGTAAACAAATCTCCAAATGCCGCTATAATCGGACTTGTAATATTATCCGGGTCCCATCCATGTTCAAAACTTTTAAATGAAACGAACATTGTAATCGGAAGCATTATCAAGTTTGATATTATTCCTGCAATTGTACATATTAATATGAAATCAATCAAGTCTATTGACTGATAATGTAGCAAAATACAGAATATCTTAGCGACAACACCTAAAAATATTGATAAAACAAGTGTCAGGACAAATGAGGAGAAGATATTATTGTTTAAATCTTCTGAAAATTCAAATTGAGGAGATATCAAACCAATGTGTAAGCTGGTGGATAATCTTGAGGCAAATGATCCGAAAATATTTCCTCTCATACCAATAGCTCCAGGAATAACTACCAACAATCCCGGGAAGGTTTCAAGGAAAAAGGTCATTTTACCAAGAATAATACCTGCTATTAAATCTCCCACTGCACAAATCAAGAGTGCAATTAATCCTTCTTTTATGATATTGTCATGCTCAGCGTAAAAGTCAGAAAACGCTTGTGTAGATAGTGAACTGCGAATCTTCTTCTGTCTGTTGTCTTTCACACATATCACTACCCTTAATCATTTTTTCACAACCTAATCTTCGTCTTCTAACTCTTCTGGAATATCATCTAATGAGCAAGCTCCGGATGCTAATTTTTCAAGTAAATCTGCACCTTCATCTGTTCCTTTTAAAATTAATGTATCGTCAGGCAAAATAGTGGTATTCTTATCAGGTCCATAAATCCAGGATGAACCTCTTCTAATAGAAATAACTCTCATACCTGTACGGTTAACTAAAAGTAAATCTCCTAAAGTATTATTTGCAAGTTCTGATGAATCTGCTATAGTAACTCTAACAATACTTTTATCTGATTCTTCCATAACCATTTTAAATACTGGATGTGGTTTAAATCCAGTCAATACTAAATCAGCTAAATCTTTTGCTGCATTCGCCATACTTTCTGTAGCTTCTGCAATTTCAAGCAAAGCTGTCAATTTCTCTGCATCCTCATATGATCTAGCAGCAACCAATGATTCCTTTTTAATTTCATAATTCATTGAATTAACTTCATTCTCTAATGTGAGCACTTCTTCAGCAGCAGTTTTACTATTGAACAAAACTGCAGAATATGCCAAATCAACCATCAATTCCGACATATTCTTCATTTCAATTAAAAGATTTTTGATTGACAATTAAATTACCTCATAAGTCATTTGGATCAACATGTAATAAACATGCTTTTCTAAGTTTTAATAATGTTTTCTTTTTAGATTTTAAGTCATCAACTTCATCTATAATATTTTCTAAAGGCTCTCTTAAGCATTCAACCGCTTCTTTTTGGTGTAACCAATGACAATTGGTACAATTCCAAACGCCTTTTCCTTTAATCCATTCCCCGCCTGTTGTGGAATCTCCACATGGATAAAATGGACAATAGCAGAAGTCACAGTACTGGCCTTCAAAATGGCACGGATAATATTCGCATTCCCTGTTTGGACCGTGTGCAACTTCCCCATTTAAGAATTTTTCATAATGATTTTGTGATAATTCGTGAATTTTAGACCTTATTACATATCCTCTCGGTGTTACAAGCTTTCCATCCTGAACATAAGTCAAGTCATTTCCGACAAGCAATGTACAAGACATGTTAACAATGTCTTCAGTTAAGTCCTTAACCTTAACAATGGTTGGTTTTGGAGGCTCATAAGTACTATCGATGATACCTATTAAAGCATCCTCGCCTTTAATATCTAAAACACATTGTTTAAACCTTCTGAAAGGTTCTTTACGTGTTTTACTGATTGGGTTATAAATCGCAACAATTAAATTAGCTTCAAGAGCATATCTTAATTTTTTCTCAATTTCAGATAAAGGGGTTAAGATATTGCTTAGGCTAATTGCTGCAAAGTCATGTAAAGGAGCTCCCAGGTGGCTTGAAGCATAGTTCAATGCTGACACACCAGGATAAACCTTAATTTCTACACCTTCATACTTACTAACAATTTGATATAAAACATTTGCCATTCCAAAGACACCAGGGTCTCCAGAACTAATTAATGAAACAGTTTGGCCATCTAAACTTTTTTGAATAGCAAACTCAGCTCTGGCTATTTCATCGCCCATACCTTTTTTAACAACTTCCTTGTCAGAGATCAAATCTTCAATTTGTTCAATGTATTTCTTATAACCGATAATAACATCTGACTCTTCAATTGCTTTTATGGCACCTAAAGTCATGTTTTCTCTATTTTGACCTATTCCTATTACATTAATCATTTTACCACTAATATAGTTTTAATACTGATGTTATAGTTATTGAATCATCATCTACCATCAGTCCGTTTCCTCTAAATGTGGCATCCGCTGATGCAATGATTTTATAGGACGGATCCTGGCTGATTACAATTTGACCTGAAGTTGAATTAGGTGAAGCATAACCTAAAGCTTCAATTGAAACAGTTAAGTTCTTATTGTTTGTATCATCACGAGTGGTTACGTTCATTGAATCAACATTAACACCATCGACCTTCGACATGTTTTCCATTTTCAGTGCAACATCCTTCTTATTTGTAATATTGACTGGAGTTGGATCTTTAATTAAAGCCTCATTCACAGTTTCAGGATTGAAAATTGAAGTTATCTTATCAATTTGCATATCAATTAACCCCTGAATATTCGGAGCTTCAGCAGTGACGATAGTATATGAACTAAAGAGTCCTACTTCAAAAAATATAACAAATAAAACAATAATTAAAATAATTCTAACAATTTTATTCGCCATTTTATCACAATCATTAACTTATAATAAGATAATTTTTATTTTTAATATATAATAAAGATAACTAAAATTATTGTAATAAGTTAAATCTTAAATTGTTTTTTAAAATTCTCAAAGTTTATTAACATAGAAAATAAAAAAATTAATTAATATGTCAACTAGTAAACTTCTATTAAAATTTGCAAAAAAAGGAATCAACCTATCACCTGAAGCTTATAATAGGGTTATTAATGCTGAAAATCCAACAGATTTTGCATCATCACTGATAGTTAAATTAAAAAGTGATAAATTTACTTCTAAAGATTTAGTTTCAGTTAGTGGTGAAATGGTTGATGAAATATTAGGTATAAAAAAGCCGGAAAATATTAATCAGAAAACTTTGATTGATGAAGAAAACACCACTCCTAAACCTCCGGAAGCCGGCAAAACACCATCAGTTAAGAAAACAGAACCGAAAATTGAAGAAAAACCTAAGATACAAACACCACAGAAAACAGAGGAAAAACCTAAAAAAACTTCAATTGACGACTTGAAAAAGGAAAGTGACACTCCTGAAACATATGTAAACAAGGATATTTTAGAAGCGTCAGAAGTGATTAAAGATACAAAAATTAAATTCAAAAGGAATGAGCAAAAAACCAATGTTAAATATGATTTTAAAATCATACAAGACACTTCTAAAAAATCATACACAAGCGGAGAACTTGAAAACCTAATAGCTTACTTTAAAAGCAGATATGAAAAATTAGCAAATATTTTGCAAAAAAGACCTGAACTTAGAAATTTCACAAAAATAGCTGATATTGATGACTCACAGGAAAGTTTAAGCCTGATATTGATGGTACGTGAAATAAGAACAAGTAAAAACGGCCATAAAATCATTGAGTTCGAAGATGATACAGGCAATATTTCCGTTTTATTCTCACACAATAACGAGGAATTATTCCAGGAAGCCGAAAAACTCGTGAAAGATGAAGTTATAGGCGTAATTGCAAACAAAAGTAATGATCCAGGTTTTGCATTTGGTCAGCAAATTATCAAACCTGGTGTCTTGAGGATTCCTGAAAAGGAAATGGACTTCGGTATAGTATTTTTATCTGATGTTCACATTGGAAGCTTAACATTCCTTGAAGATGCTTTCCAGAGATTCATTGATTGGATTAACTGTGAATTTGGTACTGAAGAGCAAAGAAGAGTTGCTGAAGATGTCAAATATCTCATTATCGGTGGAGATATCGTGGATGGTATCGGTGTATATCCAAACCAGGATAAGGAACTTGCAATTAAAGACATTACCCAGCAATATAATGAAGCTGCAAGATTTTTAGGAAATATCAGAAGCGACATTAAGATTATCATTGCCCCTGGAAACCACGACGCATCCAGGGTTGCTGAACCACAACCTGCTGTTCCTGAAAAATATGCAAAAGCATTGTACGAGCTTGACAATGTGGAATTCATCTCAAATCCAGGTGTAGTTTCACTGGACGGCATAAACGTGTTAATTTACCACGGACGTAGTTTTGACGATTTGGTAATGGCTGTCAAAAACTTCGAATATGAAAAAAGTGATGAAATAATGGAAGAACTATTACAAAAACGTCATTTAGCTCCGATTTATGGTGAAAGAACTCCACTTGCTTCAGAACTTGAAGATTATCTTGTTATTGATGAGGTTCCAGATGTTTTCCATACCGGACACATTCACATTAACAGTTACAAAAAGTATAAAGGAGTTCATTTAATAAACTCTGGTACTTTCCAGACTCAGACTGAGTTCCAAAAAATTTACAATATCAATCCAACTCCTGCGGAAGTTCCAGTACTTCATAAAGGAAAATATAAGCATTTCAAATTTATCGAATGAGGTTAATCATGAAAAAAAATATTGATGAGATAATTAGTGTTTCAAATGAAATTTACGAAAAAGGATTAGTTTCTGGAAAATCCGGAAACATAAGTAAAAGAATCAAAACATCAAACGGAGATGTTGTTGCAATCACTCCAACCTTAAAATCATTATCTGACTTAAATGAAGAGGATATTATATTAGTTGACATGGAAGGTAATGTGTTAACAAATGGAAAACCTTCTTCTGAAGTCAATATGCATTTGGGAATTTATAAAAATAGATCTGATGTGAATGCCATTGTACACACTCATTCAACATATGCCACTGGTTTTGCTTTTTCTTCAAAAAGGCTTAAAAGACTTGAAGGATTTGGAGAAATAAATAATAAATATTTAGCTCAAGTTGGATATGAAAAGCCAGGAAGTGATGAATTAGCTAAAATAGTTAGTGAAAATATAGGTGACGAAGACGTATTGATCTTAAAAAATCATGGTGTTATCTGTGTTGCTGATTGTCTAAAAGAGGCTAAATTACTTGCAATTTTTGTAGAAGAAACTGCCAAAATTCAATTCATAACTCATATGTTAAATTCAGTTGAAGATTAAATTTCATCTTCATCTGGGATAACATCTGATTTATTTCTAGTTTTCATTCCTTCTTCAATCATTTTAATGATTAAACCGGATAATGAAGTATCTTCATCAATAGCCATTTTCTTTAATTCTTTTTTTAAGTCTACAGGTAAATTTATAGTAGTTTTGCTTATATCTGACATGATATATAATTACTTTTATGATAATATATATTTTTCTATGAATATTTTGAAAATTACCAAAAAATATTTAAAGTGTATACGAACAAATATATAATTTAATAGTTTATTAACTTATTTTTAATTAATTATTTTGGAGGGAGTATTTATGAACAGTCAAATCGAGGAAGTTTGTGAAATACTTGAATATATTGCAGATAATAATACTGTGCCTCGTAATATCAGAGAGGCAGCTGGGGAATCCAGTACTTTATTAAAAGATGAAGAACAAGACCAATCTGTAAAAATAAGTACAGTATTAGGAAAATTAGACGAAATCAGTAACGATCCAAATATACCAGTTCATGCTAGAACTTTAATTTGGGAAGTTTTATCTAAATTAGAATCAATCTAATTTAATTTTTCTTTTTTTATATTCATTTTGAAACAGCCACTGATATTGTAACGCCATCATAAGAAGTCTTTTTATAAATTAATTTTGAATCAAATCCTGCTGTAATTAAAGCTGAAGGTTCACAAACACCATATATTCCAAATTTTGAAAATACAAATTCTGATCTTGCAACATCATTGGATGTAAACAGCTTTAGCTTTTCTATCTCAACAAAGTTAACAGGAATGTTTAATTTTTCTGAAAGTTCCAAAATGCCCTGTTCATCTTTTTTAATTTCAGCTGATGCAAGCATGTTGATTCTTGACTTATGAATATTCAAATCTGAGATTGATTTTACTAATCCTTCATGAATCTTTTCACATTCCTTTCCACGTCTGCATCCGATTCCGACTACTATTTTTTTCTCCTTTAGAATTAATTTATGCTGACCACATTGAACATGTATTTCATCTGTATTGACTTTGTCTGAATAATTGAATGAAACATTCATTTCAAGTGTAACATTTTCCAGATAATCGAATAAATAATCATAATTTTTGTCACAATTTAAAGTGAATGTGATTTCTTCATTTTCTAAGATGGCCTTATTGAAAAACAGTATTTCCTTAGTGTCACTGATTGATAAATATAAATCCTTTGCAATAACATCAATGCCCAATTTATTGTTAACATCAGTGGAAGTCGTAATGACAGGTGTTGCATCAATTAAATCGGCTATTTTATATGTTAGCTTATTTGCACCTCCCAAATGACCTGATAAAGTAGAAATGACAAAATTGCCATTGTCATCAACATTTAAAACTGCAGGGTCAGTGACTTTAGACTCAATTAGAGGTGCAATGGATCTTATCAGAATTCCTGAAGCCATGATTGCAATAATCGCATCATATTCATAAAATAAAATTGGAAAATATTTCCTAACATTTTTATGATATAAATCTGTTTTAATTACAGTTGAATCATAGTCCAATTTTTCTTTTAAGGCAACTGCCAGATCTTGACCTTTATCTGAAACGGAAATTATTGCAATTTTCATAATATCACATAAATTAATATAAATAATAAAATTATTGTTATTGTAAATAATATAATTGTTAATTTAGATAAATTTACAGCCTTGGTAATGTCATCTGCCAATATCTCTTTATTGTTATCGCCTAAG
Source organism: uncultured Methanobrevibacter sp. (assembly GCA_946541845.1). Lineage (GTDB taxonomy): Archaea > Methanobacteriota > Methanobacteria > Methanobacteriales > Methanobacteriaceae > Methanocatella. The sequence goes on from CAMNJW010000016.1 coordinate 11,572, forward strand.
ATATATGTTTCCTTTTTAATCAGTTGAATATCAAGTGCTCCGGCTGTTGAAGCCATGGTATAACCTGAGTTAGGAGACGGGCAATTTCTTGCATCCCTCATCATTATTCTAAAACTGTTTTTTCCATTCAATCTTAACAAGTATGCAGAAAGGACAACATACAAACCTGCAATCCTTGACGGTACATAATTCAATATATCATCAATTTTTGCTGCAAAAAAACCGATATCCTTAAGTTCATCAGTTGTGTATCCAACCATTGCATCCATTGTATTTGACAATCGGTACAGCATTGGAACCAGCAGCAGGAAATACAATTCATAATTAATCGGATAAAATAAAATTATAATTCCAAATATGAAATAATAAAAAATCGGAGCGACATATGAGTCAGTGATGTTTTCAGTCAGGCTTTCAATAACAGCTGAAACAATGAAGCTTTCTGTCAATTCATCAGTGTTTCTGCTAACAAGGTATGAGACTGACATTCTTGCCTTATCAATGTCTTCCTTTAAATCATTCTTTACATCAATAGCTGTCTGTAAAAGCATATTAACTGAATAAAATGATGATAATAGAATAATAAATAAAATAAATAATAATATTATATTATAAGAAAAAATAAAATAAAATAATAATAATATTACACTTGAAACAATACTTGAACATAAAACAAGAAGAAAACCGGATGATCTATTTCTTATTCCAATGAACATTTTTTTGAAGAAATTTATAATTGAACCCATTATCACAACAGGATGAATCCTACCTGGAAGCTCACCAAACAGAACATCTATTGCAAGTGAAAAAATTAATGCAAATATGATGAATAAAAACAGATTAAATGAACTGATACTGCTCACGTTTGTCTGAATTATTCCATTAACAATTTCATTGAATTCAATCATAGTTTATAATATATATAATAAAAAAATAAATAATTTATTATATATTTTAATTAATGATGATACTATGATTTCTGATGAAACAATAAAAAAATGGTTACTTGACGAAGATTTGTTAAGAGAAATGAAATATGATGAAAATGCCGATTTTCATTTCATCATTGAGTTTCCAAAGGACAATATAATGGATGTTGTTAAGCCAAAAGGAAAAGATTGCATAGTTGTTGCATGTGCAACACAAGTCTCTCCCGAACATAAGAACTTGATGATTCCTGCTGATGCAAAAACCAAAAAAGATTTCATTCTCGATTTAAACTTCGGATTAAACAGTTTCTTAATTGATTATGAACTCCAGGTTAATCAGGATATTTTGCAGCAATTCATAATCACAGATCAAATATTTGAAGATGGATTGACTAAGGATAGCTTCATTAGAGCATTGAAAAGAGTATTCAAATCCAAATTACATTGCATCTGGTTGATTGACAAAAAATTCGGCAGTGTCTCAACAATTCCTAACCAATCTAATGAGAACGATATGTTCATTTAGAGAGGGAGGGGTACGTTGCAAGTGTAACGTATACGAAGGTATATTTTGAGTGAAGGGGTATATTTCAAGTGTAAACAGTTGAAATTTATCTCCCTAATTTTTCTTATTTTTTGAGTTTTAAATCCTGTTTTCTGTTTTTGTGAAATTTTACATTTGTAATTGAATTTTACAATTTTTTTACACTTGAAATACATGTCTTGTAAATTGGCTTTTGCATGAAATCACTTACACTTGAAATGGATGTCTCTCTCTTAATGTAAAATCATTATAATTTTTTTAAAAATTTCTTATTTTGAGCGTTTAGAGAACGTTTTTTCATTGTTTTTTCTTAATAGTTACACTTGAAATTGTTATCTTATATTTGAAATAGTACCATTTCATATTTAATTGTTAATCTATTTTCAAGCAGTTAAATTTAAATTTAAGAAATAAGTATTTTGTTTTAATTATATAAACTGAAATTTAAATGAATTTATTGATTTTAATCATTTTAAGTTAATTAATTTTTTCATTTTTTTTCAATTTTATTATGTTTTTTCAAAATTGTAATAAAAAACTTTATTTATGAGGCATTTAATATTATTAACACTGGAAATTATACTTCTATTTTTTTATTGAAATTTAAGGTGGATATATGTCAAATATTTTTGATGATTTGGAAAATGATGAAACAGTTACAACTTCCATATTCAAGGATAAGGCTCCCTTGGATCATAGGTATTTGCCTGACAAGTTAGTTCATAGGGAAGATCAAATTCGACAAATAGCTAAATATTGGATTGATGTTTTAAGCAATGTAACTCCTTCAAATGTTACATTATACGGTAAAACTGGAACAGGAAAAACAGCTGCATCTAAATTTGCACGTGAACAGCTATTGGAAGTTGCTCGTAAGAAAAATGTGTTTGTAAAAGTGGAATATATCAGATGTACTGATTATACAACTGAATATCAGGTAATTGCCGAGTTATGTAACAAGCTTGGCCGTGATGTTCCGAACCGTGGATGGACCAAAGGTGAAGTTGTAAATACTTTCAGAGACATTTTCAGAACAAATGCCTTTGGAAAAAAGTTGCATCTAATTGTTATTTTGGATGAAATCGATATTTTGCTTGACAAGGACGGCGATGGAATTTTATACACACTTACCAGAACTGAAAATGTTTCAGTATTGTGCATCAGTAACTATTTGGATTTCAAAAATTTAATCAAGTCCAGAGTTACCAGCAGCTTGAAGGATAAGGAGATTGTGTTCCCTCCTTATGTTGCAAATGAATTGGCTGACATCCTATCTGAAAGGGCTGAATTATCATTTAATGAAGATGTATTAGATAATGATGTTATTCCATTATGTTCCGCTATGGCAGCTAAGGAAGAAGGTGATGCAAGATATGCTCTTGAACTTCTTAAGAATGCAGGTGAATTGGCTTTTTATGAAGATTCAGAAAAAGTTACAAGCGATCATGTAAGAAGAGCAAAAGATCAAATAGAACATAATAAAGTAATTGAAATCATTTCAACATTACCTCTTCAGCAACAAAGGGTTTTAGAAGCTATTTTGAACCTCACAAAACAGGAAGATGAAATAACTTCCGGAAAATTATATGATGAATATAAGGAAGTGTCCAAAAAGGATGCTGTCACATATAGAAGAATATTTGACTTCATCAATGAGTTAGAATTATTGGGTATCATTTCCACTAACACCATTTCAAGGGGTCGTGGAAAAGGAAGAACCAATATCATTAAACTTCAATGTGATGAAAATTTACTTGAAACAACCCTTTTCTCTATTTAGGGTTGTTTTTAATCAATGTTTTTAAAATAGCCATTCTCACAGGAACAGCATTTGCGGCCTGTGTGAAATATTTATTATATTTGGTATTATCCACATCGGTGTCAATTTCATCGATTCTAGGTAAAGGATGCATAACGATTAAATCCTTGCCTTCCAACATTTTTTTATTGACAATATATGCTCCTTTTATACTTAAATAGTCGTCAATATCTGCAAAACGCTCTTTTTGAATCCTTGTAACATATAACACATTGACATCATCGATAATATCTTCAATGTTGTCGACTTCTTCATATTCGACATTAGTTTTATCCAAATCATGGAGAACCTCCTGTGGCATTCTAAGCTCTGGAGGTGATACCAGATATATTTTGACATTATCAAATAATCCTAAAGCGTTTGAAAGGGAATGCACTGTACGACCGAATTTCAAATCACCAATCAATGCGATTTTCAAATTGTCAATGTTTCCAATCTCATTTTTAATTGTGTACAGGTCGAGCAATGTCTGTGTCGGGTGTTGGCCTGCACCGTCACCTGCATTTATCACAGGCACATCCACAATATCAGATATGAATTTTGACACGCCTTCCAGCTCATGCCTTATTACCAATGCGTCACTGTATCCCTCAAACATCTTTGCTGTATCAGCAATACTTTCACCTTTGGATACAGAACTGGATCCGCTGCTTTCAAATCCAATACCTTCTCCACCTAAACGTTTCATAGCTGTTTCAAAGGACATTCTTGTTCTTGTTGATGGCTCAAAAAACATCAATCCCAAAATTTTACCCTTAAGCTCTTCGGATACCTCTTTAGATTTAGCAATGTTTTCCAGTTTTGATGCCTCTTCAAGAATGTATTCAATGTCTTCTCTTTCAAAGTCCTTAATTGAAATTATGTTTTTTAATCTAAAAATTCTAATCAACCCTTTGTTCAATCATATTATTTATGTAATCAGCAAATTTATCAATTTCATCAATGTTTAAAGAGGGAAGTGATTTCCCATTTTTCCTATAACTTTCAATTAAATTGTTTGTTTTTCTTTTTTCAATAAAATTTCCCTCATTTGGATTTAATTCATATCCAAAGTTTGAGCTAATGCAGGATGAATTAACTAATTCATCACTAAATGTTTTATTCAACCTGTCTTTTATATCAATATTATCTTCACAGTTAATTGCAAGTGCCAAAGGCTTTTCCTTTAGGGTTTTCATGTTTCTTGAAATGTATATTTTCAAAGAGCTCTGGACTTTACCGTTATAAGCGGATCCTGCCAAAATAAGGAAATTGTATTTTAAGATACATTCACTTTTGGCTTTTTCAATTGGAATCAGTTGAACGTCGCTTTCAAGTTTAGCTGAAAGTAACTTGCATGATTTTTTTGTGGATTCGCTTGATGTGGAATAAATTATTGCAATTTTCATATGATTCTTTCAATCGGCACGACTAGTATGTCTTTTGCACCTGCGTTTCTTAAGTCGTTTACAAGTTCAAACACTTGCTTTTCATCAATTACAGCCTGTACTGCAACGGTTTTTTCAGTTGATAATACTTCAGATATTGTTAAACCACCCATTGAAGGCATTACTTCTTTAACTTTATCCAAATCGTCATTTTTAACATTCATCATGATTAATTTCTTCCTGTCAGCGTCAAGCACACCCTTGATACTTGTGCTTACAGCTTCTATTAATTCTTTTTTATTGTTTAGGCTGTCTTTATTAGCTATTAATTTAATTGTACTTTCTAAAATTGTATCAATTATTTCAAGATGATTCATTTTCAATGTTGTTCCAGTGCTTGTCAAGTCTGTTATCAAATCGGCGATTCCGATGAACGGAGCCGCTTCAGTTGATCCGCTTAATTTGACAATTTTCAAATCTTTTAATCCTTTTTCATCAAGATATTTTCTGGTAAGCACAGGAAATTCAGTAGCCACTTTCATCTCTTCTGTGATATCATCTATGGAGTTTATGTTGGATTCCTCAGGCGCCGCAAGAACAAGTTTTGTTTGTCCGAATCTCAAATCCAGTAATTCAACAACGTCTGATTCGCTTTCGTTAATTAAATCAACACCTGTAATTCCCATATCTGCAACGCCATCATTTACAAATTCCGGAATGTCGGACGCTCTTGCAAACATTACCTCTATGTCTTCGTTGAATGTTTTTGAGATTAATTTCCTGTTGTTTTTATCGATTAATCCTAAACCCGCTTTTTCCAGTATGTTGATTGATGGTTCACTAATTCTACCTTTTGATGGAACGGCTATTTTAATTTTCATCATATCTACTCAAATTTTTTATCTGATATTATATTATTAATCATTTATTAAATACTTTTAAGTATTCTTTTTATCTTATTTTTAAATTATAGCAATAATTTGCAAAATATTTAAATATTAAGTTATCTTATATTGTTATTTAACTTATGATTTGATTGTATAATCATAAGTTATGATTGACTTATGAGAGGTGAAAAACATGTCTGAAATACCAAAAGCTCCTATTGCTAGAATTATTAAAGAATCTGGTGCTGAAAGAGTTAGCGAAGATGCAAAAGCTGAATTAGCAGCATACTTAGAAGAAGTTGCTCGTGATGTAGCTAAAGAAGCAAACAGCGTTGCTAAAATCGCAAAACGTAAAACTGTTAAAGCAGAAGATATCAAATTAGCTATCAAAAACTTATAAATAGTTTTTTTAGCTTTCTTTTTTTATTTTTTTAAGGTGTTATTATGGAAGATAATACTATTTTAATTAAAAATGCATTAATTTTAAGTCCAAATACAAATTTTGAAGGTAAGCAATCACTTTTAATCAAGGATGATATAATAGCTGAAATCGCACCTGAAATTGATGAAAGTGATGTAGAAAAAATAATAGATGCCGAAGGAAAAATATTGCTTCCAGGTTTGATTAATACTCATACTCATTTATCAATGACTTTATTTAGAGGATTAGCTGATGATTTAAGTTTGGATAGTTGGTTAAATGATCATATATGGCCAATGGAAGCTAATCTCAATGGTGATTATTGTTATATTGGTGCTCTTTTAGGTGCCGTTGAACTCATAAAATCAGGAACAACAACATTCTCTGACATGTACTTTTATATGGAAGATGTTGCCCGTGCTGTCGATGAGGCAGGAATCAGGGCGGTTCTGTCATATGGTATGATTGATTTCGGCGATGCTGAAAGAAGAGAAAACGAAATCAAGGAGAATTTAGATTTATTTAAACATTGTAATGGAATGGCTGATGGAAGAATTAAGGTATTCTTCGGACCTCATTCACCATATACAGCTTCTGAAGAGTTGCTTGTTAAGGTTCGTGAATTGGCAGATAAATACAACATGGGAATTCACATCCATGTTTCCGAAACAGAAAAGGAAATCAATGATGTATCTGAGGAAAAGGGATTAAGACCATTTGAATATCTTGATAAAATTGGATTTTTAGGTCCTGATGTTGTTGCCGCACACTGCGTATGGCTAAGCGATGAGGAAATTGAAATCATCAAGAAAAACAATGTTAAGGTTTCACACAATCCATGCAGTAACATGAAACTGGCATCTGGAATTTCTCCTGTTTCCAAATTGATTGAAAATGATATTTGTGTTTCCATAGGAACTGATGGCGCTTCTTCAAATAATAATCTTGATTTAATTGAAGAGTTAAAAACAGCAAGTTTGCTTCAAAAAGTTTCAACCCTTGACCCTAAAGTTTTAAATTCAGATGAATCTGTTGCAATGGGTACAATTAAAGGTGCTGAAGCATTAGCTTTAGATGATGAAATCGGTTCAATTGAAGTCGGTAAAAAAGCAGATATTATTTTAATTGATACCAATTCAGCTAATATGGTTCCGGACAGTTCATCATTAAGTTCCAACATAATTTACTCAGCAAATGGATCAAATGTAGATACTACCATCTGTAACGGTAAAGTATTGATGGAAAATAAAAAATTAGTTGTTTTGGATGAAGAAGAAATTTATAGAAAAGCCAGACAGGCAATAAAAGAATTAAAAGAAGCTATCTAGCTTCAAATTCTATTTTATTTTTATTGAAAATTATACTTTTTTTCCATTCTTCTTTTGTTTCAGGGAAATCTGATCTGTAATGTGCTCCCCTACTTTCTCTGCGTAATATTGCGGATTTGACGGTCAAGATACAGATTTCAACCATATTGATTACTTCAAGAGCTGTCATTAAGTCATTGTTATATTGTTTTTTGTCACTGACGTCTAGGTTTTCAAGCTCTTTTTGCATTTCTTGAAGTTCTTTTAATGCTTCGTTCAATGTTTTTTCATCTCTTACGATAGCAACCTTTTCCCACATCAGGTTTTTGATTCTATTTTTGAATTCCTGTGGTTTGATGCTACCTTTTTTAATCAAACCTTCTATTCTTGAAGCTTCCTGGTTTACTTGCTCTTCATTTGTTTTGAGCTCTGTTTCCTTTGCGGCTTTGGATGCGCTTTCTCCAGCTATTTTTCCGAATACCTGTGTATCGGCTAGGGCATTACCTCCTAAACGGTTTGCACCATGAACTCCACCGCAAACCTCTCCAGCACCGAACAGATTGTCCAGTGAACTTGAAGCATCTGTATTGATTTTTAAACCGCCCATAAAGTGGTGGGCTGTAGGAGCTACTTCAATAGGTTCATGCTTTATGTCTACGCCAACATTTTCAAACTGCAAGACCATTGTTTCTAGCTTTTCATCAATGTAGTCATCGTCCAGGTGTGAAATGTCAAGGTAGACACCGCCGTTTTCTGTTCCTCTGCCTTCGATGATTTCCTGATATATTGAACGGGCAACCACATCACGTGTAGCCAATTCCATTTTTTCAGGGGCGTATTTTGACATGAATCTTTCGCCTTCGGAGTTTATTAGTTTTCCTCCTTCCGCCCTTACGGCTTCAGTTACTAAAACTCCCTTTTTGGATTCGGGTGCTACCATTCCGGTTGGGTGGAACTGCACTTGTTCCATATCAACCAAGTTGGCTCCAGCCCTGTAGGCTATTGCAAAACCATCTCCGTTCTTTTGGAAAGTGTTGGATGTTACAGGGTATAATTGACCAGCACCTCCACTTGCTAGGATGACGGACTTTGCCTTGAAATATATCAAGCTTGAATCTTTTAAATCCAATCCTGTTGCACCGATTACTTGATCATCATCTGTTACAAGAGATGTAATCATCACTTCTTCAATGCATTCGATATCTCTTTTGATGATTTCTTCCTTAAGGGCATTCAGCAATTCTGCTCCGGTTCTATCTCCTTGATAGCAGGTTCTTCTGTATGTCTGTCCTCCAAATGGCCTTTGGTCTATTTGGCCTGATTCCTGGCGGTCAAACAATGCGCCGTAATTTTCCAGGTCAATCAACCTTTTAGGTGATTCGTTGACGAGTATGTTTACGAGCTTTTCATCGTTGAGATAGCTTCCGCCTTTTAGAGTATCCTTAATATGAGCTTCTATTGAATCATCCTTATCAACTGTTTTAAACACGGCATTGTATCCTCCTTCTGCCATTCCGGTACAGCCGGACCTAAATGAAAGACCTTTAGATACAATTAAAGCTTTTAAACCAGCATCATCAACTTCAATAGCTGCTCTTGAACCTGCTCCACCAGATCCAATAATTAATACATCTGTTGAGATAGTTTTTATTTTCATTTCAATTACCCTGTAAAATTTTATCAGTAATACTTTTATTTTTAACTCTTAAAATAAATTTTCTTTATTATGTTAAAAATATTTATTAATTAAAATATGTTAATTAATAGTATTGAATCTATATTTTACAAATTAAAACATTGGATTGTTTCAGATATTATCATTATTTTAAAAGTATGGCCATAATTTCATATAGTTTCATGATTAAATGTAATTTAATTAGAGGGTATTTAATGAAAATTGAGGGTAAGATTACAACCGGTTTGGGAAAAGCAGCATATTTCCTATCGCAGGAGTTTTACGCAAATGAATTCGAGAAAAATTTGGGTTTTGTTCCGTTTCCTGGAACCCTGAATATTGTCGTCAGTGGAGATTATTTGGATGAAATAAATGAAGTTAAGAACTCTTGCCAAAATTTGATTAAACCTGATGAGGGGTTCGGTGCCGTAAAGTATATTGAAGCTATATTGAATGATGAAATTAAGGGAGCAATTGTATTTCCGGCAAAAACAACCCATGATGAAAATTATTTGGAATTCATTGCCCAGGATAAGTTAAGGGATACATTAAATTTGAAAGACGATGATGTTGTGTCATTGGAATTTTAATTTTTTTTACCACAAAGTATTTTATATATGATAAATATATTTGATAATACGTTCTCAGGGCGGGGTGAAATTCCCCACCGGTGGTGATTTTTAAAATAAAATAAGTCCACGAGCACGAATGTGTTGATTTGGTGAGATTCCAAAACCGACGGTTACAGTCCGGATGGAAGAGAAGTAATAGATAAAATAGTTATTTTTAGCCCTGGTTCTAGTAAACAAGGAGATATTACTATGAATCACGAAACAAACTTAGATGAAGCTTTAGAAGCTATTAGAAATGGTCAATTTGTACTTGTTTTTGACGATGATGATAGGGAAGGAGAAGTTGACATGATTATCGCTTCCGAATTTGTAACCCCTAAATCAATCGCAACCATGAGAAATGACGCAGGCGGTTTAATCTGCAACTGTCTACACTCAGATTTTTGTGATGCAATCCATTTGCCATTCATGGTTGACATTATGCAAGCGGCTACTGAAAAATACCCAGAACTCGCTGAGCTTGCACCTAATGACATTCCTTATGATGAAAGATCCTCATTTTCAATATGGGCAAACCACAGAAAATCTTTCACTGGAGTGACAGATCATGACAGAGCAATGACCATCAGTGAAATGGCTTTGATGATGAAAGAAGAAAGATTTGATGAATTTGGAGCAACATTCCGCTCTCCAGGTCACGTTTGTCTTTTAAGAGGAGCGGACGGACTAGTTAAAAATAGAAGAGGACACACAGAAATAGGCCTTGCATTATGTGAAATGGCTGGTGTGACTCCTGTATGTGTGGTCTGTGAAATGATGGATGGTGAAACCGGACAGGCTACATCAGTCGCTGATGCTCGCAAATACGCAGAAGAAAATGGTTTAATCTTGCTTAAAGGTGAAGATATAATCAATAAATATTTAGAAGAATAGCTAATTGCGTTCATTTGCCTTATTAGCTATATATTCTGCAATAAACTGTGTTATTTGTTTAATTTTATAGGAATTATAAATGCTGAAGGACACATACTTGCCGTCACGCATTTGTATTTCTAAACCTTCTTTTATTTCTTTTGAATTACTTATTCTTGCTACTTTATTCCAAGGGATTCTTAGGGTCTTGGTTTTTAAAGCCTTTTCAATGTGAATTCCGTCATCCAATATCTTGACTACTTTTACAAGACGACGATTTTTATCTGAAGCTATTTGAATGTTTCCTTCCTCGTCGAACACGTAGTCCGGAATTAAACATGTTGCTTTCCATCCCTGTTTCATTTTCTTTAGAATATGTGGCTTGTCCTTTTTTGTAAGTTTTACTCCCTTTTCAGGGCTCATGTTAAGTGCCATTAAATCACCTTGTCTTTAATCTCTTCAAATGTGTAGATTTTTTCGAATTCCACTTCACGGGCCATATTTATGATTTCATCAATGTTAAGGTTGTTTTCAACCAGATCCATGGAATGTGAGGTAAACAGTTCATACCTGATTTCAACTTCGGGAATGAATCCTCTCATATCAGCGGATTTTAGCTTCGGAAGCTTCAAGACATTTTTGACATTTGTATTGTTTCTAATGTATGGAACCACCTGGTCGAATATATCGTCATTGTATACCTTGTTAAGAAGTATTGCTTCTACTGGTATTCCAAATTTTTCGAGCATGTTGGCATGTGATACAAGGTCAATTGCCGCAGATTCTATTCCTCCCTTATTTACTCCTGAGGCCAGAATCATAGGTATTCTTGATGACATTGCAATTTCAGCTGCGGAAAACGGTACTTTTTCATTTAAAAGGCCTGTAAACACGCTCATCACACCTTCAATCAACACGATATCATAGTCTGAGGAGTTTAGTTGAGCTATTGTAGACTCAATGTCCTTCCATCCCAAATGCCCAATCTTTACAGAGGCAAAGTCTTCCATTTTGCCTTTGGTCAAGTATAACCCAGGTATGATGTCACGCACATCCGGACCAACTTTCAGGAGTGCAACCTTATATCCCCTTTTTCTTAGGGCACCGGCCAGACCGGTTATTATGAAGGTTTTACCTGAATCAGACCCGTTACTTCCAATCATCAGGTATTTAGGTTTTTTAGGCTTATTCTCTAATTCAGGTACCTTGATGTTTGTGTTGATACCGACTTCACTTTGAAGGAATTTCTTTACTTCGAGGTTTCTATTGTAAATTTTGTCAATGTCTTTTGCATCTATTTGTTCCAATAGATTTTCCACAAGAATCGGATTTTCGTCTAGAATTCCATGAATCATTGTACCGATAACGTTCCCGTCATCGTTGCATGCACCGGAAAATATGTTATATTCACCTTTTTTGTTGGTGTCTCCGTAGTTCATTCTTTGGACTTGCGAATAGAATAGAGGCTTTGCATCACCTTCCACCTTACCGTAGGTATGTGTATGAAAACCGTTAACATCCTCGGTCTGGTTTTTCACTAAAAATGAGTTGTCGAAAACCTTTGCCTTTACACGGTCGCTTGTAATCAATGGAGAAAAATCAACGTCAATCAATCCCAGACCTTCCTTTACGATTGGCACTGGAGATTTTCTGCCGATATCTATCTGATTTGATAAAAGTTGAAAACCAGCACATATTCCTATAATCGGCTTTCCGTCACGAGCCATCTTTTTGATTTCCCTGTTCAAGTCCATGTTGATGTCATTTGACTCAATTAATGTTCCGCCAGGTATAATCAGTGCATCCAGTTCATCGCTAGCTTTCAAACCGTCAACAAGCCCGTTTTCTTTAACAATGTCAGTCGGCAAATTTCCAAAATCTTCAAATCCAGGAACTGCTCCGCTGACATAAGCAAGTCCAATTCTTGTCATAATATAACCTCTAATAATCTATTGTATCTAATACAGTATAAAATTTTAGAGGTATGTTTCAAGTGTAAAAATAGTAATAAAAAAAGAAGTTATTGAGTGTTTTCAAAGACACTCATAGCTTTAATAATTTTCAAGTCATCCAATGGTTTTGCCTGAAGTTGCAATCCTACAGGAATGCCTTCCACTTCACCTGCTTTTATGCTTCCAGCAGGAATTCCAGCCAAGTTAGCTATTACTGTTAGAATATCGTAAGCATACATTTCCATTGGTTCTAGTTCAGCGCCAATTTCGTGAGGAAGTTTAGGCACGGTCGGTCCTACAATCAGGTCAACGTTTTCAAGCATTGCAGTGATTTCGCTTCTGATTACAGATCTTGCTTTTAAAGCTTGCTTGTAGTACTTACCACTGAATTCTGCTTCTGCAATGTGGGAACCGATTTTGATTCTTCTTAAAACTTCGTCTCCGCATACTTCCTCAATTCTTGAACCGTAGTCTCTTCCGTCATATTTTCTGGTTGCTGAGAAGAATTCAACGTAGTTGATTAGGTAGTATGTCGGTAAACATAAGTCAATGTGGTCGAAGCTAACCTCTACAAGTTCAGCGCCAGCATCAACCAGTTTGTTGATAGCCTGATTAACGGTTTTATTGATTTCATCATCAGTGACGTCAATGAACTCTTTACATACAGCTATTTTCATACCTTCTAAGGAAGTTTCTT
>CAMNJW010000017.1 GCA_946541845.1 uncultured Methanobrevibacter sp.
GTGGTACCAGGGATTCCATATCCGTGGAAAGTTCTGCTATTCCAGTGGATAACACCTACCCAGTATACACCGTCTGCCATTTTAACAGCTTTAGCTTTCATAATTAAAACCTCATAAATATTTAAGTTATATAAATATATATTCTATATTCTATATAAATTATTATAATTAATATATTAGAGGTCATATTTTGAACAGAAGAATCGATTTACATATGCACAGCCTGTTCAGTGATGGGGAACTGTTGCCATCCGAACTTGCAAGAAGAGCCTTGAAACTGAATCATGAAGCAATAGCAATAACCGACCATGTTGACTGGTCAAATGTTGATACAATTCCTGCAATCCAGGATGCGATTGACGACATCAACGCCAACTGGGACATTACTGTCGTTTTGGGAGCTGAAGTCACCCATGCACCATGTGAGTCAATTGACGGGATAGCTGCACGTGCAAAGGAGTTAGGCGCCAAGATTGTTGTAGTTCACGGTGAAACATTGAACGAACCTGTTACACCTGGAACCAACCGTGCTGCAGTTGAATCAGAACATGTTGACATATTAGGCCATCCTGGTTTGATTACAGTTGAAGAGGCTGAAATCGCAAAGGAAAATGACATATATCTGGAGATTTCCGCACGTAAGGGACACTGTCTTGGAAACGGCCATGTCGCAAATGTCGCCCGTGAAGTGGGAAACAAACTGCTGGTTGACACTGACACCCATGCGCCAAGCGATTTGATTACATTTGAAAAGTCATATGAAATAGCTTTGGGTGCAGGACTTTCACACGATGAGGCAATGAAGGCGATTGTCGACAATCCTCGTGAACTGTTGAAAAGCAAAGGGATTTTATGAAAGCATCCAAACTTTTAGACATTATTCGAAAAAACTTAAAGGATTATCCCATAGACTATCTGAGAAACAAGGCAACCGATGACAGGTATAAAGATCCCCTGACAAAAAAACTTGCAAAATATAACTCATCTGTATATGATGATATATATGGAACGGATATTTTAGATGATTTTGAAATAAAAGATAATATTATTAAGAATATGCGTGCAGATATTGGATTTTATTTCGATACCTATGCAGGTGGTGATGAGGAAAACAAAAGATTCACGGAAAACATTTCACTATATCTGGCATTAATATCTAAAAGACCTCTCCATCCATATGGTGAAGATAAAAAAGAGGATGTGTTTTGCCTTAGGGGTGTTTACTACTGCAAAGGACGTGCAAAATACATTCATGACAAGCGCTCACTGTGCAGATACTGCGTATGCAAGAACGTTCCATTCAACATGATGTTTTAAGTGTTTAATTCCATCAGATTAACATATTCTTTAATGCAGAGATAATCCTTCAGAATTTCAATGACTTTAAGGAAATCCTGGTCAGCACTTACAAACTGAAGATTTAATTTCATGTTATTCCTACAGAATTCATTAGCATCAAAAAGAATATTCTCATCCTCATCATGAAGATATTTTCCCAAACCTTCTTTTTTAATTAAATCTAGAATTATTTTATCCTTAATCTTATGATTTGGAACAATGATTAATTCATTTAAAATTTTATGTTTTCTTAAATTATTAGAAGACAAAAAATCATTTTGAAAACTGTGAAACTTTAATTTTACTTCAAATGAATCATGATTTTCATCAAAATTTAATTCATTCCAAATTTTATCCAAAACATCATGCATTTCATTTACTTTTAATCTACCAATAGGAGTTATAGAATTAATTTTATCATGAACATCCAATTCATTAATTAAATCTGTGTCATTAAATTGATTAAAATAACTTGATAATTTTAAAAGGAATAACTGATATTGCGAGTTTTTATTATGAAAAACCTTGGATACTTCTTCATCAACATGATTTGAACAAAAATAATAATTATCTGTCGAGAAAAAGTTATCAGCATAATAATGAATGTTATCTAATGTAAATATATAACCTAATATGACATTAGAATCAATGAAATAATTCATAATATCACCATAGGAGATTATTCACTTCTCTAATTAACTCATCATATTGATGAGTGGGTTCATAGATATTCAAATAAAAAAATTCTTCATGACCATACAAGTAATCATCAAATGCATTATAGATTTTCTCATAGTTCTCATATTCATTATATTCAATCATTCTGATTTTTGTATTGATCAAATCGCAGAAGGAAGAAGTTAACTCATTTACAAAATCAGAATAAGCAGCATACTTTTCAATGCTGCAGGTAATATATCCTATCATGTTTTGAATTGACAGGAAGTTATGAAATTCATTTTCAAAATTTTTCAAGGATTCCAATTTATCGGCTATATCCCCCATTAGATTATTTATATTATCCAATTTCATTTGCAAATCTTCATCGGATTCCAGTTTTTCAAGGCGCAAACCTGAAAACTTGCCTATGAAAATATCCAGTAGCCTTTTTAATTCATTCATGACTCTGTCAAAATTTTTCATGGAGTTATCATTCATATCAATATACATATTATACCTCTAAACAATGGTTTTAGCAGTGTTTAGAAGTATATCAGACACTCTATAAATATTTTCTGTTGTATTTGACTTCAATTTTACAATTTCAGACAATATTTTGTCTAAATTAATAAACAATCATTTTAAAACATCATATGTTAAAATTAAATCTTTATCCAAAGTGTATGAATCAATCAACTCCAGTTTAACGGCATCATCCATCAGGTCAAATCCTTCGCCATCAAAGAATGTCTTTGCATTTGCACCCCCGACAATCATCGGAGCAACACAGATGCTTATCCTGTCGATTAGACCTGCCTTAATCATTGAAAAGTTCAGGGTTGAGCCTCCCTCAAGCATCAGCTTATCGATTCCTTCCTCGTGCAAATAGCTCATCAGGGAAACAAGGTCTACCCTTTCATCGCCTGAAAAGAAGAACTTGACGCCCCTCTCTTTAAATGTCTCATATTTTTCAGACTGCTTGAATTCATCTTTATATTCATTTGCACAGGCAATGATTGTCTTTGCATCGGAATTTGTTATTCTTGCATCCATAGGAGTTCTGCACTTGCTGTCAACAACTATCCTTATTGGATTGTCATCGGGGTTTGCATCAATCTTGTGAACAGTAAGCCTCGGGTCATCTGCAAGAACTGTCCCAATTCCCACCATTATTGCATCACATTCCTTTCTAAGCTCATGAACCCTTTCGAGATCCTTTTTTCCTGAAATGTTTGAACTTCCTGTTTGAGTTGCGATTTTACCATCCAGCGTCATTGCAGCATTCAATATTACATATGGCCTCATGATTTCACCTCATATATGATAGAACATCTCTTTAATCTGCAGGAAGTTCATCAGTGTTTGGTTTTCAAGCATTCCCGGCATGGTCAATGCCACCAAAATACCGATGACTCCGAATACAATTCCTATTGCCCATATTATCTTCACCGCATCCTTTTCGGCGATAGGCTTTCTTAAAACCAGTCTTATCAGTGATTTAAAACCAACATCCGGACGGACCAATTTTCCTTCATCATTCAATTGAGTAGGCTTTTGCTGAGAACGGTTCATCACACCCGCTGAATAGAATTTTAAGGCCGCATCTATGATATTCGGCATCAAGACAATGAATGCAATCAATTTTACCCTTCCGATAAATGCAATGGACACGATTGCCGCTCCGATAATCAATGTTCCTGTGTCTCCAGGGAAAATCTTTGCTGGATACCTGTTGTAGTACAGGAATGCGATTAATGCTCCAAGCATACTCATGGAGATGATGGTAACGTCATATTTTCCAAGAATGATACATGCAATTGTAAGGGAAGCCATTGAGATAATCCCAAGGCCTGATTCAATTCCATTAAGACCTGCAAGCATATTGGTCAGGTTTGATCCTATTGAAAGTGCAATTGGAATTGTAATTAAGTATAATATGCCTACATTCGGTGGCGCTGCCCAAATCAACGGAAGTCCCGCAAGGAACAATAGGAAGAATTTCTCTTTTGAGGACAATGCAAGCAAGTCATCTGCAATGCCGACAATTCCAACAAGAAGAATTACAACCAATACAACGCATAGCTTGAATGCCAAAATGTCATGCATATAAATTCCAGAAAACATACCTATGGTAAACCCGAAAAGAATACCAAATCCACCCATTTCAGCAACAACCGGCCTCCAGGACTTGTGAATGTCCTTTCCTACAATGTCTGCTGCCTCGAGTTTTTTTATAATCTTCGGCATTGCCCATTTAGTCACTAAAAAAGATAGCAATCCACAGATAATAGCTATTACATATAACGGAAGTTGTGGTAAAATCATCATAATAATCACAATTGTTAACTATTGTCTTTTCAATTCAAGAATATAACTAAGATATTCTATGAAATCTAGACATGAAGTATTTATTAATAATATTTTGGTTCGACATTATTAATAATTTATTCTTTAAAGTGACAGCATCTATTCTTATTAGGAAATCAAATAGCTTTTATCTTCAAATATTCTCAATTAAAAAAAAATCGATGCAAAAAATCCGGACTGAATTTTTTAAAATGAATTATTCATAAAAAATATTAATATTAAAAAATATAATTAATATGTTATCTAAAAGTTAGTGAACAAAACACAAACATATCATGAAATACAATTTTAATAATAAACATTTATAATTGTTTAATAATGTATTTTGACAATCCATATATAACGAATTTTTATTACAAGACCTTG
The DNA here is from genome assembly GCA_946541845.1 of uncultured Methanobrevibacter sp. Lineage (GTDB taxonomy): Archaea > Methanobacteriota > Methanobacteria > Methanobacteriales > Methanobacteriaceae > Methanocatella. The sequence continues at coordinate 4,732 of CAMNJW010000017.1, forward strand.
TTCACCAAAATGATGAAGGATTAATCTATGGACCGTAAAAAAATAATCATAATTGGAATAATACTCTTAATAATTGCAGCGGGAATCATTTTTGTAATGTTGACCTCAGTAAGTTATGAAAGAATTGAAATAACTCCAAATGGGACAACTATCGAAGTACCAGCCAATCAAACCAAATTTAATGGAGAAATTGAAAGCGGAAAGATTTGGAACTGGGACAAGGGAATACTGATTACATACAATAGTCACGAGGACAACAATATTCTCAAAGTAACCGAACTAGGTTTCAATGCCCTGAACGAGTTAATAAAAAATGGGGAAAAGCAGAACATTGATGGTTTTACATGTTATGTGATAAATGCCGATGATCTATTGGAAATTCACATTTTCGACATTATCAAAGTAAATTATAACGGCAAATTCTATTGCATACCATTAACCAATGAAACTACTCATGACAATATCCTGATTTGCTGCAACGATAAAGATATGGCTGTGCATATGGCCAAATCTGTAGAGTACAAAAATGTTTATCCGGAAAATGACGATTTAAACAATACTCATTCCGATGTGGAAAACATTACCAGAGATTTGCAGTCCAAGGCAAATGATTATTTGAATAACGCTGATTTGGGAAATATCAAATCCACAATAGAGGATAACGCAGCAGATTTGCTGTCTAAAAGTTCGTAGTTCATAATAAAAAATATCAATTTTTTAAATGTAAAACATTAACTGAGTCAATTCTATGGACCAAACATTATTGATTGTAAAAATGATTTTATAAAAGAATTCTAATCTAAGTTAAATTTTAAATAAAAATAGTATAGGGTGGAAATAAATGCTTAAAAGAAAGATGATAAGAGATATAATGGATTATAAAATCCAATTCATATCCATTTTTCTAATGGCATTTATTGGAGTGTCCGTATTTACCGGAATGTACATAGACACAACCAACTTTGAGACCACACTTGATGACTATTATGAAGAGACAAATTTGGCTGACGGTTGGATTTATTCAAATTATCTGGTTGACGAATTCGTGGAACAGACATACCTATTGGGAGCGACTACCCAAATGGAAAGGCAATTAGTTGTGGATTCTCAGGCAAAACTAGATAATGCGCCAAAGATTCCTTTGCATTTTGTTGAAAACAACACAATATCCAAATTCTATGTGATTGAAGGGAAAAAGCTGGACATCAACGACTCTGAAGGAGTATGGCTGGATAAAAGTTTTGCAGATGCAAGAAACTTATCCGTCGGAGATGAAATCACATTTGAAAGTAACGGCATTGAAATAACAAAAGTCATCAGAGGATTAGGATATTCCCCGGAATACGTCTATAATTCACCTGTGGCTTCAACAGTGCCGGACCATAATTCCACAGGGTTCGCTTACATGTCACATAAGGCATTTCCATCAGACAACATAACCTACAATGTACTCCAGGTGAAATTTGATGGAAAACCTGAAACCTACTCCAAACTATTGGATTATCGTTTGAATGGATATTATACTTCCTTTTTAGAACAGCATAATCACTATAGTGTGAAAGTAGTTGAAGAATCAATCAGCCAACAAAAAACACTTTCTGCAGTTTTCCCATCAATTTTCATTTTCATATCAATGCTGATCCTTTTAACAACAATGAACAGGATTATTTCACATCAAAGAACCCAAATTGGTGTTCTAAAAGCAAACGGATTTAAAAATAAAACACTTATCTGGCATTATCTGACTTCAGGTTTTATATTGGTGACATTAGGATCTACATTGGGTGCAATCATGGGGCCGATAATATTCCATTCAATTGCCCATGCGCCTCGAACATTTTATTTCAAATTCCCTTATTGGCATTCCATGGGATTTATCAACTCATTAGTTTTAATTCCAATTATGGCAGCCTTATCCCTCATAGTTTCATATTACTCAATTAGACACATTGCAAATGAAAGTCCTTCCATGGCAATAAAACCGAAGGCACCTAAAACAGCAAACCAGTCATTTATTGAAAAATGGGAGATTTGGAAAGTAATTCCTTTTAATTTCCGCTGGAATTACAGAAACATCAAAAGAAATAAATATCGAGCAATAATGACAATATTTGGAGTGGTAGGATGTACCATGCTATTGGTTTCAGGACTAGGATTATTTGAACAGATGAATGAATCAAAAGAATGGTATTTTGATGATGTTAATCATTTCGAATCCAAATTAATAATTGATGATAATACCAGCTTAGCCGACATTGATTCAATTGCAAAAGAAGTTAACGGCGATTCAATAATGGAATCAAGTATTGAAATAATTAATAATAAAACGGAAGCTGCTTCCCTAATGGTTTTAAACGGCACGGACCTGATTACGATAACCGATGACAATCATGACAAAATAGAAATTGGAAATGATGAAGTATCAATTTCAAGAAAAATGGCAGACATCATGGATGTTGATGTTGGAGATACAATAGAATTCCATATTCTAGGTTCTGACAAAAATATTAAAGTCAAAATTGATAAAATGCATTCAAGTCCATTTTCTCAAGGATTAGTAATGTCTCCAGATAAATTAGAGAAAATAGGTTTGAATTATACTCCAACAAGCATCGTAACCTCACAGCATGTCAGTGAACCATATAATGGTACAGATACAGTTTATTTAAATGATCTGATTGATGGCTGGGATAAGATGGAAGAGACTTCAATGATTATAATTGAGGCATTGCTGTTGTTTGCAGTAATTTTAGTGCTGGTGATTCTTTATAATTTAAATATATTATCATTCACTGAAATGGAAAGGGAAATTGGAATACTTAAAGTTTTAGGATTTAAAACTGTATCTTTAACAAGAATATTGGCAGCACAAAGCTTACTTTTCATAATTATCGGTTTTATTATTGGAGTCCCTATTGCAAAGTGCATTTTATCCTTTTTGATACCTGCATTTGGAAACAACTTCTACCTGCTGCCGTCAATATCAACTGCAAATATAGCAATTACTTTAATAATTATATTATCCACATTAATAACAACAAATTTACTCTTTTCATATAAAATTAAAAAATTAGACATGGCAGATTCACTTAAGGATTTAGAAAGATAGACCTCAATAAAACTAAAATAAATTAAAACCTATCTTATTTTCAATTATATGAAACCTCGTTAATGAGAAAAATTAATACTGCATCTATCAATATTAAAATTTAAAAAAAAGATTATTTTTTGTTTAAAATATAATAAACACTTCTAAGGGGAATATCCAATTTATTTGAAATTTCATTTGCAGAAAATCCTTTATTTTTAAGTTGTTTTACTTCAAAGTGATTATGCTTTCTTTTTCTATTATCAATGTCAGCATTGGTTTTTCGAAGCAAATAGTATACGCGATTAAGTGAAATATCCATTTTTTCAGCAATTTCTTTAGGTTTTAAACCTTTGTTCGACAAATCCAAAACCTCAACCTCAGCACCATCGCTCTTAGGTTTTGCACCTACAACATATTTCTTTTTAACTTCAATATCCAATTGTTTTAATGCCTCAATATAAGTGTCCGATGTTCTATCGTACACACTAGGAGCACATGTTATTTCAGACAAATTAGGGTATTTTTCAATCAACTCCACAATCATTGAGGAAGTTAATGCTTTCGTTATATGAACTGTAGTTACTTCATCCATATAATCACTATTTCTTGATTAAATCCAGGAATTTCTTGGACTTGTCACTTTTCGGATTTTTAATTTTGTCAATGTTTTTAAGCTCTTTTTTGACTCTTGACTCATTGATATTCAATGCATTACTGATGTTTTCAAGAGGTATGTCGGAATGATTCTTAATTATTGCAGCACCCAATGCAACATGATTGAATTTGATATTTGAACTTCTGATTTCCTTTTCGAATTTGAATTTTTCATACAATAGAAGATCCATTTCATAAACGGGAATTATTTTAATGTCTGTGAAATTGTTTAATGTTTCAATGACCTTGGTGTAGGTTGTTTGGAACACCTTCCTCTGTTCCCTGTCAAGTTCTACACGAATGTACGGGAAAGGTCCAATGTCAATTTTACGGGAGTTATTTGAAGTGGTGAGATAATATCTGAAAATATCCCATATAATTAGTGTTGAAGCGATATTCTTCAATATATTCATGTATATGTTGTCCCTTTTCTTTAAATCCCTGCTCAATGATCTTGTAATGCTTCCGAATCTATCATAAAATCCAAGTTTCTTGAAGTTTTCCTCGATTTTAGAATTTCTCCAATTGTCGATTGCATCCAGGTCATATTTGTCTATAAAGTCCGGAGTTTGATTTTCATATTTGGCGATGATTTCATCATATTTGTTGATTCTTTTAAAATCTGTCAGATTTCTCTTTAAAATGTCATCCTTGATGTTTGAAATTAACTCTTCGGCATATCTGACATAGCCTAATGCAAGGGCATTTCTTGCATGCTTGTCATCAATGATGGCAGGTTTTGTTCTATGGAATCTCAAGGCCTCGATTCTTACATGCCTTCCATACATCTTCCTTATTTCCTCTTCATAATTGTCAACATATTCGGAGTCTAAAGTGACATTTTTTCTAACCAGACGGTTGTTCTTATCCCTAAATCTGACAACTAAAGAAATAGTTTTCACAACACCCTTACGTTCCTGCTTTAAGATGTTTAACACTTGCTTGAGTGATTCCCTACCATATGCAGAAAGACCATTTCTCAAAACCATATAATTTCCGGACAGCGGAAGATGAGGAATTATCTCAATTCTCTGTGTTGCCTCACGTTTTATCTTAAATGTGAATCCTTGACATCCGCAAGTGCATTTGCCTTCCATCTGCTTGTATTCACTCATGGAATATTTCTTATAGCAGGAATTGCATTTTACATAACCGAATTGTTCAAGGTTTCCGAGGGCTATTTTATGTGAATCAATAGCTGATTTGACCCTATCCAGAATGTTCTTTTTGGCATTTGCCCGACTTCTGAATATCTGATTGTGGCGACTGCTTTCACCCATCTCATCAACTGTGACTTCAGCAACAGCCTTTGTTCCATATTTATTTAAGGATGTGAAAGGGGTGGCGTATCCCTGCGCATCCATATCCTCCTTAATTTTTTGTAAAGTGTTTAGTCTGTCATCTAGCTTAAAGTAAAGATTTTTGAAATTATCAAAATCATCAATATTATCTAGACTAATTGAATCGTTTGATATTTCCTTTAGGTAGTTCTCGGCTTTATTTACTAAGACAGACTCAGGCATTTTAATCTATTTATTGAATTCTTTCGCCAACTTTTCCGTTTTCATCAGGAGATAATAATGCACCGGTTTCACCAGTAGCTAAAATCATTCCTTCAGATAATGTTCCGAATAATTTTGCAGGCTGTAGGTTTGCAACCACACATACTTTTCTGTCAATCAATTCTTCAGGGGAATAGAATTTTGCAAGTCCTGCAACGATTTGTCTAGGTTTTTCTTCACCGATATCAACTTGTAATTTTAATAACTTGTCGGATTTTTCTATTTTTTCCGCTTCTTTTACTTGTCCTATTTTAATTACAACTTCATCAAAGTCATCAATACTGATTAAATCACTCATGGTTTCATCCTCACTATTTTCTTTTAGGTTTTCTTGCAATTTTGCCTTCTCGGCTTCAATTACATCATCATCTATTTTTTTGAATAAAGGTTTAGCCTTATTTATTTCATGTCCGACTGGAAGGAATACTGCCGCATCATCCCAGTTGTTTAAATCTTCAATGTTTAATATTTTAGCTATTGCATCAGCTTTTGTCGGCAAGTATGGTTTTAAAGTGAATGCCAATGTTTTAGCTAATTGATTAGATAAATATATGCAGTTTGCTGCTTTTTGCATGTCTTCCTTAACTGCTTTCCATGGTTCTGCATCATTGAAATACTTGTTTCCTTTTTTGGCAACTTTAAATATTTCAAGCAATCCTTCTCTGAATTCGAATTTGGAGATGTATTCTCCAGCTTTAGCAGGTAATTCTTCAATAGCTTTTCTGAATTCTTCATCTTCATCAGACGGATTTGCATATTCAGGAATCTTATTGTCAAAGTTTTTGCGTGTGAATGTAAATGTCCTGTGCAGGAAGTTTCCGATTACATCTGCAAGCTCATCATTATTTCTTCTCTGGAAGTCATCCCATGAGAAGTCAGAATCCTTGTTTAATGGAGCGTTGATTGTCAGATAATATCTCAATAAATCAGGGTCATAATCCTTTACAAAGTCAGCAATCCAAATAACCCAATTCTTACTGGTTGACATCTTTTCTCCTTCAAGGGAGAGGAATTCACCTGCATAAATCATGTCAGGCAATTTGCATCCGTAAGCCTTGAGCAATCCTGGCCAGAAGATTGAATGGTGGTAAATGATGTCCTTTCCTATGAAATGAACAACAAAGTCATTCCAGTATTCCTCCCATTTGCTTCCAGATTGCTTTGACCATTGTGATGCTGATGAGATGTAACCCAAGAATGCTTCAATCCAAACGTATAATACTTTGCCTTTGGCCTCATCTAGAGGTACTGGAATACCCCAATCCATATCACGTGTCAAAATCCAGTCATTTAGTCCTTCATTTAACCAGTTTGACGCATAGTTTTTGACATTTGCAGGCAAGTTTTCATTGTTTTCAATATAATCCTTCAAGTCATCCTCAAATTCGGATAACTTGAAAGCATATTGGAATGTATCCTTAATGACTGGAGTTGTTCCGCAGGTAATGCAGTGAGGTTCGTCAAGCTCTGTTGGATCGAGTGCCTTTCCACATTTTTCGCAGTGGTCTCCTCTAGCTTCAGAACCGCAAACAGGACATAATCCTTCAACATACCTGTCCGGCAGGAATTTGTTACAGTTCGGACAGTACAGCTGTTGGATATCTTCCCTGTATATGTATCCATCATCATATAATTTCTTAAAGAAGTTTTGAGAAAGCTCGTAGTGAGCCTCATCTGTAGTTCTTGTAAAGTTATCCAGTGAAATGTTCATTGACTCCACATCACGAACAATCATGTCGTGATACCTTTTTGAAATTTCAATAGGTTTCTTGTTTTCCTTATCTGCCTTTACAGCAATTGGGGTTCCATGCTCATCAGTGGCACAAACCATCAAAACATCATTGCCAACCATACGGTTGTATCTTGCATAGATATCCGCAGGCAGATATGTTGAACGGATGTGTCCCAAATGACATGGCCCATTAGCGTAAGGAAGTGCACATGAAATAAATATTTTTGACATTTATCTAATCCCCTCATTTAATTTAAACATGATTTAATTATGTTACTTATATTAAATAAATGCTTATTTTTAACAGTGTTATATCATAACAATATGAAATAAATTTTGATTTTAAAAATGAGTTATCTATTTAATATATAAAATAAAAAGTTAAAAACATGACTGAAGTTTCTTATATCAACCCATTGTCCGATGAGGGAAGAACAATCATCAGAGGTTACGGAGATTTAAACCAGATATTCGAAGAGGACGAATCCCTAATCGACATATGTACCCATACCATCAACCAAAGAATCTCAGATGATTCACTAATTCCAAAATCATATTCAGACTTGGCAATCAAGCGAATCCAATGGGCAATCGAGAAGAAAAACAATAAGAACTTCACCCAGGCAGAATTCGAATTTCTGACAAACAGCGAGCTATATTCCCAGGATGTAGTTACATTCCACATATTATGTCAGGCAATAGCTATCCAGTTCAATTTAGGTTCACGGGAGACAAGACTGTTTGTCGAATCACAGGGAAACCTCATTCTAGAAAGGCTTGCAAAAATTCCTCCGATGGAAAGGGCAGACATAATTGACGAGGTTCTTGACGAGGTCAAAATTGACGGTTCAATTCACTGGAAGTCCCTAAGGGATGTCGTGGCTTCCAAAAAACTCAAATTGACCGATCTGTTAATTGACAATGGAGACATAATACTCCAGCAGGAAGACTTTTTAGAAAGATTTGCAGATAAGTTCCATGACAGAAGCCCTGACAGAATGTATAACATTCTAATCGGTGACAGCGTTAAGGAACAGATTCTATCAAGATTGATAATGCAGAAAACCGAGGAATACATTGCAAGAATCAAAGAAATGTCTGCCAGAATCGAGATTCACCCGGCCATCATAAAAATTGGTGAAACCCTGAAGGACTTCATTCCGGAAGAAATCAGCAAATACAACCAATATTATGCAGGTAGCGGAGGAATCTACGGTAGTGTTCAAGCCGGAAAATTAAATCCTGATGCATTTCCACCTTGCATCAAGTCTACTGTTGAGGGAGTTTCCTCAGGAGGGCGTAATGATGCCATCGTATTGCTTTTAACATCATTTGCTTCATATGCAAGACTATATCCAAGAATATTTGCATCAGATGAAACAGTTAAGGTTTCAGATATGGATCCTGACTTGAGCATTACAGAAAATGAGATTTTACCATTGATTTTTGATGCAGCAGACAACTGTACACCACCATTATTTGAGGACCAACCTCAGGAAAAAATAAATATCATATCAAAATTAGGTTTTGGAATGCATGAGAGAGTTGACATCAACCATGAGGGAGAAACCAAATGGTACACCCCTATGAGCTGTGAAAAGATTAAGATTCACCTGCCAAACCTTTGCCATCCCGATAAATCCTGTAAAGGAATAAACAATCCTTTATCCTGTTATGGACGTAAGAAATATCAGCTTGACAACCAGCAGGAATAGCTATAGGCTATTTTGAGAGAATGTGAACGGGTTGTGGTTTTCATAAATTGCATCGTAATACTTGTTTAATATATCTGTTTCCCACATGTTGTAATTGGCCTGCTCTCTTGTCTCAAAGTTATAAGCCAAAAGCCCTATTTTTCTTTTATCCTCATCAATTCCCTTTATCTCACAGAATTCAGTGATGATGTCCGGTATATACTCTGACGGGTCAGTGCTGCTGAATTCCAAAAATTCTTCATACTCTGATTTTGAGAAGAATTCCTCTTCATCAATTGGCTCTACATGGGATTCAATTGTAAACAGTTCAATGTAAATATTGTCTGCCAATGGCAGCTGGTTGAATTCAATTCCCAAACCGTATACCTTTCCGTTTTCTAAATTTAAAACAGTGTGCCCTGTCCTGATGCCCGCCTGCCAGTTTTCATATGCAGGCCTGACGATTTCTTCAGGTGACAGGCCTGATAAGATTACCTTTAAATGCTCAACTCCAATAACTTCAACTATTTCTTCCATATGGTTATATTTCAAATTAGTATCTAATAAAATTATTTAGTGACTACAATGATGAAACAATGAAAGCAAGCAATAGAGCGACTAAGGGGAAAATTATGAATAGCTTAAGCAATTGTGATTTAATGTTGAATCCATAGTGGTTATAGCTTTTACAGTTTCTGGTTTCAGGAAAATAATGCTGGTAGAAGTTGGATTTTGTAAGCAAAAACCAGTCAAAGCATATCATGTCATACAGCTTGTATATAGTGAGCATAATTAAAAATCTTACGAAAAAGTCCCAAAAACCGAAATGATTCTTGATTCCATCCCCTGCACCATAAACAATTGCAAATAGTATTAAAAGAGCTGAAATAATAGCTAGAATCCAACCAATGAGATGTGCTCCCTTGAAACGCTCTTCATGGTCAGTCAATGCTTCCTGTATGTCCTTAGGAGCTGATCCAAAAAGTTTTCTATTCTGTATTAGTGCAACACCTGAATATAAAAGCAGTGTAACTGAAAAAATAATAATCAATGATAAACAGATTGTCAAAAACATATTAACACCTTCTAATATTTTACCTCACAACTATATTTTGTTTCAATATGTAAAAACATTTTCGTGCAGATGCACACCTACCCAATAAATAAATACTTTGAAAATAAACTTATTATCATGTTTTCTAAAGCAAGCCTAAAAGAGAGAAGGCAATACTACCGTGAGGAATGGTCCGAAAAAGATTTGCCTGAATTCATTTCCACAGATTTGAAAAAAAGGGAATTCGGTTTTGACCATAACGGCAGCGGACCTAACGACAGGTACAAAGTATTTAGAGGTCCGGAGTCCTTAAAGAAATTCATGAGATATAAAGCTCCCTTTGCAGCATATATTTCAGTAGCTTTCTACAACAATCCCCGAAGAAGAGAAGACTGGTTGAAAGCAGAATACATTTTCGATGTTGATGCAAAAGACATTCCAATCAGGTCATGTCAATGCAATGGAGTGTGTGAAACCTGTCTTGGCGAAGCTTTAGAAATTGTCAACTCCTTGATTGATACATTGGAATCAGATTTGGGCTTGAAGAACATACACCTAATCTATTCAGGCAGAGGATATCACATCAGAATTTTAGACGAGGAAATGATGTTGGCAAGCAGCGAGCTTAGATCTGAAGTTCTGAAATATGTTGCAGGTGCTGAAGTCCCAAAATCCCAATTCATAAACTCTGAAGTTTCAAATCAAAGCTTTAATTTTGAGCACTTCACAATCCCTGTTGGCTATTCCAAAATATTTACTGACAAAGTAAAATTCAACATTCAGCATTTGGTGGGCAATGAGAAAATTGACGGCATCAACCCTAAACTGATGAAGGACATCATGGCATCACGTCATCATTTGGATAACGACAACTGGGGTTACTTTAAAAGGGATATCGGACCAAGGCGTTATAAAAATCTTGTTGAGGCCATGGCTCGTGTTAATCTTGCAACAATTGACGCAAAGGTATCAATAGACTTGAAAAGGATTTTGAGGCTTCCTTCATCTCTTCACTCTAAAGTGAGCATGAAATGCATGGAAGTTAAAAACAGGGAAACATTTGAGCCACTGGACAAGGCAGTGCCTAAATTTGTTTATGAAAGAAAAGGTGTTTAAGATGGATGATATTTTAAGAGATGCATTAAGAAACAGTCAGTATTTTGAAGAGATTAATCAGGACAGGTTCGTTCCGGAATATTTAGGATTGATTGTCAACGGCATTGTCATTTATCATGTAAATTGGATTGATATAGTTGAAAAAGAGATTGTTTTCATGCATAAGGATATTCAGACTCATCCGATAGCTTCCCTATTTTTAGAAAACTTAAATTCAATAATGATTATAACCGATGGCGGAATAAAACAAGTTTTATAGTTAAGCAGATTTGTTATCTGTTTCCAAACATATTTTTTTGATTTTTTCAGAGATAACTTCAGGAGAATCATCACCTGGAATTACGTTCCAATTGTATGTGAACTTTTGTGACTTCAACCGATTTTCACGTAATGAATCTATATTTTCAAACATTTCAGTTTCCTCATGGCGGGACCCTATTCTTCTTAGGGATTCTTCAGGAGTAACATCCAAAAAGAACATGCAGTCGGATGTCGGAAGGACAAAAGCCACTATTTTATAAACAATTGTGTTTACAACATCAGGCAGATACATCACAGCCAAAATATATCTTGAAAAGATTAATACATCCACCTTATCGTCATGACTATACTTGACGACTGATCTTATTGCATCCAATCCGAAATAAACTGTTGCAATGAGATGATTAATCTTTCCTGTCTTTAAAAGCGCCTGCTTTGATTTTCTACCAAAGCTATTGTCAGAGCAGGGATGGGACCTGACAACCACATTACGACCTTGCTGTCTGTACATGTCAGCAATCATATTCACCTGCGTATCCTTACCTGACCCATCTAATCCATCAATGACAATAAATTTCTTCATAAAACCACTAACTAATTATTTTGAAGGAAGTTCAATTCCTTGTGCAATTGGGTAAAACTCTGTGTATTTGGAATTTCTCTCAATTGGATTTCTTCCGAGGTTTCTGACAATACTATCCAATGTGTCAATTGAAGCTTCCACTCCATCAGGTGCACCAGATGCTTCAGACAGTTCATCTCCACCTAATGTTCCTCCTAAATCATTTGCACCGGCAGTCAGTGACACCTGTGCAAATCTGAATCCCATTTTTACCCAAGATACCTGAATGTTTGGAATTAAATCCCTAAGCATTAATCTTGAAACCGCATATAATTTCAAATCTTCTGTTCCTGTTGCTCCAAGATTTGTTTGACCTTCAAGGAATATTGGTGAATACTCATGCATGAATGTCATCGGAATGAATTCTGTAAATCCATGAGTATCCTCTTGAAGCCTACGGATAACATCAATATGTTCTACCCTTTCCTCCAATGTTTCCACATGCCCATACATGATTGTTGCAGAACCAGGTATTCCTACTTCGTGGGCGGTCTTAACAATATCCACCCATTCGGAAACGCTTACCTTTTCCGGACAGATTAAATCTCTTGAACGGTCAGTCAGGATTTCAGCGGCAGTTCCCGGCAATGTGTCCAGACCTGCATCCCTCAATCTTTCACAGCCTTCTGCAATGTCAACTCCAGATACAATGCATGCATCATTAATCATTGTCGGTGAAAATCCGTGAATCATGACATCAGGATATTCTCCCTTCAAAAGCTGCAACAGATGCTCATAGTATTCAATGTCCGCATCAGGAAGAACTCCTCCCATTACGCAGAATTCATGCGCTCCCTTTTCAACAGCTCCCTGAGCCTTTGCAAGGATTTGCTCATCATTTAAAATATATGCTTCCGGATCGTCGGCATCCTTTCCGAATGCGCAAAAACCACATCTAACTGTACATATATTGGTGAAGTTAATGTTACAGTTATTAATGAATGTCACGTTGTCCCCAACGATTTGCTGTCTTAAATAGTCTGCTGTTGCTAGTAAAGGGTATAAGTCTGACCCTTTAATATTCATTAAATGATTTGCTTCTTCAACAGTGATTGCCTCATCTAACGATTTGGTAAGAATCCTTTCTGTTTTTGAAGAAATTGGTAGTTTATCAAACATGATTTTATATTAGTTATAAGATAAATAAAAAGGTTACTATTAAGTTACATGAATGTATGAAAATGTACATTAATTAAAATGATAAATTAATAGTTTTAAACAGAATAATTAAGATTTATTGAATAATTACAATTTAAATATAAAGTTTATCGAAAATTTGAAACAAAGCATATCTTAAAAAAATCACCCCAATAGACAGCTAATGTCTCTCAAATTATGTTTAAATTATGATTAAATAAATACAAAAGAACATAATTGATATATAAACATTTGTTACTTGAATTTAACAAATATAAATATGGAAGAGAAAGAAATATTCAAGATTCTTGGCTATGTTAAGATATCACCTTACAGAACAAACACTTTAAAGTCAATAGGTGATGAACTGAAAATGCCTTCAGAGATTGCAAAGGAAATAAACGTGAAAACAAGTCAGGTTTCAACTGCCCTTTCCGATTTAAAAAAGAAGAATCTGGTTTTATGCATTAATGAAGAAGTAAGAAAAGGCAGACTATATAAATGTACCGATTTGGGCAAAAAAATCATAAAAGAATTATAGAAAAAAAGATTAATCCGCTTTAATCTCATTTTCAGATCTTGTAACTAAGTCAGATAATGAATTGCGGACATTTTCAGGAATTGAACTGTTCTCCTTATCAGCAATCACTTGAGCGATGATTTTACATAAGACAAAAATCGCATGCTTGTGTTCAGCTTTTGTTTTATGGATATGATGTGGGCTAATCTTAAGTGTTATATATTCACTGCAATCATTTCGAATTTGGTCATCTTCAGCCAAATATTTTAAAACATATACTAAGAATTGGTGTAATTGTATCATTTCGTCTTTATACATAGATATCTAACCCATTAACTAATATTTTCAGTTAGTTAAAAATAACTCGTTTTTACTTATATTCTAATATTTAATAACTAATCATATTTAAATATTGCATTCAATATAAGTTACATCACTCAAATATCTATTATCATTTTTAATAATAATTTAAAAAAATCAATGGAAATTAAACCCGATATAAACTACATCCATCGCTTGAAATGATTAAAACCCCTTATGACAATTGTTAATTTTTTCATATATAATATATATTATTAAAACAAAACTAATTATCATGAAAGCCCTTAACAAGATGCTCTGTTTGGTTGATGGTGAACACTACCTACCAGTTACTCAAGAAGCAATAGATACCCTGAACAATTTAGAACACATTGATATCGCAGGTGCCGTTTTTATTGGAGGAACAGAAAAATTGAGAGATGACTCTGAGGAAACATACTCTGAAAAATTAGGTGTTCCGGTCCAATTTGCCAAAGACAAGGACATCCCATACGATATCATTGTTGACATGATAAGAAAATATGACATTGACACAGTAATGGATTTGAGCGATGAACCAATACTGGATTATCCGAAAAGGTTTAAGATTGCATGCAAAGTCCTGAATGAAGGAATAAGCTATGAAGGCCCTGATTTCAAATTCGAGCCTACATCACAATATGACATAATGAAAAAACCTTCCATAACAATTCTCGGAACTGGAAAGCGTATCGGAAAGACTGCAGTTTCCGGTTTCGTGTCAAGACTAATCGACAAAAACGGCTATGAGCCATGCGTAATAGCCATGGGCAGGGGAGGACCTGAAGAGCCTGAAATCGTTCACGGCGAAGAGCTGGAGATAAATGCTGAATTCCTGCTTGAACAATCCGAAAAAGGAGTCCATGCAGCAAGTGACCATTGGGAAGATGCTTTAATGAGCAGAATCCTGACCATCGGCTGCAGACGCTGCGGAGGAGGAATGGCAGGAGAAGTATTCCTGACAAACATGAAAAAGGGAGCCAAACTTGCTAACGAGGTCAACTCCAAATTCGCCATCTTTGAAGGAAGCGGAGCTGCAATACCTCCAATCAAAACAGATAAGAAAATTGCATTGATCGGAGCAAACCAGCCAATTGAAAACCTGACAACATATTTCGGACCTTATAGGGTTGGTCTCGGAGACCTGGTCATCCTTACAATGTGTGAAGAGCCAATGTGTTCGGATGAAAAAATAGCCAAGATTGAAGAGTTCGTAAGTGAAGTCAATCCGGATGCAGTTGTCATATCAACCGTGTTCAGACCAAAACCTCTAGATGATATCAGCGGTAAAAAAGTGTTGTTTGCAACAACCGCCCCGGAAGAGGTTAAGGACAAGCTGGTGGAATATCTCGAGGCCAACTTCGGATGTGAAGTTATCGGAACAACCGCACACTTATCAAACAGGCCTCTTTTGCGTGAAGATATGAAAAAATATATGGACAAGGCAGATGTCATGCTGACCGAACTTAAAGCCGCAGCAGTTGACGTTGCAACAAAAGATGCGATAGCTGCGGGCCTTGAAGTCGTATACTGCGACAACATACCCGTGCCTATTAACGATTCATATCCTGATCTTGCGGAATCTGTAATTAATCTTGTAGATTCAGCTATTGAAAACTTTAATAACAATTAAAAATAGGGACTTTGCATCCTATTTAAAAATTATTTCTTTTTTTTATTAAAAACTATTCACTCAATATATTTAAGGATTGTTAAGCCCAAATCAGTATTTTTATACAATCTTCCTTTTCTTGCTTCTTCATTTAAGCAAACAACAATATTCTTAGTTTTTAAATCATTTAAAACATTTGAAACATGATTAGTTCTTAAACCAATTTCTTCTGCAATGACTGATGGGATTTTAATATCATTACCAATACTTTTTATTATGTTTTTACGATAGTCAGATGCCATCACATATCCAACTAACTTAAATAGCTCATCATCATTCATATATCTTTTTAATAATTTTATCATAATTAAATATTATGTACAAAATAAGTTTAATTAATCAACTTTTCATACAATAGATTAAATAAATGTACAGATATGTACAAAGACATAACATTAACAATATCATAGTATACGATAATGAATAAATTAATACAAAAATATATATTTTGAAAAAAATTTTTTATCATAATCAAGCAAATTTTTAGAATATATTATTTTGAATATTCATCTGAATTATTAAATTCATTTTATGTTAAACTTATTTCAAACTAATGAAAATTTTTTATACATTTTATACTTTATGCAATCTAATTATCATCAATGTAAAACTTGAACTTGACAAATGAAACATTTCAGTTACACTCAATTTGATAAAAATATAAACCGATATTGCCATCCACATTGAACTTGAATATTATTTGAAATAATTTTAAGATTAAAAAAAAAAGAGTTGTAGCAATAGTTTTAAAATTACTACTTTTTGAATTTTCTTGAGTCTAAAACCACAATAACCAAAGCTATTAGAAGCAATGCAATTGGATTTCCGGTATTTTCAGAATCTGCATTTGAATTTGGTGATGAATTATCAGATGATGTATTTAATCCTGAGGCATTATTTAATCCATCAGCATTTTCAGGATGATTTACATCAAAATTCCATGTATAACCTGTTGATAAGAGATCGTTGGAATGAACAGGTTCATCTGAATAATCATATAATGCATTGGTATTGTTTTTAAAGGTGCAATTTACAATATTGTTGTTTACACCATAAATCGCTTCAGCATCTTTGGCATTATTGTTTATAAACACATTGTTTATCAACTCACCATAGAAACTGTACAATGCTCCCCCTTCATGTTTAGCAGTGTTTGAATCGAAGTTGGAATTATGTATTTTTGAATCGAATGCCATTACCGCCCCACCATAATCAGCTTTATTTTTTGTGAAGCTGCAATGATCAATTATGCTTCTCTCACAATATACCGCTCCACCACTTCCTCCAGTGTTATCCGTAAAGCCTGATGAAAGGATGATTGATCTGGTAGCAAATATGGCTCCTCCAACATCTGCATTATTGGAGATGAATTCAGAATTTTTTACAACTGAATTTTCAGCATGTATTGCTCCCCCATATTCCGCATTATTGCTTTTGAATTTTGAATTTTCAACAATTCCGTTTTTGGCGAAAATAGCTCCTCCATACCTTGCATTGTTTTTAATGAATTTGCAGTTATTGACCCTCACTGCATCGGACAGCATTGTCAGGTCATCTGTGGCGTTTGGAGCATTTGTAATTGGAAAAGTTCCTGTGATGAAAACAGCACCTCCCATATATCCTGCTTTATTGCTATCAAACTCAGAATTGTTGATTATTACGGAATCCGCAAAGATTGCCCCTCCATTGTAACTATTTCCATTCTTAAAAATAATGTTGTTCAAAGTGACTTTTGATGAATCAATTATCATTATCCCCACTTTGGATTTCGCATCTAAAACATGGTTATTTCCATTAATTGTAACCGCCTTGTGAATAGTGATTGTGGAATCCTTACTTTCATCAAAGGAGTAATCACTATCGAGTTCAATGGTTGCATTTTCATCAGCATTGTCTATAATTGTCTGCAAATCAGTGAATGTTTGATCTGTTTGATTGGTGGCGTTTACTGCTGTTTGGTTGGTAGCGTTTACTGCTGAAATTGTTAAAAAACAGATAAAAATTAGCAATACTATTTTTTTCATAATTTTCACCTCCGCCAGTTAATATTACATTATATATGACAGCAATGATATAAATCTGTATTATTATTTATATAATGAATATGAAATTTTGACCTATTGTTTGACAAACTCCAATTTGTTTGAAAATTTTATCCCAAATATCCATTTCATATAACCAAAGAAAAAAATAGAACAAACAAAGTCTCAACACCCAATTTAACAAAAATTCAAGTCACACAAGTTTTTCAAAGAGATGCAGTTTTGAATATAATGTCAAACATCCATTTAAAACTCATTTATTTTTTGATTTAATCGGTTATGTCTCTCAAAGCCATGTTTAAGATTACTCATAATCCTGGCAATAGCTTCCGGGGGATAAAGGATGCCCTAAATGACAATAATACTCGATATACCCTTCATCATCAATATCCCCGACTATTCCTCCGTGGACATCAAAATATTCTTCATAGTAATGTCTGCAATTTGGACTGCAAAAGCCACCGCCGAACTGTCTTATATATTCTTCTTCCTGTCTTTTGCGTTCTGCCTCTTGCATTTTACGCACTTTTTCCTGTCTTTTATATTCCTCTTCCCGTCTTTTACGTTCCAATTCTTTCTTTTTACGGTCTTCTTCCAGAGTTTTACGTATTTCTTCCAGTTGTTTACGTTCCAGTTCAATCTTTTCTTCATTTTTGATTTTGTATTCCTGTATTAACTGATTCACCCGAAGTTCAACTCCTCCGCTTTTAATTTGGCCGGAGTCTATTTCTTTTTCAATTTGCTGTCGGATAGCTTTTCGGGTATCGATAACAAACAAACCATTTTTGTGCAATTCATCAGCAAAATTTTGATTGAATAATATTTTTCCGCCGATTACTCTTTTAAGCTCCTTTCTGGCTTTCTCTTTTTCAATATTATCAGGCGCTGATTTTAATGAATGGCTGTTCTGTTTAATATCGGATCCATCCACTTTAGTTCCGCAATTAAAACAATACTTATCATCTTTTCTCAATCTAGTCCCACAGTTAATGCAAAAATTGGCCATGTTATATCATTCTCGGTTTGGTATTTCTAAACAAATTTCAGTTAAAAAAGTTATTTATATCTTGTGCATATTTTCTAATTTAAAGTAAAATATTGCCATAATCAATCAAATTAAAACAAAAATTAGTAGAATAACAACACTTGTATACTATTAAATGATTGAGAGACTATTCTTATCCCGCCATAAATTATGCAATATGCTGCATGTTTTGAATATTACTCCTCAAAAACATTCATTTCAAACGAAAAGACATAATTTTTCAAATTAAAGCTGTTCGTCCAAATCATAATTTCAGGGCATCATTCGGACAAGTGTGAACACAATCAAGGCACAATATGCATTCCGTACCGTTTTCTCTTTTTCTAGAATTGTTTAACATTTCAACATCCATCGGACATGCCTTTACACATTTGCCACAACTGATGCATTTATTTTCATTGACTTCAACTCTTAAAAGTGAAAAATAGCTTGAAATCTTTAAAAATACAGTAATCGGACAAACATATTTGCAAAATGCACGATTATCTTTAAGATAAAATGCCAAAGCAATTCCAAGAATATAGTAAATAATATTTCCTAAAATAAACAGGTAAAATATTATTGAATCAAGATTAGCAACTTTAAAAACGAATAGTGAACATACACCGCATGATATTGCTGCAAATAATATGTATCTGACATGTCCCCAGTTTTTCCTTTCGTTTTGATGGGTTTTATAAGGTAGCAGATCCAATATCATTGCTGTCCAGCAGGCATAGCCACACCATCCACGACCAAACAGTAAGGGTCCAAGTATTTTTGCAATTAGAAAATGAATAACGGCACCTTCAAAAACACCTAAACTTAAATAATACCAAAATCCTGACAAGGATAAGTTTTCATGACCTAAAATGCCAACATAAATAAACAGGTAACATCCAACTGCAAGCATGATCAGGTTTCTTGCGTATCGGTTATTTTTTGCCATCATGAACAGCCCAACAGCTATTGCAGTTCCGATATAGAGGAAATTGAATATGAAAAATGTGTTGGAAGTTATAATATATACCAAAACAGAAATAACGATGAAAATTAACTCCATGATTATTGGTGCCTTAATGTCCATGAATAACTATTTTTTAATCACAGTTATTAAATTTTATGTCATGCAGTAATTCAAAAAAAATATTACATAAATCCTAGTTTCACTCCATTTCAAAAATTTTTCAACAATATATTTTTGAATATTCCATTAAATAATGACTGGTGTTAATGTTTTGAATATTATCCTCCAAAACATTCAGTTCAAAC
>CAMNJW010000018.1 GCA_946541845.1 uncultured Methanobrevibacter sp.
AGGTGATGACTTTGAAGTCGAAGAGGTCTGCACAAGCGTTTATGTGCCTGTTCCGGTAACAATCAGGGCAAATAACCTCGCAGTCTACTACACTGACAATGCAAAATACAAAGTTAAAATCATGCGAGGGTCTGAAGAGGAAAGCTACATATATGCAACAATCAAGGTCGGCAAAAAGACAATTGAAGCTTATGCAAATGAAAATGGCGTTGCAACATTCAAGCTTCCAAAATTAAAGCCTGGAAAATACAAAATGACAATAACATGCGGAGGAGTTAAGCTAACCAAAACCCTGACAGTAAAGCAGATTTTGACCTTGAAAACCGTCAAGATTAAGAAATCCGCCAAAAAACTGGTTTTGACCGCAACACTAAAGAAAGGCAAAACTCCAATAAAATATAAATGGGTGTCCTTCAAATTCAAGGGCAAAACCTACAAGGCAAAAACCGATAAAAAGGGTATTGCAAAGGTCACCATCAAAAAGTCCGTCCTCAAAAAGCTCAAGGTCGGCAAAAAATATTCATATAAAGTTAGCTATTTGAAGACTTCCATCAGCAGGTCTGCTAAAGTCAAAAAATAATTAGCTGATTTTTTTCTTTTTTTTCTTTTTCAGCCATATTTTTCATTTCTCTGTTTCATCACCAAATTCAATTTGATAATATTCATATGATGATTTTGGATATTTCACTAATTCTGCCCTATTTTTCTTATACTCTATTTAATTTTGAATGTTTTTTTCTAAAATGTAAGATATAATTCACATAATTCACATTTTTTTAAAATTAATAAATCTTGTTTAGATATTTTTAAAAATATAAATAGTTTATTTATTATAAATATGTATATAAAAGTTTTTAAAAAGAGTGTTGAACATGAAATATAAAAAGCTGATGATAGTCGGCCTGTTGCTGCTGGCTATCTTAACAATTGGAGCGGTCAGCGCATCGGAGGATGTTAACTCTACCGACACGCTGACAGTTGAAACTATGGAGGAAGTGTCCGTCGATGCTTCTGATGAGGAAATAGTTTCTCTAGACGATGAACAGATACTTGAATCTTCAGATGCTGAAGTGCAGGCTATTGATAACTTCACCAGTATGGTGCCTGAATTGGAGGTGTCTGTTTCTGATGTTGAATATGGTGAACCTGCTGTGGCCAATATAACTGTTGTAAGGGGTCCCGGTGAGGGTAATCTTTTAGTGAATCTTGATGATGAGAGGAATTACACTGTAAGTTTCATTGATTATGCGGCTTCATGCACTTTTGAAGATTTGGATGTTGGAACACATACAATAACTGTAACCTATGAAACCCAAGGCATTTGGAATTCAGCGACTGCCACAACTTCTTTTGAAGTATTTGAAAAGGTAGAACCTGACAGTTATTTTGATGTCAACAGTGATTTGATTACATTCAGAGAAGTCGTAACACTTTTACACTATAAGGTTGGAGATAATGCAACCGGTGTATTGACTGTCAGGAATAAGGATATTCCTGCATGGGTATTTTTCCGCAAAAGCATTTCTGAAATGGAGTACAACTATCAGATGAAAGGATACAAATTTGACCAGTATGACGGTTATGTTGTATTCAAGGAAGATTTGGAAAATGCCACTACCGGACAGTATAACCTTGAAATTTTCTATGAAGAAGATGGAAATGTTATAGACAGTGTTGAAACAACAGTCTATCTTGATTTCAAATCTGAAAGCATTAACGGCGAAACTGATAAAAATAAAGATGAGGATATTATACGCATTCATATCCCTGAAAGTTACAACAACGGCGCTTTGGTATTGACTTGGGGCAATATACTTTATGCAGATGAATCCGGAGATCCGGAGTTAATATATTCCAAAGTAATTAATATCACAGAAGATATGTTAGGCCAAACACTCACATTCAAAAGGTCTGATTTAGATTTAAGTGAGGAAGGTGATTATAGCCTTGATGCACGCTATGTCTCCTATGATGAATTTGAGTTCCTTTATTTTAACCCTGATGATGAATGGCCTGAAGATACATATAAGATGGGCATTGTTGATGATAAAGTCCTATATCTTAAGTATATTGGCGATGAGGACGGCCATTATGCTTTCTACTGGAAAACTAGATACTTGTATGACTCCGATTATGTAATTGTTGTCGACAATACCAAATTCAGAGTCAAAGTAGAATCCACATCACTTCTTGATAAAAATGGTAAATTGATGGTTTATTGTCCTGAAGGCACTGCGGATCAAACTATAAAAATTGAAGCTAATGACAAGACAATGAATTATTATATTTCTGAAGATGGAAAGTATGCAGAATTTGATTTATCCTATTTCGAGTTTGTTGATGTAGGCAATTATACATTTAAAATTTATGACGGAGATAATAATTTAATTCTTGATTACGATTATACATTTGAAAATCCACTTGAAATTCCTGATAAGGCCATTATCGGAACCAATGATTTCATGATTTCCACTGTAGTTTATTTGGTGGTTCCTGACGGCACCAATGGTATTCTCACAATTAGTGATGAGAATGGAGACGTATTATTCAGAGGTTATGTAGATCAACTTGATGTTTTAACTGAAAAAGAGCAAATTGACAATCAGTTCTATGGTGAAGAGGGTATTTTAAACAGATATTATGTACTTGACTCTAAATTGAATAGGACATTTGAGCAGGGCACTTACAATTTAACAGCAGAGTTCCAGGAAATTATTAATGATGGTTCTAATAGTACTATGCCACAACAGTCTACCGCAAGATTTTCAAAAACCGGTGAAATACAATTAGTTGAAAGGAAATATGTTGAATCCGATGGGGCAAGCATTGAATTGTTTGACTATGATGAACATCGCTTCTGTGATGAGGAAGACTGGATTGCTGTAATACATGCCCAATTCTTCAATGAGAGCGGTACTGTTTTGGATCCATCACAGGATGATGTCATAATTGACGTAAGTCTCGTGGATGAAGAAGGCAATGAAAAAATATACAATTTCCAATTAGAGGATGATGATGGGGAAATGGCATGTGCTGTTTGGATTGATGATGACGAATTGGCTCCAGGTGATTATGTCGTTACTGTAACCTATTACTACAATGGTAGAGACGGCAATTTCCTTAGCTTAAGCTCAAACATGACCTTTGTCGGCGATGAAGAGGACCCGGTTTCCAAAACAACCCTCTTTGCTGAAGACCTTGAAATGCACTACAGGGACGGTTCCACCTGGACAGTTACCCTGACTGACTATTATGGGGAAGCCATGAGTAATGCTATCGTAAAAGTCGGTATTAAGGGTGCGTTTTATTACCTAAGGACAAATGCCGATGGTGTTGCCAGCTTGCCTATTAATTTGGCCGCCGGAACATATGAGGTCAACGCAAGTTTCGAGGGTGATGAAAGCCATGATGATTCTTTTGTCAGCTCTACCATAACTGTCCTCAATCCTGCAGCAATCCTTTCTGCTGATGATCTTTACATGTGCTATAAGGACGGCTCAGCATGGGCTGCAACATTGACCGACCCTACAGGCAATCCTATTGTAAATACAATTGTTAAAGTAGGCATCAACGGTAAAACATATAACATAAAGACTGACGCCAACGGTACTGTTAAATTGACAATTAACCTTCTTGTAGGAGTTTATGAAGTAAATGCTACTTTTGAAGGCAATAATAGGTACAGTTCAGCTTTCATAGCTTCCAATGTATATGTCAATAAGCCAACAGTCACCAATCTTCTGGCAAACGACCTTGAGATGTGCTATAAGGACGGTTCCGCATGGACTGTCACATTGACTAACGCAAGCGGAAGCCCTATTGTCAACAGTGTCGTTAAAGTGGGAATCAAAGGCAAATATTATACAATGAGAACCAACACCAATGGTGAGGTTAGTCTGCCTATCAACTTAGCTGTCGGAACTTATGAAATCAATGCCACATTCGAAGGAAATGAGGCTTATGATTCATCATTTGTCAGTTCCACCATTACAGTAAAAAATCCTGCTGCCGTATTGACTGGCGAAGATGTTGAAATGGATTACGGAGATAGTGGAGATTATGCAGTAACCTTGACAGACCCTAGCGGAAATGCCATTGTAAACAATTATGTCAGATTCACAATCAATGGTGCTACCTACAACCGCCAGACTAATGACGAAGGTATTGCAACATTACCAATCAACTTGCTTCCGGGAACATACTCCATTTCAGCAAGTTTCAATGGAAACTACAAGTTCAGTGCTGTTGAAATAACAAACACTATTGTTGTTAGGCCTTAAATAACAGTGATAGTGCAAGGAATGACTAAAGGCAAACACGGTTTAGTCATATATATGAAAAACTTGTGGGGGATTGGTTCACAATCCCCATTCTTTTTTTTCCGCCAAATTTTTTTATTGTTTTAAAACATAATTATATTATGGATAGGAAGTATCTTCGAGAAAACAAAAATTCCTTCAATATTGTCAAGTCATCAAGGATTTATGCAAAGGTCACGGGCTATGATGATGCTATTTTTGTAAGGGATCTGCTGATTGAGCATGACTGGAATCTGGATGAAATCCCGAATCTGATTAAAAGCAATGACTGTTATCTGGTTTTAGCCGTAATTGAAGAAAAGCTTCATATGATTGGAAAATATGCCCATGAACCGGACAGCGAAACCATTGAAAAAATCACCCGGAATTTCAAAAGAAATCCGAACGGATCCATGTATGGCCTCAATATCACAAGGGTGTTTGACACATTCGTAATCAAAAAGCAGATTGCAGGTGATGATTACATATTCGGATATTATGACAATCTGGAGGATGCCCAATTCGTGAGAAATTTCCTCCTGGACAATGAATGGGATGTCAACAGATTCGGAGATATTGAATTTGACGATGAAACCGGCAGATACAAGGTCGTCAGCGTAATCGATGACAACGTCTATGTATTGGGCACTTTCAGCACAGACCGGATTGACCTGAATGAGGTTTACAGAGGATTTCTTGCAGAACTCTCAAAGCACAGGTATGGCCTTTCACGCCGTCCTCATCTTGACCTGCTGAAGGATAAAATTCCTGAACTTGAGGAGATGTTTCAGGTCGAAGCCAGGGATAAAAACTGGTCATTTGAAGATATAGACGAAAACAAGCCGGTTTTAAATCAGGTAATATTCAACCTCACACCATTCCAGCAAAGCGTTTTTGATGTAATCTCAAAAGACACGGCATTTGATGAAATCAAAAGGGCATTGATCAGATACCAGTCAAAGAACTTTGAAAATAAGATTCAAAAAAATATAGATGAGCTGATTGGGATGGGACTGGTTGAAAAAACAGGCGACGACACCTATTCGAAAACAAATTTATAAATATCATGCAAGACAATATTTAACTGTATTCAAGAAATTGAATGCAAGTTCTTTTTTGGTTTGAACTTTAAAATGGGGAGTTTCATGTCTCCCCTATTGATTTAATAATTATTCTTTATCGCTTAGCAATCCGCCGGCTACACCGATGTCTTCCTTAGCGTAAGGTTGGACCAGTACGGTTATGGCTTCGATTGGCAAGTCGTATGCTTCAGCTACAACTTCAGACACTTTTTTAACCATTTCTCTTTTCTTTTCTATTGTTATTCCGTCATTTCCAGCTATTGTAATTACAGGCATTTTATCACCAATTAAAATATATTAACCATTGCATATAAATAGATTATTAAAAGGATTTGATAATTATGCTCGGTGAAAAAGAACTTGTAAAGCTATTTCCGGACTTCAAGGATTTGGTGCAACCATCAGGAATAGATTTGGAACTTGATAAAATATACGCTCAGGAAAGTGCAGGCTCACTGATTGACAATGAAAAGACCCTGCCGGAAATCAGGGAAATGGAAGGAGACATCTACACATTAAAGCCGCATACAGCATATCTTGCAAGCATAAAAAGGAAAATCAAGATACCTAAGGGATATACAATGCTTTACCTTCCAAGGTCAACCCTATTGAGGTCATTCATATCCGTTCAGACAGCAGTGGGGGACCCTGGATTTTACGGAACACTCATGTTCATGATTTACAATCACGGTGATTTTGAATATAAGATTAAATCAGGTGACAGGATTGCACAGGCAGTCGTTTTTCCTGTTGATGGATCAGGGGAGTATAACGGCTCATATCAGGAAGTGGAAGAGTGAATGTGGCGGATAATATTGTCAAAATCCTTGAGGAAGAGGGAATCGAGAATGTCTTCGGAATACCTGGCGAGCAGATAATGCCTCTTTACAAGTCATTGTCCACCTCCAATATCAATCATATCCTTACAAGACACGAGCAGGCAGCCGCACACGCAGCGGACGGATACTACAGGTCAAGCGGAAAGATTGGAGTATGCATTGCAACAGCTTCTCCGGGGGCACTTAACTTCACAATGGCACTTGCAACTGCATTCAAGGACAACGTCCCCATTCTGGTTTTAACAGGTGACAATGAACTTAAGTATCGCGGAAGCGACCACTTCCAGTCAACCCCTCAGGTGGAAATGTTCAAGCATATCACCAGGGCATCATACAATCCGCTGAACGGAACAGAAGCGATGTATGTCTTAAGGGCAGCAATCTACGAGCTCAAGACAATGCCGAAAGGACCGATTCACATCAACCTCTCAAAGGATGTTCTTCTTCAGGAGGAATTCGATGACTTTGACCTTTGCTATCTGTGCGAGGATGACATGTCAAACATAGGTAGGGCTCAGGAGCTGATTGATTCGGCCAAAAAACCTCTCCTTATTTTAGGAGCAGGAGCAATCTCACAGAAGGAAAATATTGGAATGCTGGCCAAAATGTATCAAATCCCTATAACAACAACATTTCACGGCAAGGGTATCATTTCAGAACTCGATGACATCAACTTGGGTCTGGTCGGAATCCGCTCAACCCCACGTGCAAAGTATGCAATTGAGAATGCGGACTGCATAATTGCACTGGGAATAAAGGCAAGTGAAAGGACTTTGCCGGAAATTCCAGATAATCTGATTCATGTAAATCTCAACAAGGATGTTCTGGTTGGCGATTATCCGATTCATGGAAAGGTTGAAGACTTTTTAGCTGAAATCAACTTTAAAAAGGTTGGCTGGCTGGATGAAATCTTAGAAATCAACAATGACATTGAGCTTGATGGTTTGGACGATGACTTAAAACCTCAATCAGCAATCAAGAGAATCCTAAACAGGTTCGCCGACAACATAATCGCATCGGATGCCGGATCACACACCACATGGACAACACTTCTCAAAAAATCCAAAAGACCGGGACAGCTATTGTTTTCAGGAGCAATGGCTCCAATGGGATATGGACTTCCAGCTGCAATAGGCGCAAGCGTTGCAACAGGTGAAAGGGTAGTTGTCATTAACGGCGACGGTGACTTTCAGATGAACCTTCAGGAACTTGCCACATTGAAATCAAACAATCTTGACGTCATTGTATTCATACTGAATAATTCAGAGTTTGGAATCATCAGGCAATGGCAGGAGGATTTCTATGATATGGAATCATATCAGGTGAAACTTGACAATCCTGACTTTGTAAAATTGGCTGCAAGCTATGGCATCGATGCAATCCGCACTGATAACCTTGAAGACCTTGAGCTGATTTTGGATAAGGACCTGAAAGGGCCATTGGTGGTTGAGGTTGTTGTCGAAAGTGAAAATATTCCTCTGCCGAAATAGTGTCTATAGGATATTTTCAACAAATTCCTTAACAATTTTATTAATCTTTATAGGTTCATCTAGGGGAGCCAGGTAATATTGGTCATTTTCTTCATAAATTATTGCAACCGGTCTGATTGATGCTGATGGAATATGATTATGCATGGTTGTGATTTCACTTTCAAACACGAATGTAAATCCGCAGACTGTTCGAAATTCATATTTATTTATTGTTTCGATGTCGAAGGCTTCCTCAATGAAATCCTTTATGAACTCATCCATTCCTGACACCTCTTATTAGATCACGTACTTCTTTTTTTGATATCAGTTTTAATGCTGGCGGAATCACTTTCAAAAGATTGATTTCGATTTCGTTTATTCCATGCGCATCCAAAACACTTCCATTAAATGATGGCTCTGCGCTGAACCTTGCATTTTTATGGCTATTGTTCACGACTATGAGCATTCCCCATATGTATCCTATGTATTTTGCAGTGTCGGCATAGGAGTCGAGACCAAAAATCAGATGATTCTTGAGTGTATGGACATTGATGCATTTCATGAATGACTTTAAAAAAAGTTTGATGTCCTCAAGACATGGTCTGGCCAGTTCCAATATTTTCTTTAGGTCTCTGCTGGTCTTTTCATCTTTTTTTTCTTCTTCTTTTTCGCCTTTTTCATCCTTTTCTGTTGACGGAAAGGCGATGGAGTAGACCTTGATTTTTTTTAAAATAAGTATTTTTAAACATCCCTCTAAATTGCTGCCTTTTTTGTCATAAATGAAAGCTATTTTAATCCCTATGTAAAGCAGAACAATAATAAAAAAGATGATTATTAAAATAATCATCAATAGGATGTTTAGCATGCGGATAGTCCTATTCTTCTATGTCATCGGTGGTTGTGAATTCAGGTTCAATGTATTCGGACTCATCATAGTACTCTTCACTGGATTGAGCTCCGAGGTAATTTTTAACAAGATCGGTTATTATTAAACCTAAATCAGATAATGCCTTGTTGGTTTCGGTTCCTTTACTTAAGTCAAGTACGCGAACACCTTCAGCATCGTTTCCTTTTTTAGGAATCATTACCATTGATATTGGTTCTACTCCGGCACCTGCTCCAGCAGCATCGCTGCCTTCCTTACCGAACATGTTTTCGCCGGCTCCAAATCCTACTCCCATTCTCATTACTGGAATCAAGATTTTATCTTCGGTTTCGATTGGAGTACCAATGACATTGTCTACACTAATAAGCTTACGTAATTCTTCAACAGTTGTTCTAATATTTTCAGACATAGTTCTCACATCCTAATATCTATATAATATATGTTGCTAATGTTTAAAATATTTTTTCAAATGGTGGGTAATACTTTTTGCATGAATGAGACATAAGTTTCAAGTGTAACTTTTAAGTTATAACTTAACATCATATATTTTAGACATGTATTTCAAGTGTAACTTTTCACTTATAAGTTCTAATACACAAATTGTAGACGTGCATTTCAAGTGTAACTTTTAACTTATAACTTAAAATATGTAAAAAAATTAATTATTCGAAAAGTTTTTGGATGGTTATAACTTATAATTGAATTTTAAAATAAAAAAAGAGAAAGAACAGAATCATAAGTATGATTCTGCGATGGATGCTACACCAGCACCAGCATCTTCAATTGCACCTAAACCTTTTAAGGTCATTCCGATTGCTGCAAAGGTTTGCACTAATTCTTTGTAGGAAATGTTACCCATGTGTCCGATTCTGAAGATGTTTCCTTTCAAGTGGTCTTGTCCACCAGCTAATTCAACACCATATTTGTCACGGGTTGTTCCTCTAAAGTCAGCGTCAGTAATTCCTTCTGGCATTTTTACTGCAGTTACTGTTGCGGAAGATACTGCTTCATCAGCAAATAATTCTAATCCTAATGCTTTAACTGCTGCAACACTAGCTTTAGCAGCTTTGTGGTGACGTGCAACCCTGTTGTCAAGTCCTTCTTCCATAATCATTTTCAATGCTTCATTCATTGCATAGGTTAATGAAACGGATGGGGTGTATGGAGTTTCAGGAGGATTTTTGTCTCCGCTTTTTCTTGCAGCTTTCATATCTAAATAGAATGTATTGGTTTCTACTTTATCAACTGCTGCCCATGCATCGTCACTTAAGGTAATAGCGCCCATTCCAGGTGGTGCTGCAATACATTTTTGGGATCCTGTAAGACAAACGTCTATTCCGAATTTGTCCACGTTCACTTCATCCCCTGCAAGGGAGGATACGGTGTCCACGATGTATAATGCATCATAGTTTTTCATTACTTTACCGATTTCTTCAATAGGTGCTGCTACACCTGTGGAAGTTTCATTGTGGATAACACTAACTGCTTTGATGTCTTCGTCAGCTTCAAGAGCTTCTTTGATAGCTTCAGGTGTTACTGCGGTTCCCCATTCGACTGCTAGTTCTTGGGTGTCGATTCCGTGGGTTTGAGCTATTTTCATGAAACGTTCTCCGAATTTTCCGCCGACTACATTTAACATTTTTTCTCCAGGTGCTACGGTGTTAGCGATACCTGCTTCCATAGCTGCAGTTCCGGATCCTGTTAGTAAATAAGATTTATTTTGGGTTTGGAAAACTTTACTCATTAATTCAGTAGTTTCAGTTAATATTTCTCCATATTTAGCTCCTCTGTGGTTAACAACAGCTTGAGACATTGCGTTGAGCACTCTTGGGTGCACTGTTGTTGGTCCTGGAAGCATTAATAAAATATCGTTCATTACATTCCTCCAATATATAAAAGATTAGCTTACTTTCAAGCTATTTATACTTTTTAATTTTCATACTTATTAAATATTTTTAATGTATAATTTTATTCAATTATCATAACTTTTTTATAGTACATTTTAGTACATTGTTTAACATCATATAATTTATTTGACATATTGTTTAAATAGTAAGTGTGATAAATATCATACTATGCAATTTAGTGGAGAGGAACTGACATTCAGAAGGGTTTTCAATTATGTTTTCGGACTATATCTGATAACATTAGGGGTCGCATTTTCGATTAAATCAGGATTGGGCTCTGCACCGGTTAGTTCAATTCCATATGCTCTAGATTTGATTTGGCTGATTGAAATAGGGATTGCAACATTCCTGTTTCATGCATTTCTGGTTTTCATCGAATGGATATTGTTGAGGGAAGATTTCAAGAAAAAGCATTTCCTGCAGGTGTTTGTAGGGGTACTGTTCGGAATATTCACAAGCTTTTCAGTTTCCCTGATGAGTTTCATCCCTTCGGCAGATAACTTCGCTGTCGCTCTTTTGATGAGTGTATTGTCAATATTATTCATCGCATTGGGACTCTTCTTTTATGTTCCAACCAATCTTATTCCGCTTTCAGTTGAAGGCGTCACACAGGCAATAGCCATCGTAACCGACAGGCCATTTCCTAGAATCAAGGTATATATCGATATAACAATAGTGGCAACTGCGTTGCTTTTAAGCTATGGATTTTTGGGCCAGTTTGGAAGTGTCGGAATCGGAACAATCCTTGGAGCGTTGTTCATAGGAACAACCGTAAAATACATTCACAAAATCCATTGGCACATCACAGGTAGCGAAGTTGACCTGAAAAAGATGTAAAAAATTTTTTATAGGATAATTTAGTTATATTTAATAGTATGATTAAGAGGATTTGTTCATTTGTTGCGGGTTTGTTTATAATGTCATTGGGTGTGGCATTTTCAATCGTATCAACTCTCGGAACAACTCCCATAAGCTCTATTTCTTATTCTTTGGCTTTGATTACCAACATCGACATTGGAATAACCACATTCATTTTCAATGCCGCACTGATTCTGATACAGTTCTTGATTTTGAGATCAAGATTTCATAAAAGAAGATTGCTTCAGCTGATTAACTGCGTACTGTTCGGGTATTTCACAAATCTGGCATTATATCTGGTGTCATTCATTCCATTTGACTCATCCCTAGTGATGTGCGTCCTATTCCTGGCCATCAGCATACTCCTAACAGCTTTTGGAATATTTGTGTACATGCCTGCAAATATCGCACCTCTTCCTGGTGAAGGATGTGTAGAGTCAGTTGCAATAGTTACAAACTGGAGATTTTCAACAATAAAAATTGGTTTTGATGCTTTAATGGTTATAATATCACTTGTAATGTGCGGATTGTGGTATACAAACATATTTGGTGCAGTAAATATAGGTACAATAATCTCCGCATTTTTGGTAGGATTCACATTAAGGCAAATTAATAATCTGTATGCCCGCATCACAGGCGAACATGTAAATGTTGTAAATGAATAGATGCAATCATCACATCTATTTCATTAAAATCATGGAATTTAGTATTTTTCGTGCTTTTGGAGAGTTTAAATCTTCCAATTTGCACAATTCATTGATTTCCTTTTTAAGTTTATTCAGTTCTTTGTTTTTGGTGTTTAGTTCTTGATTTTTGTTGTCAAGCTTCCTATTCATGGTTGCTAACTCTTCAGTTAACTCTTCAATTGTTTCATCCCTCTTTTCGAGGGTTTCTCCATATTTGCTGTACATTATTTCTTCTATTTCATCAACATATTGTTTCATGTCTATGCTCCCATAAATTCATTTTGTGTTGTTTTACTTTTCACGTGTTTCAAAACCATTGCTCCAAGAATTACTGCAACATCTCTTTTCAATTCCTTGTCGGGAATTATTGCATTTTCAAACGTCCTGTTTCAAACAACATCGATGTATTTAATAATTATATTTCAATTATATTTAAGCTTTTAAAGCTAAAAAAGCATTATTATTAGTTATTTTCAATTTTACAGCATTAAATCAATTTTTCAATGACTCTCTAAATAATAAATTATTTAATTAATCACATCCTAAGATTAGTATAGTGAGGTTTAAATATGGAATTTGGACTCTGGGAAAAATATTACATAGAGATACTCGATGATTTTGGATTTTCAAGAAGCGGTGATGAGGAATCAGCAAAACTGCTGGATGAGATACTGTCAACCGAAGGATGCCTTACACTGGATGACTTGTCACAGATTGTAGGATTTTCAGATAAATTCATAGTCTTCGGCGCAGGACCGTCCCTAAAAGATCATATTGAAATGTTAAAAGAGGAATATGACTTAAGGGATTATGTATTGGTTGCAGCAGATGGTGCAACAACCGCATTGGTCGAGGAAAGAATTTCACCTGACATTATCGCAACAGACCTGGACGGCAACCTTGATGACATATTGGCAGCCAATCTAAGGGGAGCGAACGTAGTTATCCATGCTCATGGAGATAATATTGACAAAATCGCTTCATTAACACCATTCTTTACAAGCGTACTTGGAACAACCCAGGCACAGCCTGTCGGAAACCTTTACAACTTTGGCGGTTTCACAGATGGTGACAGGGCACTTTTCCTTGCGGTTGCATTGGGCGCATCCGAAATAACTCTCGCCGGAATGGACTTTGGAGATACTGTAACTCAATATTCAAGACCAAATCTGCCGGTCAAAGTTGCAAAAGCAGATGAATTCAAAAGGAAAAAATTGATGTATGCTGAAAAATTCACTAATTGGATTAGGGAAAACGAGTCAGTTGAAATGATTAATCTGTTAGACGAATAATTATAATAATAGTTAATATATAATATGATAACATGGGAATCGAAGATATTTTAATGTATGATGAAAGTCTTTTTCAAGACATCAATGCTTTTGATCCAGATTATGTGCCTCCTAATTATAACTTTAGGGACACACAAATGGAAGCAATGGCAATTTCAATAAGGCCGGCAATGAGAGGTGGCCAACCGTCAAACGCAATTGTACTAGGTTCACCTGCAACTGGAAAGACAACAGCTATCAGGAAAGTATTTGAACTGGTTGAAAAAAACACAGAAAAAGTAGTTTGCGTTTACATCAACTGTCAGCTTCACACTACCCGTTTTGGAATATTTTCTCAGATATATAAAAAGATGTTCGGACATCTTCCTCCTGAAACAGGAGTGCCGTTTTCCAGAATCTATGACCAAATCATGCAAGATCTTCAAAAAAATAACAAATCCCTAGTTATAGCATTGGATGATGTCAATTATTTATTCCAATCCAAAAATGCAAATAAAGTATTTTATGACATGCTAAGAGCATATGAGGAATATCCGGGTGTCAGGACAGCAATTTTCGCTATTCTTTCCGACTTGGAATTTAAGTATGCCTTCGACAAGAACGTGAATACTGTATTCATTCCTCAAGAAATCAACTTCCCTCTTTACACCTACTCAGAGATTGAAAACATCTTAAGGGACAGGGTAAAGGCAGGATTTTTCCCTGGAGTCTTGCCTGATGACATTCTCGAACAGATTGCAATGTACACTGAAGAAAACGGTGACTTGAGGGTCGGAATCAATCTTTTAAAATCTTGCGGCAACATTGCCGAAGCATCAGCAAGCCGTGAAATCACACAGGAACACTTTGACAAGGCTATCGAGTCACTGGTGTCAATCAACGTTTCTGAAACATTGAATTCCCTAAACGACGCTGAAAAAAATCTTTTAAAGATGATTGTCGATTGGGATGGCGTTTGTAAGGCTGGTGAATTGGCTGAAATGTATAAGGAAAAAACAGGTTCCAGCTATGCTTCATTCAATAGAACTCTCGACAAGCTAGAATTTGTAAGGTTAATCGATACCAAATATACAGGAAAAGGGGTTAGAGGAAATTCAAGAGAAATTATATTGCGTTTTAACCCCGAAGATTATGAAATCTAAACTTTTCCTGTGCGGGAAATTAGTTTCTGTTATCATTAGATTATTTCTGCATGGTAAGCTTGTAATCTAATGTGAGCAACTAAGGGTTTGGTATTGTAAAATAAATAAAATCCTTTAGATAATGTAAGGATTTTGAGCTGCTACAACAGAAATCACTGATAAAAGTAATACTGCTACGACTGCAAGCATTACCATGCAAGATTGAACGTCTATGTTACTGTACATGATTTCGTCTTTTATACTACTTCTTTTTCTTAAATCTACTTGTATTGTGGTGTCATTATTTCCGAACATGTTAATCACTATATTTTAAATTGTCAAAAGTCAATATATAAAAAAAGAGTAAGAGAGCATTTGAAAAGTAATATTTTTGAGGAAAATTCATGAAAAAGTTTGATTATTTTGAAGCAACTGCCGATATTGGATTTAGAGCATATGGAAAAGATTTGAATGAAGCATTTGAAAATGCAGGATTGGCTATTTTTAATATAATATCGGATACTGATGATATTGTTCCTGCAAAAGAGATTTCATTCGAAGTGGCCTCAGAAGATAATGTATCTCTTTTATATGATTATCTTGAGGAGCTTCTGTTTTACCATGAAGTCGAATTCATGTTATTTTCCGAGTTTCATGTTGAAATCGGCGATGAGTTTCACCTGAAAGCAACAATCAAGGGTGAAGGAATCGATTGGGACAGGCATGAGAGAAAAACCGAAATAAAGGCAATAACGTTCCATAAGATGGACGTTAAGCAAGGCGAAACTGTTGAGCTTCAGGCAATTGTGGATTTATAAATTATATATAATATTGAAAACATACATCTTATCATGAAAAGAACTAGGATTGTATCAAGAAATTTCGAGATGATTCTTGGTATCATAGGATCAGTCATCGGGATATTTTCAGGTTCATTCTTGATATTCATCGAAAGCTTTGGACAAGCACATACTCCTTTTTTAGGCGTTGTAGCAATCATCGCATCTCTTTTGGGTATTGTATCAAGCTATTATGTTAATAAGAAGACTGAACTTGCTGGTGTCGGATTCATCATCGCAACAATGTTTGTAATTGTAGGGTCTGATTACATCAATGTATTGAGTGCAATATTCCTGCTTGTTGCGGGTATATCAGCATTGTTTAGGAAATAACTTATTGATTTATTCTTATTTTTTTGTTTTTCATAATAACAAAATCTTTTTTAACTATTAGTTTAATATTATAGTCTATATTAGAATTTTAAGGCTATTTGCTTCATTTTGAAGTAATTATTCTCACGTGAGAACAATATTTCATATTAAAAGCAATTTTTAAGGGTGAAATAATGTTTGATTGGTATGATTTTATATTATTGGGAAACATGTTATGCGACATCGAAATGAACTATTTTAAAAGACATCCAAATTATTGAAAGTGGGTTAATAGAGTATGACTTTAAAGAAGAATTAATGTTTCTTGATAGATTAAATAATGATGATAACTTGTTTGAAAGGGAATTTGAAATTATCAAAAATAAATATCCTATTAAAGATTGCAATAAGGTTCACGATTTCATCAGTGAAAATAGAGGATTAATAATCATTTTAAACAAAACGGAGGCATTGTTATCTCAACATGCTCCTTATGTTTCACGTGTATATATGGAATTGGATGGGGATCCGTTATTCACTCCTCCAATTATTATTCTTTGTCAGAGCTTTTAAATCTGATTTTGGTAATGGATTTAAGAAGGATGTTAATAAAATTAATTCAGGATTAAATCCCATGCTTTTAAAATTAAACTTGGGTCTCGAGTTCATATTTGATGGAATGGTTCATGAGGAATAATCGCTAAATTCACCAAAACTTTATTTAAACATTATAAATAAATATTAAAACATAATAATTCAGTGATTTTTATGAGTATTAAAGATGAAATTAAAAAGGTTAGGGACAATGTCTATGAAATTCCCGGCTCTTACAATAAAAAGATGAGGGCTTCCGGAAGATTTTACATTGCTGATGAATATTTTGATGATTTGGAAGAAGGAGCCATAGAACAGATTGTTAATGTGGCCTGTTTGCCTGGTGTTCAAAGGTATTCCATTGGTTTGCCGGATATCCACTTCGGATACGGTTTTCCAATAGGAGGAGTTGCTGCATTCAGCCTAAGGACAGGTATAGTGTCTCCGGGTGGAGTAGGATTCGATATCAACTGCGGAGTCAGGTTAATCAAATCAAACTTGACTTTGGAAGATGTCGAAGAGCACTTGGATGAGCTTACAGAAAAGCTATTCAAGAACATTCCGTCTGGTGTCGGAAGCAAAGGTAAAATCAGGCTTGAAAAAGATGAAATCAATGATGTGCTTGATTATGGTGCTGAATGGGCGGTCAAAAACGGATACGGATGGCAGGAAGACCTGGACGTTTTGGAAGAAAACGGCAGAATGCTTGACGCTGATTCAAGCATAGTGTCCGATAAGGCTAAAAAAAGAGGAATTCCGCAATTGGGGTCACTTGGTTCAGGAAATCACTTCTTAGAAGTTCAAATAGTTGATGAAATCTATGATGAAGAAGTTGCAGAAGTCTTCGGCCTCGAAAAGGGCATGATTGTAATCATGATTCATTCAGGTTCCAGAGGATGCGGACACCAAATCTGCTCTGACTATTTGAGAATAATGGATAAGGCTTATAAAAATTACAAAATTCAAATTGCAGACAGACAATTGGCATGCGCTCCGCTTGATTCAAAAGAGGCACAAAACTACATTCAGGCAATGGCTGCAGCAGCCAATTACGCATGGGCAAACAGACAAATGATGACTCACTGGGTTCGTGAAACATTCGAGGATGTTTTAGGAAAATCCGCAAAGGACATGGAAATGAATATCGTTTATGATGTTGCTCACAATATCGCAAAAATGGAAACCCATAAGGTTTTCAATCGTGAGGAAGACCTATTGGTTCACAGAAAAGGTGCAACCCGTGCATTTGGGCCTGGAAGAGAGGAAGTTCCTGAAAAATACAGGGCAGTCGGCCAGCCTGTATTGATTCCTGGAACAATGGGAACTGCATCATACGTTTTGTGCGGAACAGATGTTGCAATGGAAGAGACATTCGGTTCAACCGCTCACGGTGCAGGAAGAGTATTGTCAAGATCAAAGGCTAAAAAGCAATATGAGGCTGATGACATTACAAAAGACCTTGAATCAAAAGGAATCAAAATCAAGGCTACAAGCAAACATGTGATTGAGGAAGAGGCTCCTGGAGCTTACAAGGATGTTGACAGTGTAGTCAGAGTATCTGACAGTACCGGTATTGCAAAGCTCGTTGCAAAGGTTAAACCGCTATCAGTTTGCAAAGGATGATTTGATGATTGGAATAATTGGTGGCAGCGGAGTATATGAAATCACTGAAAAAGCGGACTCCTGCAATAAAAAACTAGTTAAAACTGATTATGGGGATGTTGAAGTATCCATTTTGGACATATTTTCCAAAAAGGTCGCTTTCATCCCACGTCATGCTCAAGGACACTCCATTCCACCACATAAAATTAACTTCAGAGCCAACATTGACGCATTAAAGAATGTTGGAGTAACCCAAATCATAGCCACTAACTCAGTCGGCTCAATGAACCTTGAAATGCCTCCGGGTTCATTCGTAATCCCTGATGACTTTTTGGATTTCTCACAGAACAGGGCCAAAACCTATTTTGAAGATAAAGTGGTTCATATAGATGTGACCGAACCGTATTGTCCTCATTTAAGGGATGTCTTGGCAAAATCCGGGGATGTTATTCTGGGCGGAACATATGTATGCACTGAAGGGCCTAGATTCGAAACTCCTGCTGAAATCAGGATGTTTAAGATGCTTGGAGGAGACCTTGTCGGAATGACCGGACTTCCTGAAGTCACATTGGCCCGTGAAAGGGAAATCTGCTATAATTCAATATGCATTGTGTCAAATTATGCATCCGGAATATCCGAAACCGAGCTGACAATTGATGAGGTTTTCGAAATGGTTTCAAAAAAGGAAGCTGAGCTACTTGAATTGATTTACAATTTTATAAAAAACACTGATGATTCATCAGATTGTGCCTGCCATCATGCATTGGATGGTGCTGAAGTTTAGGTGTGATTATATGAGCAAGGTTATTCTATTAAATGCATCTCCTAGGGTCAACTCAAACACCAAAATTGTTCTGGAAGAATGTGCTCGTGAAATTGAAAAGGAAGGTGTTGAAACTGAAATCATTTCCCTAAAGGGGATGAAGGTTCAATCATGCATAGCATGCCTTAAATGTGTTGAGACAGGAAATTGCGTCCTGCCTGATGGTTTGGATGAAATCATCGAAAAAATACGTAATGCAGATGGATTTATTCCTGCAGCTCCTGTGTATTTCGGAACCGCAAGGGGCGATATCATGGCTGCACTTCAAAGGATTGGAAAGGTCTCAAGAGGTGGCGACAAGTTCCTTGACTGGATGGTTGGAGGACCCATTGCTGTTGCAAGGCGTGGTGGCGTCACATTAACACTTCAGGAGATGATGATGTTTTTTGCAATAAACAATATGATTGTTGCAGGAAGCACATATTGGAATATGGTGATTGCCGGTGCGGAAGGAACTGCCCTTGAAGATGAAGAGGGAATAGAGACCATAAGGCTATTTGGACAGAATGTTGCTAAAATAATTAAGAAGGTAAGGGATTAGAATGCGTTTGGCTGTAGTGTCATCCGATGGTGAAAATGTGGATTTGCACCTTGGAAAGGGAAAAACCGTATATGTCTATGACTATGGAGATGAATTGACTTTTGTAGAAAAAAGGGATGTTGAAATTTCACAGGACTCAAAGCATCAGGGAGGCAAGGTTATTAAGGCTTGCAATGACTGTGATGTGTTAATTGCAGTTCAATACGGATTCAAATCCAAAATCAAAGCTGAAGATGCAGGAATAAAGCTTGTCATGGATGAAGGTCCGATTGATGAGGTCCTGCAAAGATATATTGATCATTATAATTTCATGAATAACTGATCTTATTTGACAATTTTTAACTAAGCTCTTTTAGAGCTTAATTTTCATTTTAAAGCCCAATTTTTAAGTTTTATTATCATGCTGTATATTTTTGGAAAAATTTTATTTTTTCATAATCTCCAAATTTTCGATATATTTTCAAAATTTTAATAATCTTTATATATCATGAATAAAATAACTAATAACAACCTTTATGGGCGGGTTTTAAAAAATAAAACTTTATTAAATATATTTTCTTTAAATAACGTGAGGACAACTCACAATAGTCGAATAAACGATTGTAAATCTATACTTATTTAAAATCATTTTTACAGTTTAGTTTATGTGTTAAATTTAATTTAGAGACTATTTTATAAAATTTTATGGCGATAACGCTAAATTACTATATATAATATATAATTTTAAACGGTTGATATAATGGCAAAAGCAAAATCAAGACGTAGAGTACGTGATACATGGAAAGAAAAATCCTGGTATACTATTAAAACACCAGTGAACTTTGAAGATAAAGAAATTGGAGAAACTCCAGCAAAAGATCCAGAACTTCTCATTGGAAGAGGCGTAGAAGTTACTATGAGAGAATTAACCGGAGACTTCTCAAAACAATACATCAAACTCAGATTTGAAATCGATAATGTTGCAGGTGATGTTGCAAACACCAAATTCACCGGACACAAAACAACTACCGATTATGTAAGAAGTATGATTAGAAGAGGAACTTCCAGAATCGATGCTTCCGCAGTAGTAAAAACCAAAGATGACCGCAAATTAAAACTTCAAGTATTGGCTGTAACTATCAGAAGAGCTAAATCTTCCCAACAAAGATACATGAGAAAAACCATTGAAGATTTACTCGTTGAAGCAGCAGCTGACAAATCATTCGATGATTTAGTAAAAGTTTGCGTAAATGGTAAATTAGCATCTGAAATTTACCACAATGCTAAAAAAATCTACCCTCTCAAAAGAGTGGAAATCATCAAAAGTAAAGTAATCAAATAAGATTGCTTCCCTTTTTCTTTTTTTATATTTTAAGTGAAATTCTAATTTTTTATATTTAATTTAACTCCTGTTTTTTTCATTGACTTTTAATATATACTTTAGTTTTGAACAAAATATGTTACATTATTTATTATTATTTCCAATTTTGTATTTTTTTTTAATATATTTTATTAACAATAATTCGAAAGATTTAATTTATTATCCATTTATACATAATAATGTAAGATGGGTAGTAAAAGGTTATTACACATTTTAAATGTTATATAATTTTTTTAAAACACATGGTGCTATCCGTATTACAACATGTTGTAAGTTTTTGGCATTCTTGAAATGCCGAAATAAGATAGTCGAATTTTAAATAATTTTCGTTGGGCAGACGTTTGATGAATATTAAGGAGGTAAAATTATGGATAATGTCAAAACGAAAATTTTATTTGCAATATTGATAGTTATCATGTTATTTTCCGTTCAAGCTATTGCTGCGGTAAATGATGATAATGTCAATTTAACAAGTGAAAATATGGAATTATCCATATGCGATGATGAAAGCAATGTAGATCAAGTATTAAGATCAACAGACACAGATGATGTGCTAGAAGCTGATGAACATCCTTTTTCAGAATTGCAAGGTTTGATTGATGCTGCCGACGTTGGGGGTACTGTAGAATTGGATTATGACTACATACTCACTGAGGATGACAGCACTCTTGTAATTCCTAATGAGATTACAATAGACGGTAAAGGACATACATTGAATGGAAATGATCTTAGCTCAATATTGTTCAGTAATTCAAAAGTCACATTGAAAAACATCAATTTCATAAATGCTAACTGTACAAAAGAGTTTTACATAAACGGAAATGTAGTTTATGGAGGTGTGCATTTAGCTAGGGGAAGTGTTGGATCACTTATTGATAACTGTACATTCAGTGACAACGCTGCAATGTTTGGTGCTGGTGTATATATGGCCGGCAATGATGGTGTTGTTACCAATTCAAGGTTTGAAAATAATCTTGCATTGGCTTTAGACCCTCAAAGGACTTCACAAGGTGGTGCAATTTACTGGTCTGGTGACAATGGACGTATTGAGAACTCTAACTTCACTGAAAACTCCGCAAAGTATTCAGGTGGAGCAATATACTTCAATGGAGCCGACAATCATGTAATTGCCAATTCACTGTTCAGTAAAAATGTGGACCCTCAATTCGGTGCCGCTTCTGGTGGTGCGGTCTATTATTGTAATTCTATCAATGGCCGTATAATGAATTCCAACTTCACTGAGAATTTTGTTGGCGGTTCTGGTGGTGCAGTATTCGTTGAT
This sequence comes from uncultured Methanobrevibacter sp., assembly GCA_946541845.1. Taxonomy (GTDB): domain Archaea; phylum Methanobacteriota; class Methanobacteria; order Methanobacteriales; family Methanobacteriaceae; genus Methanocatella. The sequence continues at coordinate 21,792 of CAMNJW010000018.1, forward strand.
AAGAACAGTAAAAATCAGACCATCATAGGTTCATTATTCTCTAATAACACAGCTCAAGGGCTTAGTAGTAAGGGTGTAGCTCCTTCCCATGGTTACGGTGGGGGCGCAGTATACTGGCTAGGTCGTGATGGAAGTATCATAAATTCCAACTTCACAGACAATACAGCTAATATTGGTGGTGCAGTTTATTATTCAAATTCAAATAATCAGTCAATAACTGATTCAAATTTCTTTAATAATACTGCTACAATGACTGGTCTTGATAATACTGCTCTTTCAACACCTGGTGGTGGAGCAATATATTATTATACAACTAATGATGCCCGTATTGAAAATGTGAACTTCACTGAGAACTCTGCATTTAGGGGTGGAGCAATCTCCTACGCCAAAGGTACCAACGTGTCAATTGTAGATTCATTATTCTCTAAAAATGAGGCTAATGCTTCATCCGCTGCTAGTGGTGGTGCAATCTATTATAACACTGTAACAGATTCCACTATTGAGAATGTGAACTTCACTGAAAACTCCGCTAAAAAGAGTGGTGGAGCAATTTACAATTTAAAAGGTGCAGGAACTCAGTTAATTGTGGATTCATCTTTTTCAAACAACAACGCCAGTTCTGGTGGTGCCGTCTATTATGACACAACCAATAATTTCAGGGTTGAGGACTCAAACTTCACTGAAAATCATGTTATTTCTGCAGGTGGTGCAATTTACACCAAATCCAGTAGCAACGGAATTATAGATAATTCTAACTTTACTGAAAATTCTGCAGGTAGTGGAGGGGCAGTCTATTACTCCTCATCCAGTAATAATCAGAAAATCACCGATTCATCTTTCTGTAATAACACAGCTGATGGATCATATGGTGGGGCTGTTTATTATGGTTCATCCAATAATGGAATTATAGAACTTTCTGAATTTATTGAAAATTCCGCTAAGACTTCTGGTGGAGCGGTTTATTATACCAGTTCTAATAATCAGACCATTAGAGAATCCAAATTCAGTAAAAATGAGGCTAATGGAACAGGTTCTAATAATGGTGGAGGAGCAGTTTATTACTCTTCATCAAAAAATGGCCGTATTGATGATTCTGAATTCAATGAGAATGTCGCCGCTAAACAAGGTGGTGCAGTCTGTTATTATGGTACTGGAAATACCAATCAGACAATCAGTAATTCAAATTTCACCAATAATGCTGCTAAGGGAACAACTTCTTCCAATGGTGGTGCAATCTATTGGGGCAGTCCTGATGGTGCTGTAAAGAATTCTGAATTCACTGAGAATTCAGCTCAAGGTTCTGGTGGTGCAATCTGTGTGAATGCTGCTAACAATCATTTAATATCCGATTCAACTTTTTCAAACAATGCTGCTAATGGATCCACTTCTTCTAATGGAGGAGCGGTTTATTATGCAAATGGAAAAATTACAAATGCCAGCATTGATAAAAGCGAATTCAGTGAAAATACCGCTAGAGGTTATGGTGGTGCAGTCTATTATTATGCAAATGCTAATAGTGTTAATCAGTCAATCACTGATTCAAACTTCACCAAAAATGTAGCTGTTACTTATGATGGTGGTGCAGTATATTGGGCAAGCCCTAATGGTACTGTAAGCAATTGTAACTTCAATGAGAATTCAGCTAAACGTTCTGGAGGAGCTATCTATTATAATAAAGATGCAAATAATCAGTTAGTCACTGGTTCATCTTTCTTGGACAACACAGCTAACGGAACCAGTTCTAATGGTGGTGGAGCAATTTATTATGGCGCATCCAATAATCAGTCAATTGAAGATTCCAAATTCAATGGTAATAATGCAACTACAGGAAGTGCTATTTATCATAATAGCGGATCTTTAGACATTTCAAACACTGAATTATTGGAAAACCAAGCTCGTGCAAGTTCCCTCAATGCAAATGCTGAAGTAGACCTGTTTGATGTAACAATCCATACTGAATTTAAAGGTAGGGATAACATTTTAAATGGAATTTACTCAGCTATTCCGACATATGTCAACTTCACTGACGTTTCCTATTGGGGTGATGATGGAAAAATGAACACCGGAACTTCCACTGTAACTCCTGTGGCTTCTGCTGATGTAAGTGATGATGGAGAACTTGTTTATACAGATGCTCGCGAAGCAGGAATAAATATTACCGTAAGCATTTATGATGAAAATGGTGTTTTTATTAAAAATATCACTGCTTCAACTAATATTTACGGGGATATTAATTTCACAGAAAGTAGATTCACTCCAGGCAACTACAAGGCTGTAGCAATTCATAAGGAAGACAAGTATTATACTGAACTTTCTAAAGAATTCACATTTGAAGTTCCTAAGGCTAATTCCACTATTATGGCTGAGAATGTTACTGTTGTTTATGATAGTGATGTTGTTTTGAATGCTGAAGGTGAGAATGCTACTGGTATTGATCTTGATAGTGTTGTTGTCTTAGATGCGGATGGTAATGAGGTTACTACTGCTACAGTCAGTGTTGATGGGTTTGAGA
>CAMNJW010000019.1 GCA_946541845.1 uncultured Methanobrevibacter sp.
TCGATTGTCCTTGTGGTTGTCTTTTGGAACCTTTTGGTAAAATTAGTGAAATTATGGATTCCCTTAAACACTTCAGCACATTCTTGGAGTTTCTCAACATCCAAATCCTGAAACAGCATATACCTGTATTGTCTCATCTGAGCATATCTTGGCTTGAAGGCATATCTTACAGGAGCGCTTGCAAGAATTTGAATATCATCCGGCAGGGAATTGTTGATTTCATTTACTCGAACTTCCTTTTCAGACTGAAAGCTTATGACATTGCCCAAACTGTGAACTCCTGCATCTGTCCTTCCGGCTATTCTGAATCGGGACTTTTTCAAATCGTCAATGTAACCTAATTTGCGCAGGTGATAAATAAGCTCCTCTTCAACAGTTCTCAAGTCAGGCTGCCTTTGAAACCCATGGAAATTTGTTCCGATATATCCAATTTTAAGTGCTGTTCTCTTCATCACTATAATATTTAATTATTGTATAAAATAAAGTTTAAGAAAAGAGGAGAGTAAATAACTATATTTCACATATAGTTATTTACGTGGTATTTGGCATTATTGATTGACAATATTTTATAGTTATGTGCATTAAATTGAATAATTAAAATTAATGACATATTTGAAAGATAGAGTAGTTTTAATGCATTTAATTTTAATTATTCTAGATTATTCAACATTTGATTAATCTAATCTATTCTTAATAGTAATAATCATATAAATGTTATCAAAATATTACTCAAAGCATATATCCTTAAATGTTAATTAAACATATACAAATAATTTTTACGTGAAATAAAGAAGTAATCAACAGTTAAAAAATACATCAAAGCTATATATTAAATTTTAACAAAATAGTAATACTAGATAAAACTTATATAATTCGTTAAAAATAATGAAAAAAAATCCAAATACATCAAAATATAATATTACAAATAAATAATGATAATTTTAAAAAATAACAAGTTAAAAAAAAGATATATCTATAAATGATTAAAAATAGAAAAGATAAAAAAAAGTAATACTTTTTTATAAAATAATACTACTATTTAGTCCAAATATTTGACCATGTGAGTTGTTTCATCATAGTCATCTTCTTCGATAGTGATTTCATAACCAACAGACTTCCAGAAAGGCAAACCCGCTTCAAGATACCTATGAGTGTGCAAATACACTTTATCATATCCTACATTTTCAGCAAAATCTTCCATTTCCTTAACCAAATTACGAGCAAGACCATGCCGTCTGTAATCCTTATCAACCATTAGCCTCCAAATACTAGCTGTATCTTCCTTTGAGTAAATGTCTCTAAAAAATTCAAAATCCTTATCATATGGCCTTATTGCCGCTGTTGCAACTATATTATTACCTTCAACAGCAATAAAAAAAGCACTATCATTTGGAATTATATAATACTTCTCCAAATCCAGTATATCATAATGAAATTTTGGAGTAGGTCCAATATCATATTCCTTTTTAATTTGATCAAATAAGAAATCTTTAACCAAATCTATTTCATCAACATCATCATTAATTTTTCTTATTACAATATCCATTTTACCACAATAACTTTTAAAAAAAATAATAAGAGAAATAAATTTATTTCTCTAAATTTGAAGTTTATTCCTGTGCAGTTTCAGGATTGAGTAATTTCTCAACATTTTCCCCAATGAAATCAAATAATAGAACAACTATTAATAAAGACAGACCTGGGTAAAATGCCAGCCACCAATATCCAGATGACAGGTAATGCATTGATTCTGATAAAATTACTCCAATAGCTGGTTCATGTGGAGGTAGACCAAATCCTAAAAATGTAATTGCTGCTTCATGCATAATTGCATGAGGGAACATTAAAATTACACCTACAATAATTTGAGACACAATCAATGGGAGAATATGTTTTGTAGCAATCCATAACTTTGATTTACCGAGATTTTCCGCTAAATGAATGTATTCTTTTGTTCTAATTTCTTTTACTTCAGATCTTAAAACTCTTGCAAGTGGGGTCCAATGTGTCAATCCAACACCCATTACAACACCTATTAATCCACCACCAAACATGATAGAAATAAGAATAATTAAAAGAATATGAGGTATTGAACCGAACAAATCAATAATTCCAGCAACGGATTCATCTGCAAATTTATTGAAACTTGAGAACAATCCCAAAATAATTGAAATAAAAGTACTAACAACGGATGCAATAAAACCTACCATAATACTTAATCCAAGACCTGCCACAGTACGCTGAAACATATCCCTTCCCATCCAATCAGTACCGAACGGATGAGCGAACGAAGGCATTTGATTAGCACTGATAAAACTTGTCGGAATATCCCTTATAAAATAGCCAGAGACAAATATGGATACAATAATTAACGCTGAAAGGGCAATAATGACAAGAGTTTTTGTCCTGAGATTAGCAGGGTACAAAAACCACTGCTTTTTATCATCAGTTTTTTTCTTAATCATTAAATTCACTCTCCTTGATTCTTGGATCAATTAAATAGTAAGATAAATCCGCAAGCAAGTTACCAACAAACACGAATATTGCACTAAAAATCACAATACCTAAAAACAATGGAACATCACTGCTAAGCCCCGCAGCTACGGCAGTTTGCCCAACACCGGGATATGAAAATACTTGCTCCACAAGTACTGCCCCACCAAACAATTCACTGAATGATAAAAATTGTAATGTGACAGCAGGTAACAATATATTTCTTATTCCATGATTTTTAATTAAATCCCAACCTTTTTCTCCACGGGATTTTGCAAACAATACATAATCAGAAGATAAAACTTGAATCAACTCATTACGAGTATACATTGCAATAGGTGCTAAGCCTACAAGACTCAATGTAAGTGCAGGTAGAACTAACCTTGATGCCCATTCTAAAAATGTAGCATCAGTACTTCTTACACCAATCGGAACCCCGAAACCTATAGGGAACCAACCTAAATAAACAGCGAAAATCATTAATACAAGCATACCTACCCAAAAAGAAGGTGCTGATTGAATTGCATAACAATAAACTTTTACTGCTTTATCAATCCATGACCCTTTGTTTTTACCAGCTACAACACCCATTGCAAAACCAATTATTCCACTCAAAATCCATGAAATAGCCATCAATACTATAGATGCAGAAGCCTTTTCAATGATGATATCAATTACTGGTGCACGATATATTAAAGAAGTCCCTAAATCAAAATGCAATAAATCCAATAACCAATGGAAAATTTTAGTAGGCAATGGAACATTAGTACCAAAGTACTCTTGAAGCATTGCTCTTTGTGCTTCAGACACAACAGCTTGTTTTAAATAAGCATTAACTGGGTCAATAGGGGATAAATCTAATAATACAAAACTAAAAATTGCAACCGCAATCATCAATATTATAAAACGTATTAACTTATAACCAAAAAATTTTAACAATTGATTTCTATTCAAAAATAAACCCCCATTCATGTTTTAAAAAAATAAAAAAAGGAAAAAGTGTTATTAATTAAGCGGTGGAATTGGTTCTATTCCAATCAACCACATTAATTAAAACATCATTTCCTAAACCATCAGGTTGGTCTCCAATATCAATTCCATCTTTAATGAAGTAGTTGTAGTCATAGTTTACAAGCCATACGAATGGAGCATCTCCAGCTGGACTCCAACCTCCACCATTTACTAAAGCAGATTGAGACCATAATGTGTTAGCTTGATCTAAATCACGTGAATGCATTGCTTCATCCATTAATTTATCGGAATCAGTATTGTTATACAAGTTAGGATTCATATAGAAACCATCTGCTTCTTTACTGTGATATTGTTGATAGATAGATTTATATGGGTCTGGAGAAGTTTGTTGCATCAATGCAGCTGAGCAGTACATGTTTTGGTAAATAGTATCCCAGTCAGCACCAACTAAGTTAACTTCAATTCCGATGTCTTTTGCTTGTTCAGCGAATACAGTTGATAAAGATTGTCTATCAAGGTAATCTGGTGGATAGTATAAATCAAATGATGCTTTTACACCATCTTTTTCTACGATTCCATCACCATCAGTGTCTTTCCATCCGCCTTCTTTTAAGATTTCTTTTGCTTTGTCAACATCAGCATCTTGAACTTTTCCATCAGGGTTTGCGAAGTCTCTTGTATCTACACTTGTAAATTCAGGAGAAGCGTGACCGGAGAATATGTCATCACACATTGCTTGACGGTCAACACCAACATTTAAAGCTTCCCTAATAGCTTTATCAGCAGTTACGTTGTTACCGATTTTATAAGTACCATTGAATGAATCACCAGTATCATTGAGGTAAGGTAAGGATACACCTTGTGCTCTTCCTGCTGATTTTTCAACGAATTGATATCCATCTACAGATTGATTTAATGAAGAAGTTGCAACTGGAACAACATCCACATCACCAGATTTAGCTAACTCTAACCAAGTAGCTTCTTCAGGGAATAATAATGTAATTTGAGTAAAGTATGGTTTGTCACCATAGTAATTATCATTTAATGTGAAGATTGCTTGTTGGCCTTTATCCCAGTGGTCCAATACATATGGTCCAGTACCTATTGGGTTTTCTCCATATGTAGAATTATCATAAGAATCAGAAGGTACAATACCTAAGTATCTTAAATCAAAGATAAATGTTGATCTAGGTTCCACTAATTTAAATTCAACACAGGTATCGTTTACAGCTGTTGCATTTTCAAGATTTGTTAAATCTAAATCAGATTCAGTTTCTTTTGCAGTGTTAAATGTAAATGCTACATCTTCTGCATTGAAAGTAGAATTATCTGAGAATTTTACATCATCTCTAACGTTTACAGTCCATGTTTTTCCATCACTACTAATAGAATAATCAGTAGCGAGATCTGGAACTATGTCACCTTTTTCATCTGTTTTAAATAAACAGCTTTGTACTAACGGATTATAGTTCTGGTGTCCACAACCCCAACCGGTAAGTGGATTGAAACCTGCTTCCGGTTCAGCGATATTACTGTGCGCAGCTACAGTCAAATGGGTAGGGTCGTCATCATGTGATCCTCCCATTAACGCAAAAGCGGCAGCAATAATAACAACTAGAACTACAATTCCACCAATTATTATCTTTTTATCCATAATTTCACCATATTAAAACAAAATAAATATTAAAATAATAAGTATTACTTTTTCATAGAAAAGTGCCTATTAAGTAATACTGAATTAAGTTATTTTAATAACATATAAAGTTTAATTGGAAAAATATAAAAAACTATTTATTACACTTTTAAAATGTTCAATGTAAACTATTTTTCACAAAATAATACTAAAATTTGACAGATATTCAAAAAAATAATACCGAATGGAACAGAAAATAAAAAAAGTATTACTCTAAACTGAAAAAAATTCAAAAGTATTATTACATAAAAAGTAATACAAAAACTATATTTAAATAAAATTAAATTTAAATATTCGGCTATGTCATTATCCATTAACCTAAAAAATTACCTGCTTAGAGAAGGTGCAAGCGAAGTGGGATTCGCAGACATAACTAACTTTACACCCCAAAAGGAATTGGATAAAGGAGTCGTGTTCTATATCACCTACCCCAAAGAAATCATAAAAAACATGAAAAATGCACCTACAAGAGAGTATGTTGATGAATTAGTTAGTCTAAATTCAAGACTGGATGAACTGGGAATGAAATGTGAAGAATATTTGATAGAAAATGGATACAATGCATATGCACAAACAAAAAAAAGACTGGGAACTGATTTTGGAGAATTTAACTCATTTGAACTTCCACATAAAACCATAGCAACACGCGCTGGACTCGGATGGATTGGAAAATCCGCACTATTTACAACAAAAAACTATGGATCAGCATTAAGGTTATCTTCAGTTCTAACGGATGCACCACTAGATTTAGGAACACCCATACTAAAGTCAAAATGTGGAAAATGCATGGAATGCAAGGAAGCCTGCCTCGGAGGAGCTATAAGTGGAAAAGAATGGAACTACAAACTTAAACGAAACGATTTTTATGACGATAAAAAATGTGAAAAATATGCATTGAAAGTTTCTGAAGAAAATCTAGGAAAACCAGATACCGTATGTGGAAAATGCATCTATGCATGCCCCCACACACAAAAATATATTAAAAAATTATAATTTTATAGCATATTGAAAAACAGATGATTGAGAATCAATCTCCAATCCCTGAATCTGTTTATCCATATGAACAGTCTCCAATTCATCATTAGAATCAAGAGCTACAATAAAACCCATCTTTGTCCAAAATTCCAAAGCGCCATCTAAATTTTTATGAGTATGCAAATAAATTTCATCATAATTAGATTCAAAAGCAAAATTTTCAGCTATGTTGAACATTTTTGAAGCAACCCCACAACGCCTGTATCTTGAATCAACAAAGAGTCTCCAAATGCTTGAGGTCTTATCCTTTGAATACAAATGCCTAAACTCTGGAAAATCTTTATCATAAGATCTAATACCAATAGTTGCAATAATATCACTTGTTTTTTCATCATATGCCACAAAAAAATTATTTCTATTAGGATTAATGTAATATTCATCAATTTTTATAATGTCCTGATGCCATTCAGGAACATAACCATATCCAAATGCAATTTTAATCTGTTTAAATAAAAATTCCTGAACTTTTTTAATTTCATTTGCATCATTAGCCAACTCTTTAATAATAAGTTTCATGATTACACATCCATAAAAGTATTACTATTATTAACAAATTTAATTTAAAAGTAATACTTTTTAATAAATTTTGAATAACTTTAATATTTATAAAGTACAAATTAATATATAAAATTTATTATCATATGGCAAAAAGGTGATTTAATGGAGAAATTATTAGATGTTGAAAATGTCTCAATTTCATTTATACAGTACACACAAGGTTTAAATCAAAGAGATTTAAAAGTCATCACCGATTTAACACTTGACATATCCGAAGGAGAAATATTAGCAGTGTTGGGATCAAGCGGGTCAGGAAAAAGTCTGCTCGCACATGCGATATTCGGAATCCTGCCAGAAAACGCAAACCTCAACGGAAAAATAAGCTACAAAGGAAAAGAATTATCACAAGAGGATAAAGAGGAAATCAGAGGAAAAGACATAGTACTCGTACCACAATCAGTCAATTTCCTAGACCCATTAATGAAAATCTCAGACCAGGCAATTGGACATACTGACAGTGACGAAGAGAGAAAAGCCAAAAAAGCAAAACAAAGAGAAATCTTCGAACACTACAACCTAGGACCAGAAGTAGATGAAATGTACCCATTCCAACTATCCGGAGGAATGGCAAGAAGAGTACTCGTATCAACCGCACTACTATCCAATCCTAAACTAGTCGTTGCTGATGAACCAACACCAGGACTGGATGAAAAAACAGTCCAAGAAACACTAAACCACTTCAAACACATGAAAGAAGATGGAATTGGAGTTCTCTTAATTACACACGACATCCATGCAGCACTGGAAGTGGCTGACAGAATAGGAATATTCTACTCAGGATACGTAATCGAAATCGCACTAAAAGAAGACTTCACAGGAGATGGAGAAAACCTACTCCACCCATACACAAAAGCACTATACAAAGCACTGCCAGCAAACGGATTCAACCTAACAAAAGGACACCAACCACTACACGGAGAAATACCAAACGGATGCCCATACTACGACAGATGCGAAATGAGATTCGACAGATGCAAAGATGAAAGGCCTGAATTACTTGACCTCGGAAATAAAAAAGTCAGATGCTTCAAATATGAGGAAGGTGCATAAGATGGAACTTAAAGCAACAAACATTTCATTCAAATACCCCTCTGCTAAAAAATACCTATTAAAAGATGTCAATCTCGAACTGGATAACAATAAGATTATCGGTTTGATTGGCGATAGTGGTAGTGGAAAATCAACATTGTGCAAAATATTATCCGGATATGTCACAAAATTTGAAGGCAGCGTGACTTTTGATGGCCAACCCCTACCTACTAAAGGATTTAAGCCAGTCCAATTAATTTATCAACATCCAGAAAAAGTGATGAATCCGAAATGGAAAATGGAAAAGGTTTTAGCTGAGTCCTGGGATGTAACAGATGAAGCTTTAAAGGAATTCGGTATTCAAAAATCATGGCTGACAAGATTCCCACAGGAGTTGTCCGGTGGAGAACTTCAAAGATTTTCTGTACTCAGATCATTAAATCCAAATACCAAATTTTTGATTGCAGATGAAATGACAACAATGCTTGATGCAATCACACAAGTGCAAATTCTGGAATCCGTATTGAAAATAGTTAAGGAAAGAAAAATGGGATTCCTCCTCGTAAGTCACGATATGGATTTGGTAGAAACAATTTGTGACGATAAAATATACTTAAAGGATATTAATGGTGCTATGAAATAATTTTAAAATAATCCGATAATATGGAAAGTGAAGTAATTGAATTGTTTGATAAGTATGCGTCTATTAATAAATTCAAATATTCTCATGATTTTATTTTAAATGACAGCACTATTAATACATATTTTATTTTTAAAGGCATACTTTTATCATTCGTTGACATTAAAGATTATCAACCCCATGAAGAAGATGTCAAAAAGCATTACAACAAAAGACTACTTGAAATTAATCACTGCAACAATGGCAGATACCTCTATGAAACCAACAATAAAATAACTTATTTTAGAAAAGGGGACTTATGCATTAGTGTTTTCAATCTAAAAAAATCAAAATCAGAATTTCCTTTAGGTTATTACAGCGGTTTGCAAATTTTAATTGATGCGGATATGGCCAACAAACAGATATCAAAATATATCCCTAATTTTAATTTAATTGACTTTTATAATAAATTAAATGATGAAAACGGATATCTACTAATCAAAAGCAATGAACAGATTGACCATATCATAAGCGAAATATACAATGTAGATAACAATATTAAAGAAACCTACTTTAAATTAAAAATATTGGAATTGCTTTTATTTTTTAGCGTGAGTGAGTTTCCAAAAATTAAAAATCGGGAAATATCAATAAATCATGCAAAAATAATCGAACAAGTGAAAAATGACTTGACAACAGATTTAACCAAACATGTTACAATAGACCAATTAGCAAATAAATACTCAATAAGTCCAACAACATTAAAGAATTCATTCAAAAAGATTTATGGAAAACCTATTTTCCAATGGCAAAAAGAGTATAAACTCGATTATGCTTGTAAGTTACTTAATGAAGGAACATATAACATCAGTGAAATATCCGAGATGATAGGTTATAAAAGTTCATCAAATTTTACAAAGTCATTTAAGAAACATGTCGGTTGTTCACCCTCAGAATACAGAAAATATTGAATTATCTTTTTAGAATGAAAATTATCCTTTTGAATAAAAAAAGTAATACTATTGTCTTTATATCCAATTTTTCGCCTTTTCAGTTCAATTATATTTAAATAAAAAAAATTTTCATAAATATTTTCGAAAATAAATAACTTTAATTTATTTTTAGATATTGAAAAGGTGAAATAATGAATAAAAAAATAATGTTCATGTTAGCAGTGATCATAGCAATATTCTTAGTTATGGGTTCTGCCAGTGCAGGAATCTTTGATTTCTTAGGTGGAGATTCAAATACTGTAGAGCCAGGGTCTGAATTGACCATTGCCGCATCTCCAACACATGGTGGCGAACCAGAAGCAGGATTTGATCCTTTAACTGGATGGGCTACTGAAAATGGAGCGGAACCATTAATTCAAAGCAGAATACTGAAAAAAGATACAGAAGGAAAATTAATAAATGACCTAGCAAGTGATTATAAAGTCAGCGATGATTTAAAAACAGTTGATGTTACCTTACGTGATGATGTAAAATTTACAGACAACACCACTTTAACTGCAAAAGACATTGAATTCACATACAATAAAGCGAAGGAAAATGCAGTTATAGATTTATCTTCAATGAAAGAAGTAAAAGCAACTGACGATACTCATGTGCAGTTTACTTTAGAAAAACCTGATTCAACTTTTGTTCATAAATTGGCACAAATAGGTATTGTTCCGGCAGATTCCTATAACAATGAAACATATGGAACCAACCCTATAGGATCAGGACCCTACAAACTTGTTCAATGGGATAAAGGTCAACAAGCAATTTTTGAAGTGAATGAAAACTATTATGGAGATATGCCTCATTACGAAAAAATCACTGATTTATTTATGGATTCAGATGCTGCATTTCGTGCTGGAAAGGCTGGTGAAGCTGATGTGATTGAAATTGACCCACAATATGCAAATGAAACAATTGAAGGTATGCATACTGTAATCTATCCTTCAGTTGACATGAGAGGATTTTATTTGCCAGTAACTCCAGAAACTGGAGAAACATCTGAAATGGGTTCACCAATTGGAAATAATGTAACTTCCGATATTGCAATAAGACAAGCTTTATCAGTGGGAATAAACCGTCAAGAAATACTTGACAATGCATTTAATGGGTTAGGAAACCTTTCTGTATCAGGAATAGGTGCCGAATTGCCTTGGGCTCAAGATGAAACTATTGAAAATGGAGATCTTGATAAGGCAAAAGAAATTTTAGCTGATGGCGGCTGGAAAGACATCGATAATGATGGAATTTTAGAAAAAGATGGTAAAACCGCATCATTTATCATGAGCTATAGAGCAGGTAATTTACCTTCAGAAGCAATGGCTCTTCAAATTTCAGAACAAGCAAAAGAGATGGGAATAAACATTACTCCTTCAGGAAAATCTACAGACCAAATGATGGCCAGCATAAATACAGATCCTATGATATGGGCATATGGTTCAACTGACCCTTATTCTATATATTGCATGTATGATTCAGAAATGGCTCATGTAGCTTTTAACAACCCTGGGTCTTATAACAATAGTGCCGTTGATGACATGATTAATAAAGCCATGTCAGAAGATTTGGAATCATCATATGACTCCTGGTCACAGGTACCTAAATTAGCCGAAGATGATGTGCCTTGGATTTGGGTAGGTTCAATCGATTATGTGTTCTTTGTAAGTGATGATGTTGACTTTTCCGAAGACACTCACACAATATATCCTCACGGTGGGGATGTTTGGGGTAATGTATGTGATTGGAAACCCGTTAAATAAAAAAAAAGGTAATTGTTTAACAATTACCCTCTTTTTACTTTTTTTAATACACCATATATAAATAAAATTAAAAAAAGTAATAATTAATACTTTTTTTAGAAAATAAAGCAATTTAGTAATACTTTTTTTAGGTAAATTTAAATACTTATAAAATAATAAAAAATAATTGATTGTTATTATTTTGAATATTACTTTTTATAATGAAAATATGACAATTACAGATTTAAAATTGGAGAACTATTTATGGACCAAAAATACATTATAGGAATAATTGCTGTACTTTTAATCGCTGTTATTGGTGGAGCACTCTTCATGAGCGGAAGCGGAACACCAGCAAGAGCGGATAATGAGTTAGTAGTAGCTGCTTTCAGTCACGGCGGTGAACCGGAAGCAGGTTTTGACCCAATGTACGGTTGGGGTGACCGTGGAGAACCTTTAATCCAATCTACATTGATGAAAATGAACAGAAACATGACTTATCAAAATGACTTGGCTACAAGTTGGAAAGCAAATGATGACTTTACAGAATACACCGTAAACATCAGAGACGGCGTCAAATTCACTGACAACACAACTTTAGATGCTGAAGATGTAGCATTCTCATACAACCAAGCTAAAACTACTGGCGAAGCTGTAGATTTAAGCACAATGGACAATGCAACAGCAGTTGATAAAAATACCGTTAAATTCACATTAAACAAACCTGATTCAACATTTTCAGACAAATTGTTATATGTAGGTATTGTGCCATCCGACTCTTACAACAACGAGACCTATGGAACTAACCCTGTAGGATCCGGACCATTCAAATTTGTACAATGGGACAAAGGTCAACAAGTAATCTTAGAGAAAAACCCTGATTACTACGGAAAACAACCTGAATTTGACAAATTGACCATTCTCTTCCAACAAAACGAAGCTTCATTCAATTCCGCTAAAAACCATGAACTGGACATAGCAGCAGTGCCATTAGCATATGCTAATGAAACAATCGACGGATACCACGCATTCTTATCTGAATCCTTGGACGTAAGAGGCATTTCCTTACCTGTACAAAACAATACCGGCGAAACAAATGAAGACGGTGTTGCATTAGGTAACAATATCACTGCAGACAAATCCATCAGAGAAGCATTGAATTACGGAATCAGTAGGGAAAACATCTCTAAAGGAGCATTAAACGGTGTCGGAGTACCTAACTACGACGGTATTTCTCACTTATTACCATGGTACAACAAAGAAGCTGCAATTAAAGATGGTGACATAGACAAAGCTAAAGACATCTTGAAAAAAGGCGGATGGGAAGACACCGACGGTGACGGAATCGTAGAAAAAGACGGCGTAAAAGCTTCAATCAATTTATACTACCCATCTGATGCAAGCGAAAGACAAGCTATTGCTGTAGCTGTTGCCGAACAAGCAAAAGAAATCGGAATTGAAGTAAATGCTACCGGTTCCAATTGGGACGAAATGGACACTATTAAATTTACTGACCCAATCGTATGGGGATTCGGTTCAACTGACCCAATCACCATGTGGGGAGAATACTACAGTGACCAAGCAGGTGTCGGATACAACAACCCTGCACTTGTAAACAACAGCGCTGTAGATGCACACATCGACAAAGCAATGTCCGAACCTCGTGAAGCATCTTATGCTGAATGGTCTGATGTTTCCTGGGACGGAACCACAGGTATCTCACCTAAAGGTGACGCAGCATGGTTATGGGTTAGTGAAATCAGATACACCTACTTCGTAGATGACAGCTTAGACATTTCCGAAGACACCTTCAAATTACAACCTCACGGAGGAGACGCATTCGGAAACATTTACGATTGGACCCGTGTATCCTCACTTAACGAAACAAGTTAAAAAAAAAATTAAGAGTTGGATGAATTAATTCAACTCTCTCTTTTTCCCTTTTTTATTAACATAGGAGTGTATTTATGTTAAAAAACGAAAAACTCTTAAAATTTTTAGGTAAAAAAATCGTCAGATTTATAATTTTACTTATTTTTGTAATATTATTAAGTTTTATATTAATTGACATGTCTCCTATAAATCCTGTAAAAACATACATCGCTAACCTTGGTGTTGTTTCACCTGAAAAAATAGCCATTCTGGAATCATATTGGGGTGTGAATGAACCAATTACAACTAAAATGTTCAATTGGCTTGCAAATATCATACATCTTGATTTCGGGACCTCTTTGATTTACAGGGCACCGGTACTTGATGTAATCAAACAAAAATTCGTTGCATCATTGGTATTGATGTTAAGTTCATGGATATTTTCAGGCGTAATAGGATTTTTATTAGGAGTGGTCGCCGGATTTAAAAAAGACACTATAATCGATAAAGCAATCAAAGTATACTGTTACATATTGCAATCTGCACCTACATTTTGGATTGCATTGCTATTCTTAATGGTATTCAGCGTATATCTCGGATGGTTCCCAACAGGATTGGGAGTTCCGGTTGGAACATTAAGTGAAAATGTGTCCTTCTGGGACTGGCTGCAGAGATTGATTCTTCCTATGATTACATTGAGTGTTGTTGGAATTGCATCAATCACATTATTTACACGTGACAAATTAATTGATGTTATGAATAGTGATTATTTCCTATTTGCTAAAGCAAGAGGAGAAAGCGGATGGAATTTGATTGTGAGACATGGTATAAGAAATGTTTTACTTCCTGCAATCACATTGCAATTTTTAGGATTTTCCGAATTATTCGGAGGAGCCGTTCTTGTAGAGCAGATATTCACTTACCCCGGTATCGGGCAGGCTGCAGTATCCGCCGGACTTAGAAGTGACGTTCCATTGCTTTTAGGAATCGTAATATTCAGTGCAATTTTCGTTTATTGCGGCAATTTAATAGCAGATGTCTTATACAACTTTGTAGATCCAAGAATCAGAGAAGGTGAGGAAGATGGCGGATAAATCAAAAGATGTCTCAAGTATTTACAGCCCTATTGCAAAAATGAACTTGAGAACAAAAACATTGCTTACAATTGGTTTGACCGTCTTCATTTTAGTAGCCGTTGTAATTACAAGCTTATTCATTAATTCTGCAGACATTACAACAAACTTTAATGCCATGAATCAAGCGCCTTCATTCGAACATCTATTCGGTACAGACTGGATGGGAAGGGATATGTTCACCCGTACCATGAAAGGTCTTGGATTAAGTGTTCAGATTGGTGCCGGAGCTTCAATATTGAGCAGTGTCATTGCTATAATCTTAGCATTTGTTGGAAGCATCAACAGCAAATTAGACAGCTTCATTGCATGGCTGGTCGATTTATTCTTATCTGTTCCGCATATTCTATTGATTATATTAATATCCATCGGATTAGGTGGAGGAGCATTTGGTGTTACCATGGGTGTTGCGCTTACTCACTGGACATCACTTACAAGGATTTTAAGAGCCGAAATAAAGCAAATCAACACGTCAGAATTTGTTAAATTATCACAAAGATTCGGAAAATCAAAAATATGGATTGCTAAAAAGCACATTTTACCATTAGTTATAACTCAGATAATTGTTGGAACAATATTGATTTTCCCTCATGCAATCATGCACGAAGCCAGTGTAACATTCTTGGGATTCGGTTTATCACCGCATGAGCCAGCAATCGGTATCATATTATCTGAATCAATGAAATACCTTGCAACTGGTAACTGGTGGCTAGCGTTGTTCCCTGGTTTAGCATTATTAATAATAGTTTTATTATTCGATATTGCCGGTGAAAACATTAAGAAATTGCTTGACCCAACAAGCGCAAACGAATAGGTGATGAAAATGGATAAGTTATTAGATGTAGAAAATGTTTCAATTTCATTTATACAATACACACAAGGATTAAATCAAAGAGATTTAAAAGTAATCACCGATTTAACACTCGACATATCCGAAGGCGAAATTTTAGCAGTATTGGGCTCAAGTGGATCAGGAAAAAGTTTACTCGCACATGCGATATTCGGAATCCTGCCAGAAAACGCAAACCTCAACGGAAAAATAAGCTACAAAGGAAAAGAATTATCACAAGAGGATAAAGAGGAAATCAGAGGAAAAGACATAGTACTCGTACCACAATCAGTCAATTTCCTAGACCCATTAATGAAAATCTCAGACCAGGCAATTGGACATACTGACAGTGACGAAGAGAGAAAAGCCAAAAAAGCAAAACAAAGAGAAATCTTCGAACACTACAACCTAGGACCAGAAGTAGATGAAATGTACCCATTCCAACTATCCGGAGGAATGGCAAGAAGAGTACTCGTATCAACCGCACTACTATCCAATCCTAAACTAGTCGTTGCTGATGAACCAACACCAGGACTGGATGAAAAAACAGTCCAAGAAACACTAAACCACTTCAAACACATGAAAGAAGATGGAATTGGAGTTCTCTTAATTACACACGACATCCATGCAGCACTGGAAGTGGCTGACAGAATAGGAATATTCTACTCAGGATACGTAATCGAAATCGCACTAAAAGAAGACTTCACAGGAGATGGAGAAAACCTACTCCACCCATACACAAAAGCACTATACAAAGCACTGCCAGCAAACGGATTCAACCTAACAAAAGGACACCAACCACTACACGGAGAAATACCAAACGGATGCCCATACTACGACAGATGCGAAATGAGATTCGACAGATGCAAAGATGAAAGGCCTGAATTACTTGACCTCGGAAATAAAAAAGTCAGATGTTTTAAATATGAGGAAGGTGCATAAGATGGAACTTAAAGGAACAAACATTTCATTTAAATACCCATTGGCAAAAGAATACCTACTAAAAGACATTAACATACATCTGGACAACAACAAAATCACAGGTTTAGTTGGAGACAGCGGTGTTGGGAAGTCAACATTATGTGAAATCCTATCCGGATACTATACAAACTTTGAAGGGACAGTTGAACTTGACGGTCAAAAATTGCCTGAAAAGGAATTTTGCCCAGTACAACTAATTTACCAACATCCGGAAAAGGTGATGAATCCTAAATGGAAAATGAAAGATGTCTTAGAGGAATCATGGAACGTTGATGACAATCTTTTGTCTGAATTCGGAATTCAAAAATCATGGTTTACAAGATTCCCACAGGAACTTTCCGGTGGAGAACTTCAAAGATTCTCAGTGCTTAGATCACTAAACCCAAAAACAAAATTCCTGATAGCTGACGAGATGACAACAATGCTTGATGCAATCACACAAGTGCAAATCTTGGATGCTGTATTGAAAATTGTAAAACAAAGAAAAATGGGATTTTTACTTGTAAGCCACGACATGGATCTTGTAAACACCATATGTGATGACGTAATATATTTCAATGATATTAATGGTATTTAATCATTAATATCAATTAATTTTTTAATATACCAATCAGCCCAAACCATCGTAATGTTATTTGAAACAACTTCACCCAAAACAATACCCATCCAGGCACCCCATACACCAAAGCCAAATACAACAGCCAGCAAATAAGCAAAAAATATTGTGAATCCTGTCTCTCTCATGATAGTTTGAAACATTGCAGTCAAACCTCTTCCAACACCCTGGAAAACATAGGTTGATGCAACACCAACAGCCATTGTAGGATAATAAATTACAATCCAGGAAAGAAAGCTTGTAAGCTCGCCGGCAATCCTTACACTGCTTCCAGATGATGCGAAAATTGATGCAATATCTCCTGCAAAGACATTTGTTAAGATAGCTACTATTATTGAAATAACAATTGATACCCTCATTGCATATCTGTGAGCTATTTGAATGTTTTCAAAATTGCGGGCGCCGTAATTTGCTGCAATTACTGATATTAGTGCAGTTCCAATAGCCAAAAGAGGTGTTGTACCTATAGTAACAATTCTCCAGCCGGTAGAGTAAACCGCAACAGAATCTGTTGAGCCGACAAATGCCAAAAGCGCTGAGAACACTGCAGCAAAAAATGCATTGTTCAAAAGCTGAATGCTTGCAGGAATTCCCACCTTGACAATATCCATTGAAATGTCCCTTTTAAATTTGAAATTGCCCAAATAAGGTTTAAGATAGGTGTCCCTTTTAAAATAAAACCAATAGACCAATATCAATATTACAAATATTGCAGATATTATTGTGGCTACTGCAGCACCCTTCACTCCCAAATTTAGGGAATAAATGAAAATAGGATCCAAGACCATGTTTAAAACAGCTGATGCAATCATTGCATACATCGGTCTTTTTGTATCCCCTTCCCCTCTAAAAATACCATATAACGCATTTGAAAGGATAATGAATATTGAACCTGAAAGAATAATGACCCCATAATCAGTCGCATAGCCGATAGTTTGGCCGGCACCCATCAAAGCCAAAATCGGATTTAAGAATATCAATAGCAAAATTGTTATAACTACTGAAAGAATAATGTCTATCAGTATTGAGTGGATTGATGCATTGTCCGCTTTGGTCTTATCTTCCTCACCAATATATTTTGATATTGCAAAGGCAGCACCGGAACCCAAACCATTTCCAAAACCAACAAGAATCATGAAAATTGGCGTGAAAAATCCGACACCTGCAAGTGCATCGGCACCAATGCCTGACACCCATGCAGCATCAATAAGATTATAAAAACTAGTAATAAGCAATGACACAATGAGAGGTATTGACATTTTTATCAATGCATGCTTGGGATTTCCCAGCATCACATCCACACCGCTTTGAGAATCATTACTTAACATATATGTAATAGTTAAAATCTATTCAAATATAAAATTAATTATTTAATAAGTTATAAAAAAAGTGGAAAAAGATTGAGAAAATTATTCTTTTTTCTCAATGAAAATTTCTTGTTTGTTTTCTTCTGAAGCATCATATACGATGTCTTCAGCATTTTCTTTCATGTCTTGGAAAGTTTCTTCTGCATCTTTTTTAGCAGATATTACACCAGCCATCCCTTTGGTAGCAATATCCTTAGTAGTTTTAGAAGTTAAAACTTTGTAACCGATAATTGCAGTAGCAATTCCACCGGCAAAAAGTAATGCATGTTTGTGTTCATTTACAAATGGAGCTATTTTTCTGTGAACCATAATATCACCTATTAATTATTGAAATCTATTTTCTGGATTTTTTAGAAGTTTTTTTAGAAGATTTTTTAGGTTTTTCTTCTTTTTCTTCTTCTTCAATTTCAATTTCGATTTTTTCTTCGTCTTCTTCTTCACAAACTTGTTCTTCAGCATCTGCTTTGATTTCAGCAAGTTTGTCTTCAGCTTCTTGTTTTACTGCTAATGCACCAGCAACACAGTTAGTGGTAGCATCTTTTACAACTTTAGATTCCAATACTTTTTTACCTATGATTGCAGCAGCAACTCCTCCTGCAAACACTAATGCATATTTGTGCTCAATTGCGTGATCTACTATTTTTTTATATACCATACTTAAACCATCCTTGTATATTTTTTAAATCTCCCTCAATGAATATTAGGCACAATGTTTTAATTATGCCTAAATTTTTTCTTGCTCAATAAGTAGCCTCACTTAATATTGCATTAAGAAACTTCTACTATATAAAGTAATCGATTTTATAAGCTTTTTTAGGCAAAACAAAGAATAAATATTTAGTTATACCAAATTTAAGCTTGTCTAAATTCTTTAAAAATTTAGGATATCAAAAAAATTAAAAAAAGAAATTAGAATAGTGGATCTTTCACCATTCCAATTCTAAATGAGTTTAAAATAACTAAAAGAGTTAATCCTAAATCTCCGAAACCAACAGACATCATTAATGTGATGATACCTAAAATAGCTAAAACTACACATAATAATTTAACTATAATAGCTACAGAAATGTTTTGCTTGATGATTCCCATTGTTTTGTTTGATAATGAGAATAAATATGGAAGTTTTGAAATGTCATCCTGCATCAATGCAACATCTGCGGTTTCAATAGCTACATCAGAACCTGCTGCTCCCATCGCAATACCGATATTTGCACGTGCAAGTGCCGGTGCATCGTTGATGCCGTCACCAACCATTGCAACATCACCAAACTTGTTTCTGATTGTATCCAAAATGTTTAGCTTGTCTTCAGGAAGCAGATTGGAGTAAACATAGTCGATTCCAATGTCATCTGCAACACTTTTTGCGGCAAGTTTATTGTCCCCAGTAAGCATTACGGTTTGTACACCTTGTCCTTTCAAATCAGATATTACCTCTTGAGCATTTTTCCTGATTTTATCAGATACAGTGATAATTGCCAAAAGTTTCTCTGAGTTTCCAACAAAGACAATTGTTTTTCCTTCAGCAGAGAATTTATTGATTTCATCTCTTGAAATGTCGAATGAACTTCCTTCAATCAATGCCTCATTTGCAGCATAATATTCCTCACCATTGAGACTTCCTACAATTCCCTTACCAGGAACGTTTCTGAAGTCATCGATTTCCTCAAATTCAATGTCATTCATTGTAGCATAATTCACAATGGCCTGTGCAATAGGGTGTGAAGAGCCATGTTCAAGTGAAGCTGCAATTTTTGCAATATCTTCTTTTGAATAATTATCATCTAAAACTTCAATTTCGCTTAACTCAAGTTTTCCTTCAGTCAAAGTACCGGTTTTATCAAAAATCACTGCTTTTACATCACGCATCTCTTCAACATAAGTACTTCCCTTAATCAATACACCATTTTTGGTAGCTGAGGTGATTGCGGAAACCATACCAACAGGTGTTGAAATCAAGAATGCACATGGACAGGAAATTACCAGAAGTGAAAGTGCTTTGTAAACCCAATCGACAAGGTTCTGACCGAACAACAATGGTGGAATGAATGCAACGCAAGCTGCTGCAACCATCATGACCGGAGTGTAATATTTAGCGACTTTTTCAACCAATGATTCAGTTTCGGACCTGTTGAGTTGGGATCTTTTAACCAAAGTGACAATTTTTGAAATAACTGAATCTTTTGCCCTTTTGGTTACAACAACTTCCAGATATCCGTCGACATTGACTGTTCCTGAAAATACTTCATCTCCAACTTCCTTTAAAACGGGTACGCTTTCACCAGTGATGGAAGCCTGATTGATTGAAGATGAACCTGAAACGACATGTCCATCCAAAGGAACCTTATCCCCTGGCCTTACAACAACAATATCACCAATGTTCACATCATCGACTTTCATTTCTTTTTCGGAATCGCCCACTTTAACCCTAGCTGTTTCAGGAGCGATTTCAACTAATGATTTGATTGAACGTTTTGCCCTGTGTTCTGCATAATCTTCCAGGAATTCTGCAATATAATAAAGGAATGTTACTGCAGCACCTTCTTCAGGATGCCCAATAATGAATGAAGCAACACAAGCAATACACATCAACATTGCAGGGCCGACAGTGTGTCTTCTGACCAATGATTTATATGCAAGAATTGCAATTTCATAACCCGCAATTAAAGCACCCAACATGAACACTAAAGTTACAATTGTTGGATTGAATGATAGCCATTCCAATATATGACCTGCTGCAAAACAGATACCACTCGCAACGATAATTTGAATCGGCCTATTTGCAATTAAAGGTTTTCCTTCGGCCAATAGCTCTTCGTCACCATGGGAATGCTCATGTCCATGGTCATGGTCGTGGTCATCAGCACAATCAGGACAACCACAAATGCTTATTTCGATGTCATCGTCATCATGATCATGACAATCACAATCGGGGTCTGAACAGGTATCCTTTTCCTCATGGTCATGGCAACCACAGTCTGGATCAGAGCAAGTATCTTTTTCTTCATGCTCATGATGATGCTCATG
>CAMNJW010000020.1 GCA_946541845.1 uncultured Methanobrevibacter sp.
AAAATGCACAAGAAGCATTAGACACAACATTAATGGCTTATAAAATTTCTGAAAACCCTAATGTATTACTCCCATCAATGGTATGTTTAGATGGATTCATTTTAACACACACAGTAGAGCCTGTTGAAATTCCAGACCAAGAAACTGTAGATGAATTTTTACCTCCATACAAACCTGAACATGCATACCTTGATCCTAAGGACCCAATGTCCATTGGTAACTTAGCTGACCCTGATTACTATCTTGAAGCAAGACATGACATGCAAATAGCTATGGAAAATTCCATTGATGTAATTCAACAAACCTGTGATGAATTTGCTGAAAAATTCGGAAGAAAATATGGTCTTGTCGATGGATACAAAACTGAAGATGCTGAAATCATCTTCGTAGCAATGGGATCACTTTGTAGTACAATCAGAGTTATTGTTGATCAATTAAGAGAAAAAGGTGAAAAAGTAGGTTTACTCAAAATCAGAGCTTACAGACCTTTCCCTGTTGAAGCAATTGATGAAGCTGTTAAAAATTGTGAAAAATTAGCTGTAATTGATAAAAACGTAACATTCGGAATTGGTGGAGCACTTTACACCGACATTAAAGCAAAAATCCACAAAGAAGCATACGGATTTATTGCAGGTTTAGGTGGAAGGGACATAACACCAGAATCAATTTTAGAAGTTTATGAAAAAACTAAAAATGTGCCTGAAAAAGAGGTCACATGGATTGGACTTAGGGAGGAATAGATATGGTAGACATACCTGATAAAAATTTATTAGCACCTGGACACAGAGGCTGTGCTGGTTGTGGAGCATCTATTGCAGTTAAGTTAGCTCTTAATGCATTAGGAGAAAATACTGTAGCTATTTCTGCTACTGGTTGTCTTGAAGTTATGACAACACCATACCCAGAAACTGCATGGGAAGTTCCATTCATTCACGTTGCATTCGAAAACTCCGGTGCTGTAGCATCCGGTGTAGAAAGTGCATTAAGAATTCAAGGAAAAGATGATGTAAATGTTGTTGCTTTCGGTGGTGACGGAGGAACCGTAGATATCGGTTTACAATCATTATCCGGAGCTATGGAAAGAGGACACAACATGCTCTACATCTGTTATGATAACGAAGCTTACATGAATACAGGTATTCAAAGAAGTGGTGCTACACCATTTGGTGCAACTACAACTACTTCACCTAAAGGTTCTGCAAGTTTTGGAGAAGACAAACCTAAAAAGAATATGCCAATGATTATGGCTGCACACGGAATTCCATATGTAGCTACAGCATCCATCGCATATCCTGAAGACTTTGTAAACAAAGTGAAAAAAGCGGCTGAAACAAAAGGAGCAGCTTACATACACTTACAACAACCATGTACTACAGGTTGGGGATTCGATTCTTCAAAAACTATTGAAATGGGTAGATTAGCTGTAGAAACTGGATCTTGGATATTATACGAAATCGTAAACGGTCAATTCGAAATCACTTACAGACCTGAAGAAAGAAGACCTGTAAGAGAATACTTAGCACCGCAAAAAAGATTCAGACACTTAGACGAAGAACTTGTTGAAAAAATCCAAAATTATGTTGACGCAGAGTGTAAAGAATTAGGTTTATAGGAGGATAACAATGGATAAAATTTCTGTAAACAGCAATTTATGTGACGGATGTCTCAATTGTGAAAGCATGTGCGCATCTGTACATACTGCTAGTAGAATTAAAATCATAGAACACGAATCTTCCTTTTATTCCATTGTATGTCAACATTGTGAAAGCGCACCATGTATAAAAATCTGTCCAACCGATGCAGTATCCGATGAAGGTGTAGACACCGAAAAATGTATTGGTTGCGGATTATGTGTAATGGTTTGTCCATTTGGTGCAATGACTTTCCAAGCAAGCATTGCAGAAAAATGTGACCTTTGTGCTGACAGAGAAGAAGGACCTGCTTGTATTAAAGCATGTACCAAAAGAGCTATCAGTATTGTTGATCCAGAAAAAATTAAAGCTAAAAATCAACAAAAATACTTGGCTAAAATGGCTGGACTATACGAACCGGATAGCAACAAAGGTGGCTTCGTCCATGTGATTACAAGTCAAGCAAGAGCAAGACTTGTGCTAGAAGACTAAAATTATGTTTAATTCAGGGAATTGTACTAACTGTACAACCTGCGGAAGTTGTCAACAAACACCAAATGTTGACACTCCTACCTTATTTTGTATGCATTGTCAACCATCAGATGCGCCATGCCTAATTGCCTGTAGTGAAAATGCAATTGAAGTTTTAGGCGGAGCAATAACAATCAACGGCGAAAAATGCACCAAATGCAGAGACTGTGTTGAAGTTTGCCCGATTAATGTAATCAAAATTTAAATATTTTAATGACCAAAAATATGATTAATTAATTTTTATAGGGTTTTATTTTGATTACTAAAGATACTATTAGAGATGCTGTTTATGAACTTTACAAAGAAGCGGTAATTGTTCTTGGTGAAGATGTAAAAAAATCACTTGAAGATGCGCTTAAAGTTGAAGAACATGAACTCGCAATATTAAATATTGAAGCTATTTTAAAAAATATAGAACTTGCAGAAGAAAAAGGCATTCCAATGTGCCAAGATACAGGTTTGCCAGTAGTTTTTGTCAAGTTAGGTAATGTTGAAGTTGAAAACTTACGTGAAGGTATTGAAGAAGGAATTAAAAAAGCCACAAAGGAAGTCCCAATCAGACCAAATATCGTGGACCCACTTACACGTGAAAATACAAACGTCAACGTCGGAGATTACATTCCTCCAATAGATATCGAACTGATTGATGAAGATTACTTGGAGATTACAATCTTACCTAAAGGATTCGGTTCAGAAAACAATAACGCATTGAAAATGGCTCTTCCTGCTGAAGGAATAGAAGGAATAAAAGAGTTTGTTGTGGAATCAGTTCTAAAAGCAAAAGGAAAACCTTGCCCTCCAACTGTTGTAGGAGTTGGAATCGGCGGAACATCCGATTTATGTTTAAAGTTAGGGAAAAAAGCATTGCTTGGAAAAGTAGGTGAAAGAAATCCTGATCCTGAAATAGCTAAACTTGAAGAAGAGATTCTAGAAGAAATCAATTCATCAGGAATAGGTCCTATGGGTCTTGGTGGAAAAACCACAACATTGGACGTTAAAATCTTAAAAGCACATACCCATACTGCTGGATTGCCTATTGGCGTTTGTATCCAATGCTGGGCAGACAGGCATGCTACAACAAAAATATATGATAATTAGATTATTTCTAATCTAATTACTTTTTTTAATATCTGAAAGTTCTTGGAGTGGTTGTTCTTGGAATATTATCATGGAATTCAATTGAAACATCCATAATTTCAACAGAAATGTCCCCCATCCTTTCAAATGCTTTAATTACTCTGAATAAATAAATGAAATAATTTGAACGCTCTTTTTCATCGAAGGAATTTTCGGCCATCTGTGTCGCTATCAGATTAATTGCCTTGGATTGAAGAATATGAATGGAATCTTCCAACTCCATCAAATCATCCTTAAGTTCTGTTTTTCCTTCAATAAATGCAGTCATTGCCAAACGAATCATTTTTTGAGCGGTTTTATACATCTTCTTTAATTTTTTCAAGACATTTTCGTCGATTTCATAAACATCATTGATTACGAATTTTGCAATGTGGCCACAATAGTCCCCGATACGTTCCAAATCATAAGCCACTTCAGTATAAAGCATTGATTTTGAAAATTCGGAGTGTTTGTTCATGCTAACAATTGTTTCAACTGAAGTTCTTATTTTTTCAACCATATTGTTAGTTGCATAATCCATTTCCAATGCCTTATTAGCTTTATCCTCGTCATATTCAAGCACTGCAGTAAATGATGCCTCCAGTTGTGAGTGAACATGGGCTGCCATGTTTATCAACATGTCATTAACTATGACATTTCCTTTAGAGTTTCTTGAGCTTGAATACTCACTTAAAGATCCTGCAATCTTTTCATAATCCTTTAAATCTATCATGTATGCCCTTTTCACAGTCCCATTTTTAACAAGGGGCTGCAATAGCTGTGTAACATATCTTCGAGTAATGCCTAGTTGTTCTGCAATTTCATCCTGGGTTGACGGATTTTCATATAAAATAAAATCCAAAATGTCTTTAAGTGTTTTGTCCTTTTTACTCATATTACCACTATTTTTTATAATCATCCAACAAGTCGTTTGATTCGAAACGGATATTTTTTGAAGACCTGTTTATGCCAGATTCCTGATTAATTTGATTTTTGAATGTTACCTTAGGCTCCCCTTGAGAGTCATGGCGAGGCCTGTTTGGCTTTTGATGATTATGACGAACATTCGGTCTTTTTTCAACATAGGCAAAATCATCATGCCTTTTGGAATGATGGGCTTTTCTGACATTCTCTTTACTGAAATTAGTTTCATTGATGTTGTGTTTAACGACTTTAAACTCTTTTTCAGCATTCCTTGCAGAGATAAGTATGTTACATATTACCAATACCAATAAGATAAATGCAACAACAGCAATTGGGAAATCGAAATGTGCAAATATCGGATTATATAAGTTGGTTAACCTATTGCCAGTATCTACAAAACCCCTGGCTAAAAAAATCAAACCAACAAATGCTATAACAAGCCCGTTAGATTTTTTGATGATATCCGGTTTTAATACTAACGGATAAACACTGATTATTATCAATGCAAATCCTAAAATCCTATATAGATTATTGTCTGCAAAATGTTGAAGTGACAGGTATACATTGAGGAATGTGTAAGGCAACAATCCCCATTCTGATAACAAAGCGAAAATTAATAATAATTGAATTAATGCAATGACTACAAGAGGGAATATATATGCTATATCCCATTCAAAATCAGTACTGAAAGTTGCTTTCTCCACTGGCTTTTCCAAAGCTTCTGAAAGCATGTTATATAAAACGGAGGATATTACTGAACCTATTACAGTACCCGCAACACCTAAAAATGATGTTAGAATGGCTACGAATGCGGAAATACATCCTACCAATATAAGTTTTTTATAATTCAAAATTTTCACCTTAAAAGTTTAATTAAAAAAATAAAATAATATTATTGATATTATTTATTTTTTAATGATTTAAACTTTAAGGTATTTAAACTATAGTCAATGCATTAGGTACATTTTTTAAAATGCTTTCTTTTACCGGAATCATGGTTGATGAAGCTATTGCAAAGTCAGATTTGCTTGCTGCAACTTTATCGTTTGGTTCGGCAATGATTGTTGCATTCAATTCATCCTGAAGGTTATTGACTGTGTTTTTCAATACCCATTCATCAGGATCAGAAATGATGATTTCATCAACATGCTTATCAAGCTCTTTTGCGATTACCCATGCAATGAATCTTCCACCATGTAGGGATATGGTGCTTCCATTTGCCAAATTGACAATATCGGTTAAAGAATGTTTTAGTTCAATGTTTTGATACATTCTGGAGTTTACCAGAGTGGCCCAGTGCGCATCCCCAACATGATAAGCACCTATTTTATTTGGATAAATGTAATCCGGACCAGCCAGTTTGACTGCCTTGGCAATGGCTAACAAATCATGCTTTTGAGCCGGAAGGCCACGGTTTGGGAATTCCTCATTGATAATCTGAATTATTCTTGGAAGACCGAATTTGCCCCTTCTTGCAGTTCCAGGCTCATATCCGCACATGTATCCATGATGGTTTTTTGGAAATCCAGTGATTACCATGTTTAAGCCTGACCTGAGACCTGCTCTTACCTCATGTTCATAAGCCCCATTAGTGGCTACGACTTTTCCTGGAGACAGAATTCTTGCAGCGGCAATTGTTTTTGCAAATCCTTCAGTTGCATTTTCGCACCTGTTGAACGGACCTCCTTCGACAACAACAACATCCGCCCCGATTTCAATGGATTTTTCAAAACCGGTTATTACCTCATCATATCCGTCACCAACAAACATGATAGATTCCAATCCTCTGCCATACTTTTTAGCGAGATTTGCAATGTCTTCCGCTTCCCTTAATGGTGCAGCATGCCCGTCACCTGTTTGTTCGGAACTCACATTTACTGCAACAGAAGAGGATAATTTAATCCAATCTTCTTTGTCATCCTTTTCAGCAAGTTCCTTTTCAATCAACCTTTCATGAATCCTTCCTCGAGGACATTCTGTAAATGCTGGGCCCTTGTTGTAGCACTCACCGCCACATCCGCTGATATTTTTTGGAAGTCTCATTGCACCATTTTCACCGAAATGGTCCAAATCAAGTGGAACATCAACAATTTCATGGACTTTCTGCATCACTTCCACTCCGCGCATGCCAAATTTTTCAGCAATATCTGAAAAGGCATAGGCACAGATGTGAATTGGCGCCCCAATCATATCTGCCAGACGACAATTACCAAGCAAATCCATCAATTCCAAATCTGAAGCACAAGTTCCTGCAACAACCTCAGTCAAGTCACAACCTAAAGGAAACCTTTTAAATTGCATTCCCAGTTTCATGGTTTCATCTAATGAAAGTTCAGAAATCGCATCGACAACTTCAACAACACTTTTATTATCCATTTTTGAAATTTCAATTGCAGCATCATCATCATGAACTGCCTTTTTTATCAAATCATACATGAGCACATAACTCCAAAATTATCTTCTTTAATATAATTTCAGTTACTATAAAATAAAAAGGTTTCTATTTTAGGTATTCCTAAAAAAGAACTATAAAGCCATAAAATTAAATTTAAAAAGTATTACTTATTCTAATTATAAAATAAAAAAGTAATACTATTATTACTTAAAATCCAATATATATAGTTTAAATAATACTATTTAAAGGAATAATATAAAGATTTATATATGTTTAAAATATTAATATTAACTATTACTACATGCACACTACCATAATTATTTATTAAAAACCAATAGAAAAGATTAGCAATATGTTTTTTAAGACACTTTTAAATAAAAGCATTGTAGTAAGAACTTTTTTGATCATAATATGATTAGAAAAGTTAAGAGATTAAAATATATATGTTTTAAGGAGACAAAAAGAATGAAAGTAGCAATTTTAGGTGCAGGATGTTACAGAACTCATGCTGCAAGTGGAATTACCAACTTCGCAAGAGCTTGTGAAGTTGCAGAAGCAACTGGAAAAGAAAACATTTCTATGACTCACTCAACCATTGAAATGGGTGCAGAATTATTAGAATTAGCTGGTGTTGACGAAGTTGTTGTATCTGACCCAGTATTCGACGGAGAATTCACAGTTGTAGATGATTTCGACTACGCTGAAGTAATGGCAGCACACAAAGCAGGAAAACCAGAAGACGTTATGCCTGCTATCAGAGCAAAAGTTGCAGAATTAGCTGAAACTGTACCAAAACCAGAAAAAGGTGCAATTCACTTCACTCACCCTGAAGACTTAGGTATGAAATGTACCACCGATGACCGTGAAGCTGTAGCTGACGCTGACTGGGTAATGACCTGGTTACCAGAAGGAGGTATGCAACCTGCTATCATCGAAAAATTCGCTGATGCTATTAAACCTGGTGCAATCGTAACTCACGCATGTACCATTCCAACTACTGGATTAAACAAAATCTTCGAAGATTTAGGAACTGATGTTAACGTAGCTTCCTACCACCCAGGTGCTGTACCTGAAATGAAAGGACAAGTTTACATCGCAGAAGGTTACGCTGACCAAGCATCCATCGACACTTTAATGGACTTAGGTCAAAAAGCAAGAGGATCTGCTTTCACCTTACCTGCTAACATGGTTGGTCCTGTATGTGACATGTGTTCCGCAGTAACCGCTATTACCTACGCAGGTATCTTAGCTTACAGAGACACTGTTACCCAAATCTTAGGTGCACCTGCTGGATTTGCACAAATGATGGCTAACGAAGCTTTAACCCAAGTAACCGCATTAATGCAAAACGAAGGTATCGACAAAATGGACGATGCTTTAAACCCTGCTGCATTATTAGGAACCGCAGACTCCATGAACTTCGGTTCATTAGCTGAAATCGTTCCTACCGTATTAGATTACTTAGGTAAAGACGAATAAACACATAAGTTTTAATTGTTGGTTTCGGCCAACAATTTTTAACTTATTTTTTAATTGTTGGAGAAGTTCAGCCATTAAAAAATAAGTTAACTATTTTTTTAAAATTAGAGAGTAGGGTGTTATATTGATTGATAAAATTTTAGATAAAGCAGAAAATGGACAACAATTGAGCGATGAAGAATTTCTAGAACTGTTAAAGATAGATGATGACGAACATTTGAAGAAACTATTCGCAATTGCAGCACACATTAGAGACAATCAATCAAAAACAATTAAACTAACATCCACAGTTCACATCACAAACAAATGCCAAATTCAACCAAGGTGCGGATATTGCGGATTTGCTGAAGAGACTTCATCCAAAGGATATTACAATGCATTTTACAAATCCGATGATGAAATCCTGAAAGCCGCAAAATCAATTAACGAAGCACATATTCCTCGCGTAAGCTGTTCTGGCGGATATGGATATAAAGGAAAACAGGCCGTAAATGCATGTAGAATCGTTAAGGAAAATACCGATTTGGAGATATTGGTTAATGTTGGTGGAGATTTAACCTCAAAATCAATAAACCAGCTTGCAGAACTTGGTGCAGATACAGTTTGTTGCAATCTGGAAACAATAAACGAAGAAGTGTTTAATGAAGTTAAACCTGGAGACTCATTATCTCAAAGAATTGAAACATGCAAACTAGTCAGTGAAGCAGGAATTGGACTATCATCAGGATTGCTTTTAGGAATTGGAGAAAGTCCTGAAGATAGAATCAGACATTTACGTTTCTTAAATAATTTTAAAACCCTTGAGGAAATTCCAATTATGGGATTCAATCCATATGACGATACCCCTATGGCAAATCGTCCGGCATTTCCCCTAAAAGAACAATTAAAAATGGTTGCAATTACACGCATAATGTATCCAAACATCAGAATTACAATGCCGACACCAACAGTCGGTCCGGAAAATGTTGAATTTTCACTAAAAGCTGGAGCAAATAATTTAGCAACAGTTATTGCAGACAATTATCCGTTAGAAGTGAAAGGGGTTGGGGCTCCGGAATATGGAAATTATAGTGAAGTTGTGACTGTAATCGAGAAATTAGGTTTAATACCTCAAACTATTTAATCTCATTTTTTAAGATATGATATCATGGCATTTGAAAAGATGATAAAAAATGCATTTGAAGAATCAAGAAACAACTGCAGATTCGGAGACACACTTGAAGAAATAAAAGAGCTTCAGGATTATATCAGAAATGCTCAAAAGATTTATGTTCCCAACAAAAATGGAATTAAAGTAGAAGTTTTGAATGAAGTTTTAAATGAATACGGACTTCCGCAGGCAGAAATCCTACAAATCAATACAAATACTGCCGACACCAGCAGAATTCCTGCTCTTGCAAAAGCATATATGGCACTTGACCAAAGTGATGCTGATTTAATTATTGCAAGAGGAAGACTAGGGATTCCAGGTTCAGGATCATTACTTATTTTCATTGACAATAAAGGAAGGATACTGACCGCTGGAACTTCGCCTTCCCACTTGATTCATAAAAAATCAATAGAAGAAGCCGTTTATGAAGAGGCTTGTGAAGCGCTTGAAAAGATTGGTTTTGAAAAGGTGCAATCATGAATGTCGATACAGGAATCACATCCGAAGTATTAACAATCAAGTCCGAAACTAAATTAACAGACATCTTTAATGAAATCATCTCCAAAAAGTCACAGGCAGTTTATGAGTATATAGAAAAACTGAACCTTGACGATGATTCCAAGATAATTGTTATAGGAACCTATTTTACCGGCGTGGGGATTGTTAAAAGATTAAGCGAAAAATACAACGATATTTTACTGATTGACATTTACCCCCATTTAAAGGAGTTGTTGAATACAGAAATTGGAGGAGAATTGAAAAACAACGTTAATTTCTCATCTGACTTAGATTTGATATATTCTGGAGATGTGGTTATTGATACAACAGGTTTTGGAGGAATCACACCTGAGCAATCATCCAAATTTAATGTGAGCGCTTTTATCATTGAAGATCCCGTAGCTGAGGATAACGATATTCTCTTGAAAAATAAAAATAACATTCATAAAAGATTGGATTCAGTTAATTCTCCTAACAAAGCAATCTTGAAAACACAGGGAATTGACACCAAAACATCAGGAACCATGACCCTGACAATCGGTGTCTTGACAAATGTGCTGGAAGAATGCCTTAAAAAAGAGGGAGTCCTTTATAGTGCTTGTGAAATGGGCTTTTTTGAAGAGGTCATCTTCAAAGAAAAGGATATTGGAAAATTCATAGAAGCAGTTGATGTCAATGCCCTAAAGATATCGACAATCAATCCTTTTGACTGTGACGATTTAATACAAAAAGAACTAAACAAAATAGAATCAAAAATGATTTAAATGAAACTTGAAGAAATAATTGAATTCATAGATGAAAAGGTGCCTAAGTCACTAGCATTGGATTTCGACGAGATAGGCTTCAAAAAAGAATATGACTTAACAGAAGACATTGATTCTATTAAGATTTATATGGACTTATTGCCTGAAGATGATGGATTATACGAAAAAACTTTAATTATTACGCATCATCCGCCACTATTTGTTCCAAAAACACCTACATATACTGTTCATTCAAACTGGGATATTGTCGATGGAGGTGCCAATGAAGCGCTGGCCGATGCGTTAAATCTGGAAGTCAGGGATTACTTTGATGAAAAGACCAAAATTGGCAGGGTTTGCAACGCAGACTACACATTTATTGAATTGAAAAAAACTATTCTGACCAATTTTGATGATGTGCGAATTGTAAATGAATTAGATGACGGCAAGATAATTAGAAAAGTAGGAATAATATCAGGATTCGGACTTAAAAATCCCGAATATATCAGATTGGCAAAAAATAAGAATTTGAATTTGCTAATATCTGGAGACTTATGTCAAGAAACCGCAATTCTAGCAAAAAATTTAGGAATGACATTAATTGATTTAAATCACCATGAAAGTGAAGTTCCGGGATTGTACAAACTGGAAAAACTCTTGAGC
Organism: uncultured Methanobrevibacter sp.; assembly: GCA_946541845.1. GTDB lineage: Archaea > Methanobacteriota > Methanobacteria > Methanobacteriales > Methanobacteriaceae > Methanocatella. Next base: position 11,131 of record CAMNJW010000020.1, read on the forward strand.
GAACTCCAAATAAATACGGAAGTAATTGATAAAAAACCAATACAAAAATTAACAGTTTAAGTGATAATATGGCAGAAGATGAAATCCAAAAAATGGAAAACTTGCAAGTTCCGAAAGGAAGAATTGATTTAATTGGATGTGGAAGATTAGGTTTGAGAATTGGAATAAACTTAATGCAAGTCCATAGAGGCGGTCCAAAAACAATAGGTGCATTTGACGGACAAAAAATCGATGGTGGTGATGTGATTTTCACACTTTTAGGTGCTGAAATTGGACAGAACAAACCAGATTTCATTAAACAATTATGCACCCATAAAGAAGAATTCAGGAATATATTAAGCTACCCTGAATATATTGATGACAACAACCTTGAGTTAATCCAAGGAGATGTGGTAATCATAGTAATAGCAGGAGGAAATACCATCCCTACTGCAGCAAAAATAATAAAACATGCACACAAAAGAGGTGCAAAAACCATTGGAACCGCTGGAATCTTCGGATTTGGGGACGAAAATATCGAAATCAAAGACATTTCAGAATATGATGAATCAAATCCTGCCGTTGAAGAGTTAAGAGCGCAGGGAATTACTGAAAATCATTTAGTTTTAACTACAAACAAGTTAATCAGGGACAATGAACCTGTAACACCATACACCCTAGATGAAGTTGCAAAAATAATAACCATGAATGCATTGAAACTGTTGAGAGATATCAATGATTAAAATAGCTACTGCAGAATGTTTTACACATGGAAAAATTGGAAGGGAACTGCATGCCCTAGCTCAAAATTATGACGGAAATTTTGGAATGGACTATATTGAAGATCCCGCAGAATATGGGGATTTTGACTATAATGCCCTTAGCGTAACATGCAGCTTATTCATCCCAACAATTGAAGCCGTGAAAAAAGTCCTGAACGTTGAAAATCCACCAGAGCCCGACACATTAATCAAAGGCATAAAGGTTTATGATGAGGAAGGCGATAAAAAAGTAAGCAAAATCATGGCGGAAGCTGTAATGAAAATAAGTGATTGTGATATATCTATCGGAACAACAGCAGGAGTTGGCCGTGGAGGAATAGCAATCATTACAAATGAATATGAAATAATAACCACCACCGACATTTATGCTGATTTATGTGAAAATAACAGCGAAGACTTATTCCAAAGATCAGAAAATGGAATTAAAAAAGCATTAAAAATAATATTGCTCTTTTTGAATAATAATTTTGACAAAATAGAATCCTTAGAAAATGTTGAAATTATAAAAAAATAGCTTTAAAGCCTTAGGGGGGATTCGAACCCCCGACTTCTACCTTACCAAGGTAGCGCTCTACCAGCTGAGCCACTAAGGCAAAATCAGGAATTTTAAAAAAACACAAAATTATAAAATAGTGCAAGGGAAGGGATTCGAACCCTCGAAGGCCTATACCAGAGGATCTTAAGTCCTCCCCCTTTGGCCGCTCGGGCACCCTTGCATACAATAGTAATATTTGTTCGTATAGTATATAAATGTTTCCCTTTTTTAGATATTTTTCGGAAAATTTTAAAAACTACAATATTAATATTGTTCGACAAACTATTTAAATATTAAGATATTTATAAATATAGTTAATAAATGATATTTTTAAAAATTAATTAAAATTGGTGGATTAATTGAAAGTTGATATGGAAGAGTGTGGAGTTTGTGAAGACTGTATAGATGTTTGTATGGAAGAAGCTATAACCAGAAGAGCTTATACAATCATCATTGATCCTGAAAAGTGTGATAACTGTGGCGAATGTGTTGACGTTTGTCCTGTAGGAGCTATTTACGAAGAATAATTAAATTAGGTTTAATTATGAAAAAATTCACAATAATCGATTACATTATAATCATTTTAATAATCTGTGCCATAGCATTTGCATTCATACACATTAGCACAGATGATTCATCAGATATACAAAAAACCGCATTTGATGCATCTACCATCAATAAAATGCCAGATACTTATTCTGATTATTACAAAAATGGAAATATTGTAAAGGCAACAGTTGTCGGTTTAAATTCAAGCAATAACAAAGAGGTTACTCTTAACGGCACCGTAACCTGGATAGGAGATGATGGCGGAAGCGACGTTTCAATCCTAATCGATTCAGACAATGGAACATATTTAGCAGGATTATACAAAAACGTTCCAAATGCAGACATTTACATAGACACCATTTCTCTTGAAAGTGATGGAAGCAAATACGACAATCTAGTTGAATTCAAAATAAGTCCTGAAAAAATTAATTCATTAAATGATTTATGCAAGAATTTAACCGATTGCGACATTACCACTACTGTTACAGTGGACTCCGTTGACACTATCAAACTTCAGGAAATTGCAAATAAACTTAATTCAAATGATAAAAGGCTATCAATTAAAGCAAGTACCAGTCCTGATAATCAGATAATTATTACCAAGGCAACCGTCAAGGATATCAATACAGGAAGTTCAATTTTAGGAAATATAAATGGAGTAACTGATCAAATCACAATTAGAGTATACAATTGCAGCGATAATCAACTAGAGACAATCAAAAACAATTATGATGTTACAAATATCAAGAATTTTTAAGTTGTGTAACCCATGAGCATTATTTATTCCACATTAACCTCTTTAATAAACAGGATAAGTGATGAACTTCATGAATCCTTTTTATTTACAACAATTTTTTCAATTTTGGCATTCATTGAAGATAAATGGGTCAATAGCTACTTTAAAAGATTATATCCTGATGAAAACTTTTTAAACATCATTAACAAAAGCAATATATTGAAAAGCCATCTTTTCAATCCATTAATAGTTTTGGTGTTATTCTCATTTTTCTTGATTTTATCAATAAACACCCCATCCCCAAGTTTAGTGATAACATTAATGATAGGATTTGTCGCATTTTTTATCGGATCCGCAATCCTGCCAAGACATCTCTTAAATAAAAACTTGGAAAATATCATACTATTTAAAAGAAGAGACATTTACTCTATTGGATTTTGCCTGATGTTAATCAGCATCGTATTTTTCTTCATAAGTATTGCGACTGTTGGAGGAATCCCTCTTTTAAAGCCTTCCATCAGATATCTATTAAAACCAGCATTTACCATGCCCGTGTTTTTAATAATTCCTGGAACATGCTTGGTTGCTGGCGCATACCTTAAAGATTTTCAGGACTCAAAAATCACCCGTTCACAGGCAAGATTCAGATTCATATTTTTGCTCGTTATCGACTGTGCATTTTTATTGCTTCTAGGTTATAGGACACCACTACTTGCAGCATTTCTTATTATAATTATCATTGGTTTCTATGGAAATATTGTTTCACTTTGGGAAGTGATGGTCGGAGCATTAATTGGTATAGGTGGAATTGTTGGAATTGGTTATTTTCGCTCACTTGGTGAAATGACAATAACATCTTCAACAAACCCATTTTACACATTGCAGTCAAGAGCGGATTTCACATTGCATGTGCTTAACCTTCTTGATTTCATCGGAGGCAACTTTGGAGTCACACATGGCAGTTTATTGGCCAGTTCAATTCCAGGCAGTGATTTGGGACCTAGAATGATGGTCGGAAAATTAATTGCATGGAGAAGCGAAGTCACCATCACACCAACACTAATTGGACAGATGGTAGCGGATTTCGGTAAAGTTGGTGTTGCTTTCGAGATGTGCATTCTCGGATTTATCCTAGGCATAGGATTTAAAATAATGCAGAAAACCAAAGACTTTTTCTATATTGCGATTTACAGTTTGATTCTAACATACTCCATTTTAGGTGTAGAAACCGGAATTTTAGATATTCAGGTTTTACTATATTTCGCAATAGCTATTTTTATCTATTTAATAAACCTCGTAAAAACCAGAAATTAGACCGATTTTAGGCATTATTGTATTACAAATAACCAAAAATAATACAAAAAAGTATTACTTCAATAACCTTTATATAAGTTAATGAATTTAAATTATAAAATGTCAAGCAAAAAAAGGATTTATTAACCATTTTTCTTAATAAAACTCCCAATTAACTTGATATTTACTAAAAATTAAACAAAAACAACCTTAATTAGTAATACTTACTTAAAAATGAAAATTAAAAAAGTATTACTTTTTATAAATGGAGGAATAAAATTGCATATACCTGACGGATTTATACCTATTGCACAATGTTTAGTATACTATGTAATTTTAATTGTTGCATTATACTTCTCCGTAAAATGGGCAAGATCCAACTTAGATGAAAAACGTATACCTCTTTTAGCAGTTCTCGCAGCCGGTATTTTTGCAATCATGTCAATGAACATGCCAATTCCATTCGGAACTAGTGGACACATGGTTGGAGGAGCATTAGTTGCTATTGTATTTTTAGCACCGGAAGCTGCTGTTTTAGTATTCACCGTCGTATTGCTTATCCAAGCATTAATATTTGGTGACGGAGGAATTACTGCTTTAGGAGCAAATGTATTGAATATGGCAATCGTTGGAGGTTTCGTTGGATTATACACCTTCAAAGGATTGAATGGAACTATTGGAAAATATCCTGCAGCAGGAATCGCAGCATGGTTAGCTACTGTAATCGCAGCATTAGCATGTGCTATTGAAATGGCAATCGCTGGAACTTTCCCAGCAAATATTGGTATTCCATCAATGGTTTTATACCACTTCTTCATTGGAATCATCGAAGCAGTATTAACTGTAATCGTTCTTGCAGCATTGGACAAATTCAGACCAGATTTACTTGCATGGAACCAAAGTGAAGGAGATGCATAAGATGGATAAAAAAGATAAAACATTAATAGGAATTGCTATTGTAATTTGTGTCATAATCTGTGTCCTTTCACCATACATTGCATCTGGTGACCCTGACGGACTCGAAAAATCAGCAGAAGATTCAGGACTTGCTGAAGATTTCTCAGTTGAAGAAATCAATGGAATTCCAGACTCAGTATTCCCAGATTATGCATTTGCTGATGATCCTGATAACCAAGTACTACAAATAGTCGCACTGGTAATTGGTGTGATTGTAACACTATTATTAGGATATGGAGTCGCATACGTTGTAAAAAAATAGAAATTAAATTTAATTTTAATTTCTCTTTTTTTCCTTTTTTTAAAAAAATACCTGAAAAATTACAAAGCAAATAATAATATATTACAAATTTTTAATATTATACTAGTGAATTAATATGGTAGACATTACACAAATAATGAGATTTGATGATTTGGCATCAAAAGACAGTCCAATACATAACTTAGAAGGACGCATAAAGTTAATCTCAACTATTTTTATAATTCTCATTTGTGTCGTGTCCAAAGAGCTTTTTATACCAATAATTTTAGAAATAATGCTATTAATTATTCTGAAAATAGCTGATTTATCTTATATCGATTCTTTTAAAAGATTATTAATGTTACTCCCCTTTGGTGGAGCAATAATCATATTTCAACCATTTATCCAACCTGGAAACATCATTTGGAGTTATTCCTGGCTACACATTACTGATGTTGGTCTTAACTGGGCAATACTGTTGCTTGTCAGAATGATAGTCTGTTTGACTGCAATCATCATCTATTCATCAACAACACCCCTTCAGGAAATGGCTAGCTCTTTTAGAAAATTAAAGATGCCTAGAGATTTGGCAATGATTTTATCAATCATGGTCAGATTTTTATTTTTATTTGTTGACGAACTTGCGGCAATTAGAAAAAGCCAAAAATCAAGGAACTTCAGCATACATGCTAAAAATACCCCATATAAATGGAGAGTCAAACAGGTCGGATATACCATAGGAATGATGTTTTTAAAGTCATATGAACAGGGAGAGAGAGTTCACAAAAGTATGGTCAGCAGGGGATTTTCAGATGCCTCAGAAATGTTCAGCGAGAAAAAATCTCCTGAAAGAAGTGATTATATATACTTATTATCAATAATTATCATTGTAATTATTCTTGAAATCATATTATTAAAATTCGGCGGACAATTAGGTTACTTGTCTCAAAATCTAGCAATTAATTAGGTGAAATAATGGAACAAATACATTTAGAAACAAAAGATTTAACTTATACATACCCAGATGGCACTGAAGCTTTAAAAAAAGTTAATATTCAAATTAAAAAAGGAGAAAAGATAGCCATTATGGGACCTAACGGTGCAGGTAAATCCACATTATTTTCACATTTTAACGGTTTGACCGAACCTACTTCCGGACATGTAGAAATAGATGGTGAAAAAATCATTTTTGAGCGTGACGAACTGCTTAAAGTAAGACAAAAAGTAGGAATAGTATTTCAAGATCCAAATGACCAATTGTTTGCACCAACCGTTAAAGAAGATGTTGCCTTTGGACCTATGAACTTAGGTCTTGATTACAATGAAGTTGAAAAAAGAATAACTGAATCCTTAGAAATGGTCGGCATGAGCGGTTTTGAAGAAAAAACTCCTCATCACTTAAGCGGAGGCCAACAAAAAAGAGTTGCAATTGCAGGAATTATTGCAATGAGACCCGATATAATGATACTTGATGAACCAACAGCAGGTCTTGACCCTGAAGGTGTTGATAAAGTATTGGATATTCTAAACAATCTTAATGAAGAAGGAATAAGCATTGTAATTTCATCACATGATATAGAAATGGTAAATCAATTTGCAGACAAAATATTTGTATTGTATAATGGTGAGATAATCGCCCAAGGTGATAAGCACCAGATATTTTCAGATAAAGAATTATTAAATAAAGCCCATTTAAAAGCACCAGTGACAACAGAAATCCTATACAAATTAAAAGAAAATGGATTAAACGTTGATACTGAAAAATTAAGCATTGAAGAGACAGTAGAAGAAATATTAAAAAGTAAAAAAAGTTAATTTGTTGATTTATTTTTTCTAAATTTATCTTTGAGTTTGGTTATAAATTCAAATTCCTGATCTAGTTCTGGAGAGTTAGCAAAACCGCAGTTAGGACAATGATAACTGTTGCAATTATGTTTACCGCAACTGGAACATCCTCGGTTATCTAATTCAGTCTCATCAAATTCAAAACCACACATTCTACATTTCATGATAACACCTGTTAAAAAAAAGTTAAAAAAAATAAATGAAAATATTGAAGTTATTCTACTTCAATGTTTTCAGCTTCTTCTTTACGAAGACAAACATCATATCCTTTGATACTCATTTCGATTGGATCACCTAAAGTAGCTACTTTTTTAATAGTGATTTTAGCTCCTTTAACGAAACCCATACCTAATAAGTGTCTTCTTAATTCAATGTCACCAGTTTCGTGGTATTTTACTAAAGTAACTGTTTCCCCTGGTTTTGCATCTTTTAAGGTTTTCATATTATCACCAATATTATAATCTTAAAACAAATTTTTAGGCATACTTAACTTTGTGTTAACTAATATATAAATATTTAGTCATGTCTAAAAATTTGTAAAATGATAATTAGAAAAAATCCAATTATCACTTTTTGACGTGTTTAAAACACTTATCCGAATCCTGCTAATAAACCAACGTTGTAGATTAAGAATGAAACAATATATGCAGTTACTAAAGTAATACAACACATAGTTAATGCCCATTTGTAACTGTTGGTTTCTTGTTTGATTGCACCAATAGCTGCGAAACATGGAGTGTATAATAAGGTAAATGCCATGAATGAGAATGCAGATAACGGAGTGAAGGTATCATGTACTAATTGAGTAATACCGTCTTCATCATCTTCTTCCATACCAGCTAAAGTACCGAAGGTTGCTACTACTACTTCTTTAGCAGCTAAACCTGCAATAATAGCTACAGCAGCTTGCCAGGTTCCGAATCCTAATGGAGCAAAGATTGGAGCAATGACTCCACCAATCATACCTAAAACACTGTCAGCAGATCCGTATTCTACACCTAATGGGAAGATACTTAAAGCCCATAATACGATGGAACAAGCAAGAATAATGGTACCTGCTTTTCTTAAGAATCCTTTTACTTTTTCCCAAGTGTGTAATAAGACACCTTTGATGGATGGAACTTTGTAGGTTGGTAATTCCATTACGAATGGAGTGGATAATCCTTTAAACATGGTTCTTTTGAGGATAGCTGCAACAATAAGTGCCACAACAATACCTAATAAATAGATTGATAATAATACAGTACCTTCGTGTTCAGCAAAGAATGCTGCAACGAAAATAGCATAGATTGGTAATCTTGCAGTACAAGACATGAATGGAACAAGCATCATAGCAAGCATACGGTCCCCTTCGTTTTCCATGGTTCTGGTAGCCATAATAGCCGGTACACCACAACCGAATCCTAAAATCATAGGAATGAAAGCTTTTCCGTGAAGACCTACTAATTTGTGCATGATTTTATCCAAGGTGAACGCTGCTCTTGCTAAGTAACCACAGTCTTCTAAGATACTTAAGAATAAGAACATTAGAATAATGATTGGTAAGAAAGTAAGAACACCACCTACTCCACCAATGATACCGTCACAGATGAAGGAAGCTAAATATTCGTTTGCAATAAATCCTGCAACCCATTCCGCAAGCATACCGAATGCTTCATCAATCATGTCTTGGAATGGAGCACCAATAGTGTAAGTGAACTGGAACATAGCCCACATAATAACAATGAAAATAGGAATTGCTAAAATTCTGTTTGTAACAATTTTATCTATTTTATCAGTAGTAGTTTCTTTTTCAACAGCTGGTCTTTTAACAGCTTCAGCCATTAAACCATCAATAAATGCATATCTTGCATTTGCAACAACTTCTTCAGCACCTTCATTGTAAAGGCTGTGAAGGTGTCCTGATACTTTGTCAGTTTCAGCCATAATCTGAGAGCTTTTTGAAGATCCTTGAACTTTCTCGATTACGATTGAATCTTTTTCTAATAATTTGATTGCAGTCCAGACGGAAGGAACATCCAGTAAACTGTTGTCTTGTTCGATTAATGCTTGGAGATCACCTAAGTGTTCTCTTAATTCATCACCATAAGACAATTTTGCACTGCTGTCAACAGGATTTGCTGCTGCTTTTTCAACAGTGTTCAATAATTCATCAAATCCGTCTTTGGTTTTCGCATTAATTTCAACGACTGGGAATCCTAATAATTCACTCATCAATTTAATATCAATGATGTGATCTTTTTTCTTTGCAAAATCGTTCATGTTAAGTGCCATTACAAGATTAGCACCTAATTCCATCATTTGAACTGTTAAATATAAGTTACGTTCTAAGTTAGCAGCATCAACTACATTGATAATTACATCAGAGTCGTCATCTACAATGAAATCTCTAGATACGATTTCTTCCATAGAATGAGCACTTAATGCATAATTACCAGGTAAAT
>CAMNJW010000021.1 GCA_946541845.1 uncultured Methanobrevibacter sp.
ATGAATGAGGTAATTGGAATAATAATTGCTGCAATTCTTTGTTGGTTGAATTTTGTAATTGTGGATACATATTTCGGACTTCCCGAACAGCCTGGTGTTAGAGGAGCTAGGATAATTGGACAAGACGTCGAAAAAAGAGGGGGAGACATTGCTGGTGGATTCTTCCAAGGAAACATTTTATGTTCTCCGGATGCATCTGCTGGTACATTATTAGCTTCTATTGGATACTTGCTTTTAGGAATTCCCGGAGGAATCATTGCAGCATTCTTTGTGTTTATCGGAAACAGGTTATGTGCTGATCCGGGATATGCCGGAACTTGCGGAAGTATAACAGCGACAGTTATAATATTCCTATGTTCATTTATTGGAATGACACCTGAAATGTTCACTGTCGGAATGGTTATAGCTATCCTAACAATTATGGGCATAGATCAGGCTAAAGCTTCTGTGGTTTTAGGTAAAATCGCAAAGAAATTCAATAGGCATGCTAGGGAGTGATTATATGTATGTAGAGATTATTGGTGTCATAGTCATATTCGTAGCATTAAGAGCTTTAGTGACAAGAAATAGAGCTGAAAGACTTTTATACTTAAATGTCATAGGATTTGGTGTATCTGCTTTAATAGCATTGGTTATAAACACTCCATTCGCTCTGGTTGTTGCTGCAGCATTCTTTATTTGTTCTACAATTAGTGCTAATGCAATTGCTTATACCTTGAAAAGGTTAGATGATGAGGTACTTCTGGAGTGATTTAGATGGAGGCTTTCGTATCAATAATTGCAATTGCTTTAATGCTTATCGGTGCATTCGGTATTATATTTCTTAAGAAACCGTTGGATAAGGTCATAATGTTTTCAATACTTGATGCAGGATTTGTTTTAGTGGTTGTACTATTCAAATATTTAGATGTAGCAATGTTCGCAGCATTGGCAGATCCATTATCCACATTAGTATTTATTTTAGCTATTGTGAAAATCAATGAAATTAGAAAAAAGAAAATTGCAAGTGGTGATGTAGATGATTAGCGTTCCATTATTCTTTTACTTTGGAATTTTCCTTGCAATTGTGGGAAGTATAGCTACAGCATGGGGGCCTGGTGTGAATGACCCTATTATAAGGACATTCAACACTGAAGTCGCATCAATCGGTGTCTGTCTGGTATTATTGTGTTATAATCATGTTTTAGCATTATTAACATTACTTGCAACAACTGTTATTATCAGTTTAATCTTATTTAGAGCTATTATTCGTTTGGAAGAAATGGGGGCAGATGTATGAGAATCGGAGTTTTATGGAATAAACTGGCTGACCCTAAAAACATTCCAAGGCTATTTGCATTCAGTTTAGGAATCATTCTAATTGTGGGTCTTATAGTCCCAATGGCTTTAAATCCAGATCAATTATATGTTAGACCCGCTCCTCAAGAGCAAATTGATGATGGTTTAGCAATCGCTCCTTATGACAGGGGCGGTGAAGTATTGACTCAACCAGGTCAAATCAATCCTCAATATCCAGATAATGCAGCCCAATTGGGAATGATTACTGGATATATGTCTCCATTAGCACAATGGGTGTCATCAATTTCCCCATACTTTGGAACTTCAATCTATTCATCTCCGGGTGGACTTATAGATGAAATATTGTATTATACAAGGGGTTTCGATACAATACTTGAATCCTCAATATTGATGATGTCATTCATCATCGCTTCATGGTTGTCAATCAATTATACCATGAACAGGAAAAACGACAAAAATGAAATCAAACATGACGTTAAGAAAGCTATTGAAGGCTCAACCAAAGTGGCTAATGAAGTTAAGGCTAATGATTTAAAAGCTAGATCAAAACAGTTAAGGAGGGATAACTGATGGTATTTATCCCAGCGGCAGTTCCAACAGCATTCCTTAATATGTATTTGCCTGCAATCTATGCAGGATTAATCGTCGGATTCATTGGAACAATGGCAATCGCCTTGAAAAGAGAAGAGATTCATATTCTCATATTAACTGATTTAGTTGGTCTTGCTATGATATTTGTGGTTTCTGCTGTCGGAACCGACCTTGCAGAAGCTTTAATCTTGCCGGGTTTAGTAGTGGAACTTGCTGAAACCTTGGCAATTTCTGAAATTTTGATTACAAGAGAAATGAGAATAATCGAGAATAATCCTAGAAGAAATCTGTCCAAATCCTCTTCATTATTCCCACAACCGTTTGCATTGAATATGGAGATTTTAAATACTGCTCCTAATTTCATCGCATTGGTATTGATTGGTTATGGTATTTTCCTAACCGGTTTTACCGGAGGTGCTGTAGCTGGTGGGGGAATCGTATTGTACGCTTTATCCAAAAAGGCAAGAGGACTTCCAGTACTTATGTTGGATGGAATCGCTGGTGTTTCTGGAATTGCATGGTGCTTATGGATCATCGGATTCTTACTGTTCTTTGTAACTCCTCAATACTGGTTATTAAGTTTATTCTTGGCAGCATGTGGTTTATTATTAAAAGTAGCTTCAAAAGTAGGTTTAATAGGCTTGCTTATGAGAGAGGACATTGATAAGGAGTAGTGGTAGAATGGATTTTGTTACACTTGGAGGAAACGTACTTGGAACAATTCCACTTGGAGATATCGTATTGTATCTTACACCATTTAACTTGTTCCTGTTTGCAGTTTTACTTGGTTTCACATTATTGATTGCACTAAGTAAACCTGAAACTCAAATCGAAGCTACAATGCATTATTTGAATAATACAGAAGTTAAAGTCGGACCTAAAGAGTTTAAACAAAGAAGATTCTTGTCCATACTCTGTGGTATAGCATCTGCTGGAGCGATGATTACTGGAGATTTATTCAACTTCACACTTTTCATGGCTTTGGTAGGTATATTAAACATCGGTATTGTATCAGCCGTAAAGCAAACCAGTGTGTTAAACTCAGCATTTAACTATGGTCTAATTGCAATGATGTGCAGTTTGCCGTTGTTTGGTGGTGCAGCCATTATTCTTGCATCAACCGGAACATTGTCACTTGCAGTTTTATCCCAAATGTCTGCAAGTCCAATGGTTGTATTCGGTGCAGTATTGATGTTGATAGGTATATTGGGTGAAAGTGGAGTAGCACCATTCTTCGCCAGTAAGGCAGAAATGTTCAGGACCGCAGGTTCTCCATTCATTGTTATTATTCACTTGAGTTCATTGTTTATTATTGTAAGAGCTGTTGAAATTTTATTATTGGTATTGTGGTAAGTGGTAGTATGAATAGAGGTTTGTATATTATATTATTGGCATTATCAACCATAGCTATCCTTGCTTGTCTGGTAATAGACTTTGAGGCATGGATTGTTTACACAGTAGCTATATTTGGCATTCCATTATGGGTTTTATCATTAGGATTATTGACAATGGCTAAGGCAAAACCTGAAGATGTAGAAGAAAGGGTGAAAGAACCATTTACCGGGTATTAGAGTGGTATTATGAATTTGATGGCAGAAATTTTAATTCAAGTTGTTATTGCATTCCTGGCAGGAAGCCTGCTTTTAGGTTTGCATAGGAAAGTCATGGCCCGTGTTCAGAAACGTCCGGGACCACCTATAGTTCAGCATTTAATTCACTCTTTGAAATTCTTCTTTAAAGAAACAGCAATTCCAAAAACAGTTTCAAAAGTGTTTTACGTAGGTATTGTATTTATATTGGCATTGGTGTGGATTGTTGGTGTAATTGCAGGTCCTGTAGCTCATGATTCATTATTAATATTGTTCGGTGTCTATGCAGTTTACAAAATCGTTGAGCATAACTCCGGATCAAGTTCAGGTTCACCTTACGGTAAATTAAGCTGTGTAAGGGCAGTATTGTCTGCGGCAACTGAACTTCCATTATTTGCAGCTATTGTACTTGTCTATTTGATGACTGGAACAATGAATATTGGAGAAATCATTACTTATCAATCAGTTCATGGTCCTCTGGCATTTTCAATTCCACTTGCAGCAGTGATGTTTTTTATGTTGATTATCACAAAATCACCATATTCCCCATTTGCAATCACTAAAGACAAGGCATTGATTTCAGGATTTGAAACAGAACATTTTGGATTTTTAAGGGGATTCATGCTGTTTTCAGAATCAATTGCATGGTATGTTATGCTTTGGGTATTCTTAACCATATTCTTTGGTCCGTTAAATGCAGTCGGATACTTAATTGGAATGATTGTAATTACATTTATCACAGGTTTCATTAATGCAACAACTCCTATTTTCTCTCCAAATCATTCAGTCATGACTCAAATTACAATAGGGGCAATTTGCTTCTTTGGAACTTTATTGATGATATTTACTGGAGTGGTAGCATGAATAGTGAAGATGTAATTGTTTATTTAACAGCACTGGTCGCTGTTGGTATGATAGTTATAGGAATATTGACTACTGCATTGCATTCTTATCTTATTGCTCCGATAGTGATTATTGGCGTTATCCTGGCAATTTTCGTATTGTTGGCCAAAGGTAATTTTGCACATAAAATTGAAAGTATAGAGAAAATATGTTTTATAATAACATTTTTAGCAATAATTTGTTCATTTATATTGCTTTATAAACCAATGTAGGAGATTATTATGTTAGATTATATGATTTATATACTTGCATTTGCTATTGGTTCCATCTTAGGTTTGCTTTATAGTTATAAGCAGCATGGTGAGCCATTTGTTGCAGACACAGACTTCAACATGGTGATGGCTGCAGTTGCAATTTTCGGATGGTGTTTGGCATTTGATTCAGGCAATGTGATTTTAGCAGCAATCGGTTTTCTCCTCGCTGGATTTGTAATGGGGGAAAGGCCGGGATACGGTAGAAAGGAAACAGCAGTTGGATTGATTATTGCAATAATTTTATATTTCTTATTAAAATGGACAGTATGATGTGATTGGAATGGACGATGATGCTAAATTGAGATTGATGCAAAAAAGAATAATAAAAAGTTATGCTTGGCAAAGAGATATTATAGTTCCACTTTCCAAGGAATTTGATTGTACTGTTGATGAATTAGAAGATTTATTCTTTAGTTTGCTGGATATGGATTCCCTTGAGAATTTGCATGGAACCTTTGAATCAGCAAGGGATATTTGTCTGTATCAGAAATTGAATGCTGATTTAAGATTATGCTGGTTTTCAGGTACTTTGGAGTTAATATCTCCTGAAGACGGAAGAGATTTGAAAATGAGATTGGTTGAAGAGATTAAAAATGGTAAATCTTATGATGATGCACTAAAAGAGGGCAGATTAGAACTATTTGAATTATTAAAGAAAGAAGCTAAATATTAATGTTTATAATAAATTATTAGAAAGAGGGAGTACAATGTTAGACGCTATTAAGGATGCTGTGAGAAAAAGCTCAATTCATGTCTGTATCGTAAATTGTGGCGGATGCAATGGATGCGATGTAGAATGTGTTGCATTATTGTCTCCAAGATATGATTTAGAGCAATATGGTATTTATGTTCACAATAATCCTCGTGAAGCTGATGTTCTGCTGTTAACTGGAGCAGTTACAGAACAATGGGTTGATAATCTTAAACGGATTTATGATAAGGCCCCTGAACCAAAAATTGCTGTAGCGGTAGGAAATTGTCCAGTGTCTGGAGATGTATTTAATCAAGAAGGAGGCCATGTTCATGCGCCTGCATCTAATTTCATCCCGGTTGCTGCAAATATTCCTGGATGTCCGCCTAGGCCTAGTGAAATACTGGAGGCTATTCTGGCTGTGGGCCCACAAGCTATTGCAGACCGTGGGAGGGAACAAAAATGATAGTACCTATTGGTCCGATTCACCCAGCTTTAAAAGAGCCGGTAAGGCTTAAACTTCAAACCGAAGGAGAACGTGTTGTTAAAGCAGAGATTGAATATGGTTATGTTCACAGAGGTATTGAAAAAATCATAGAAGGACAAACCTGGCAGAAAGGAATTTATCTTTCAGAACGTGTATGTGGTATCTGTTCATATGAACACACCCAGACATTTGCAGAAACAATTGAAAAAATTTCAGACGTTGATGTTCCATTAAGGGCTCAATTCTTAAGAGTAATTACCAATGAACTTGATAGAATTCAAAGCCATTTCCTGGCAAATTCAACATTCTTCAAAGCAATGGATCATGAAACTTTATTCATGCATGTTTTAGAATTGAGGGAATATGCGATGGATTCCATTGAATTGTTAACTGGAAACAGAGTGAATATGGGATGGAATGTTGTTGGTGGTGTTAGAATGGATGCTGATGAACGCCACTTCAAACCGATACTTGAAAACCTCAAAAAAATTGAAGAGGGATTCGAAACCACACGTGCATTGTTTGCTGAAGGTCCTGCACTGGCATTAAGATGTAAAGGAATAGGGTTAATGACCAAAAAAGAAGCGATTAAAGGACGTGCTGTAGGTCCAATCGGTAGGGCTTCAGACATTAAGGAAGATTATAGGATAGGTCATTACACTTATGACGATCATTTTGACTTCAAGGTTATTAGAAGAAAAGAGGGAGATAACTATGCAAGAACATTAACTAGATTTGATGAGATTCCAGAATCCATTAGTTTAGTTAGGCAAGCTATTGAAAACATACCTGATGGTGAAGTTCGTACTCCTGCTGATTTAAAATCAGGTTATGCAATGCGTAGAAATGAGGCTCCTCGTGGTGAAGTCACTTACATGATTGAAACTAATGGTAATTTAATCAAGAATATTTCCATCAGAACACCAAGTATTTCTAATATGGATTCCTGTGCAAAATACATGATTAGGGATGTGCCGACTGTTGCTGATGCAGTGGCAACCTATGCTTCATGTGACCCATGTGTTGCCTGTGCTGAAAGAGTGGCAATTACAAATGAGCATGGAAAGACAGATATCAAAAGAATCGATGAGGTGATATAAATGTCATCTCTAATGTGGTATATTTATGATTTTGCAAGAAAAGCATGGGCAGATGCATTCGCAGATGCAAAAACAGACCCTGAAATCGCTGAAAAACCGGAAAGATTTAGAGATTTTCCAAAAGTTAATAAAGAATATTGTATAGGTTGCGGTGCTTGTACTGTGTCCTGTCCATCTCCAAATGCAATCAAGCTAGTAAGGGAAAAGGACGACGAGACAGGTGAGGGATTGACATATCCGGTAATCACTCCAGGTGCATGTATCAGATGCGGTTTTTGTGCTGAAGTATGTCCAACAGACCCAAAAACATTGGAATGTGGATTAAATCACTTGATTTTACCTGAATTCAATTTAATTCCATCAAAAAGACAATACATAGTTGATGATTATTTATGTATCAAATGTAAGAAATGTTTGAAAAAATGTCCGGTTGATGCAATAAGTGAAATTGACGGTAAGGTTGTTGTGGATCAGCTCAAATGTATCTCCTGTGGTGAATGTCTTGAAGTCTGTCCGGTGAACGGAGCAATGAAAGGTGTTTTCGTTGACAATTTACAAGACCAAAAAGACTTGATTTTATTATGTGTAAATCATCTTGAAGAGTTTATCAATAATCAGGAGGATGACTTAAGATCATTGGAAAGAGACGGACTGCTGCAATATGACGTGCCGCTTTCTGAAATTTGGGAGGATGCATTGAAAATAATTCCCGATGAGGAAGTTGCTTTAGAGATTATAAAAAATGCGGTGAACAGGCTTAAGGTTAGAATTATTGATTGGGATAAATCCAAATGTGAAAAATGTCAATTATGTATCCCTGATTGTCCTACAGACTGCATTTCATTTGATGAAGAAGAAGATACAATTGTAAGGGATAAAAGCAGATGTTTACGTTGCAGTATATGTTACCAAACATGTCCATTTTCAGTAATAAAATATTTCATTTCCAAATTCTCTCTTGAAGATGATGAAAATATTCATGTTACTGTAAAAGCATCTAATTTAAATGAGGATATCGTGGAGTGAGTATTATGATTGATAGTTATACTAAAACACCGAGACCATTGAGGCATGTTGATGTGGATTATTTGGTTGACCAGACCAAATGCGCTAAATGCAGTGATAAGCCTTGCCTTAACTCTTGTCCAATTGATGCAATTTACTTTGATGATGAAGATGACCTTGTAAAAATAAGAAACACCTGCTTCGGTTGTGTATTATGTCGTAATGCTTGTCCTTATGATGCAATTTCTCTTGATGTTCATATGGACCCTCCACTAAAGGAAAATGTTCCAAACATTAATGTTAAACTATGTAAGGCATGTGGAGCATGTGTTCAAGCATGTAAAAACGGTTCGATACATATTGTTGCTGATGGAAAAAGCGATCCTCACAGTGAAATTGATAAGGACACTTGTGTTCGTTGCGGATATTGTTTCAGGGTATGTCCGACCGATGCGATTAAATATGGTCAATTGCTTCCTAAAACAGTTAAAGGGGGTAAGGCAGTTATCGTTAACCAAAAGAATTGTATTGGATGTATGACCTGTACAAGAGTATGTCCTTCAATGGGTGCAATCAATGTTGCAAGGACAAATAAGTTGCCTTATATTAATCCTGGATACTGTGCAAGATGTGAGGAATGTATGCATTCATGCCCATCAGGCGCTATTAGATATTCTTCACGTAAGAAAGCTTATAAAATGTATAGTGAGATTAAATCCTTTGATATAGTATCCGGAATTGTGGATCATGACATGAAGGTATTGTCTCTTGATTTAATCAGTTTGAATAAGGTTTTGGAAAAGGTTGGAAAATCAATAGCTTTGGAATTCAATGACCAGAACTTTGAGAATTTCATTGAATATAAAGTAAATGATTTGATGGAACGTGAATTAAGGGTCAGTATCGATTCCAATATTGAAGTTGACCATTTCACCAAACTGTTCGGTTCTTATCTGATGGACAGGAACATTGAAGTCTATGAGAATAAGTGTATCGCATGTGGCGATTGCTTAAATGTATGTCCTGTCGGTGCAATTGATCTAAACGGTCCAAATCCAATATCCATTAAGGATAATTGTGTTTACTGTGGAAAATGTGTTGAACAATGTAAGTTCGATGCTATTGGTGCATATGATGATTATTTCTACAGCAAGGATTCAGACTTGTACTATGCAAGGTCTTATCTGCACAATCAGAGGTTAGGAGATTTCTCACTTTCAGATAATAAATGTCAGGCTTGTGCAATTTGTGTAAAGAATTGTCCAGTTGAGGCATTATCCTTAAATGATGATAAGATAGACTTTGACAGTGAAAAATGTATTTATTGCAGAACATGTGAGGCAATTTGTCCACTTGATGCAATTAGGATAGTTAACTTTAGGTGAAAAAATGTTTGAAAAATCTTTTATTACTGATTGTGAAGGACCACTTACCTTGAATGACAATGCATTTGAGTTGGCAGAGAGTTTTATCCCTCAAGGTGGAGAATTGTTTAAAATTCTCAGTCTGTACGATGATTACCTAGCGGACATTGTCAAAAAAGAGAATTACAAGGCAGGCAATACATTGAAGCTGATATTACCTTTCTTTGTTGTGGAGAATCTTCAAAATAAAGATTTAATTGATTTTTCAAGAGATCATATTTATTCAGTTAATGATTCAAAATTTCTTTTAAGTTATTTGCAGAAAGCTATGAATACTTATATAGTTAGCACTAGTTATGGCCAATATATTGAAGCAGTATCTAATTATATGGATTTACCTTTTGAAAATACATTTTATACTAGGGTCAATCTAGATAACTTAACTTTAAATGACGATGAGATTAAAAAAATCAGTGAATTTAAAGAATTGATCCTGTCAAACCCTGAGGATTATGAACTGTTCGATGATATTTTCTTTTCTCAAATTGCAGAAATGAGCATCTATGAAAATATCAAGAATATTGAAGTAGTCGGCGGTGAAGGTAAAAAATTGGCTATTGATGAGATTATTGAAAGGGATTCAATAAATAAAAATGAAATTTTCTACATTGGTGACAGCATAACTGATGTGGAACCTTTAGATTTTGCTTTCAGAAATGGTGGAATCAGTGTTTCATTCAATGGAAATGAATATCCATTGAGAGTTGCTGAAATAGCTATTGTTTCTCCAAGTGCAGTAACCACTGCAGTAATAGCGAATATCTATGCGGATAATGATAAAAATAAAGTTTTGGAATTTATAAATGATTACAATAATTCAAATGATTATGAAAGTCTATTTGATGAGTATAATGTTGATTTAGATATTAAAAACAAATTCTTCTCTGTATTTGATGACGAAGAATATCCAGTAATACAAATTATCACAGATGACAATTTTGATGATATTTTAGAAGTTAGTAAAGCGATGAGAAATAACATTCGTGGTCAAGATATAGGTGGATTAGGTTAATAGGTGTAAAAATGAGTTATGAAAAAGTAGAAGACACATTCTTTGAAGCTTTTGAAGGAAAATATGTCAGGGCTTTAATCACAGGACCTACAGAAAAAATTGTTAAAAGAGCAGCATACGACTCAACTTCAACTCCAAGTGCGGTCATTGGAAGGGTTGAAGGTGGTGTTGAAGGATTTTTAGATGAATCCCAGACTCCTGATGGTAGATTCGGTGCTGTTGTTCAATACTGGTTAGGCAGTGATGATGTTGAAAAATTCGCTTTTGAATTATCCTACAGGTTAAGGCAGGACGTATTGGTCAAACCGTTCACACGTATTTTTGATTATTCCACAACAGACAGTGATGAATATATCGAAATGATGGACATTGTAGGTCACTGTGGCGATGGTTATGAGTGGATTGTGGAAGAATATGGAAGAAAAATGATTAATGTTCCAATTGCAGTTCCTGATTTCCAAATTGAAGAAAAATTCAGAATCAATGATGGAATAATGGGTGGAAACTTCTGGTATTTATGTTCAACTCCAGAAGCGGTGTTAAATGCTGGAGATGCAATTATTGATGCAATCATGGAAGTTGAAGGTGCAACTGCACCATTTGACATTTGTTCTGCAGCTTCAAAACCGGAAACAAACTATCCGGAAATTGGACCAACCACAAATCATGTTTACTGCCCTTCCCTAAAAGAATCTTTGGGAGAAATTTCTAAAGTCAAAGAGGGCGTTAATTATATTCCTGAAGTTGTAATCAATGCCATAGATGAAGAATCTATGAACAAAGCTGTTAAAGCAGGTATTGATGCAGCTTTAGAATTTGATGGAGTTATAGGCATATCTGCAGGCAACTTTGAAGGTAAGCTTGGAGATAAAAATATAAACTTATTAGATATCTTAAAGTAAGGTTTTAAAATGGAAATACTAGACAATGACTTGAATGCAGAAGTAATTGGGTTTGGAGCATTAAACGTAGACAAGCTCTATTCTGTGGAAAACATTGCAGGAAAAGATGAAGAAAGTTTCATCAAAAGTGAAACTGATACTCCTGGGGGTTCTGCAGCCAATACAATTGTAGGTTTGGCCAGATTGGGCTGTTCAACATCCATCATCGGAAAAATTGCTGAAGATGAGGATGGGGATTTGATTGAATATAATCTTGCCCTTAATGGTGTCTACAGCAATAATTTAATTTACTCCGAAAATGGATCAACAGGAAAATGTTTAGGTTTCGTTGATAATGATGGGGAAAGGTGTCTCTATATTGACCCTGGAGTTAATGATGACATTAAAATAGGTGAAATTAATCCTTTAAACATAATGAGATGTAAGATTATGCATTACACCTCTTTCGTTGGAGATTCATTTAAAACCCAGATTGAGCTATTGGAAAAGCTAAATGATGGGACTGTATTGAGCTTTGACCCTGGAATGTTATACGTTCAAAAGGGATTTGACGAGTTAAAACCTATACTTGAGAGAACTAATATATTGCTCATAAATGAATCAGAATTAAGATTATTATTTAATAATAATGAAACTTCCTTAAAGGAATTAGTCATTGGATTACTTGATTTCGGAATAGAAACTGTTGTTGTAAAACAGGGTTCAAAAGGTGTGTTTGCAATGAATAATGATGAAGAGTGTTTTGTTGACTCTTTTGAATGTGATGTTGTAGACACCACCGGAGCCGGTGACAGTTTCAACAGTGGATTTTTGTATTCCTTTTTGCAGGGGTATGACCTTGAAAAATCCTGCAAAATTGGAAATTGGGTTGCCAGTAAATCAATAGAAGGATTCGGAATGGATAAATTCCCATCTTTAAAAGATTTAACGGAGTTCTTTTAAGCGAATTTATTTAATGTTATAAAGACAAAAATATATTATAATAAAAAAAATTATTTAGTTGGTATTAAAATGAATGTATCTTTTATTAAACAGATGAAGGATTTGGAACGTGAAGTTCTTCTTAAATCTGTTGAATTAGATGATGATGGTGAGGATTTCCAATTTGAGCTTGATGACTTTAGTTCACAGGAGGAAATCATTGCTATTGCGCCTAGATGTGTAAGGTGTAACACCTGTGTTGGCGAATGTCCAGTTAATGCAATCGAACCAGCTAATATTTTTAGAATAGCTAAAATAACTGATAAATGTGTTAAGTGCGAAATATGTGTACAAACTTGTCCGGTTTCCGCAATTAAATTAATAAACAATTCAGTTATGTTCAATGAGGAAGATGAACGTGGCGTAATTGAATATAATTTAGGCAATGTGAGTGCTCCTCATAGAGTAGTTCGTATGAATAATATTTCAATTGATTATTCAGTTGATAATAATTGGGATGATTGTGCAAACTTATGTCCAACTAATGCCTTTACACTTGAATTTAAAGAGTTCTTTGAGGATTTGAATTTGGATGTCGGCATTGATTTAATCGATGATGAGTTATATCCATATATTAACGAGAAGATGTGTATAGGATGTGGCGCTTGTGTTGAAATCTCTCTAAATGACAATGCTGTTGAATTGGATAGGTATATAGGACCTATTATTTACAGCAGGTTTATAGATGTTAACCATGATGCATGTGTAAATTGTTATTTATGTGAAGAAAATTGTCCAACCGGTGCTGTAGAGTTATTGGACGGGGAAGTTGTTTTAGACAATGATAAATGTATAAGATGTGTGGAATGTACCAATCATTGTCCTGTCGGAGCTTTAAAAAGAATTGAAATAGAATAAAATGGGGTCTGTTTATGAAAGCAAAACAATTAATGGATAAAGATTTTGTATATTTGAATTGTGATGATAGTGTAGTTGAAGTTTCAAAAGTAATGGAAGAAATCAGGCGTTTTACCTGTCCGGTTGTAAATGACAAAAAACAATTGGTTGGATGGGTAACTTCCTTTGATGTTACCAGGGGATTAAGAGAAGGAAACGAAAAGATATCTGAAATCATGAGCAGTTCTGAAGAAGTTTCAACAGTACATGAAAATGATCCTGCAAGAAAAGCAGTGATTTTAACCGCAAACAACAAATTTGTCACTGTGCCTGTTGTAAATGATGATAATCAGGTAATAGGTATGGTTCGCTCATGCGATATTGTGGAATTGTTGTCTGAACTTTATGACATCAAGGTTGTAAAGTTATACAAAGCAATGCAAAATCAACTTAAGGGCGTTACATGGGATGAACTGATGGCCGCTTCCGCTTTGGTATCTAAGAAGACTACTGGTGTTAAGATCTCTGCTGAAGAATATGAAGCAAATATTATGAATTCCACATTCGGTGAAGCTATTTGGGCAACTGGTGGATTGGAAAAATTCTTTGCAGGTTTAATTTCTGTTGGAGAATTGGTTGTTGCACGCAGAGTCGGAAAAGCAAGGAAATAATTTTTAGTTTTTAAACAGATTCTTGCCCTTTGAGAAATCTTAATTTCTCATTTTTTTCTATTTTTTTGCATCCATTTAACGAAGGAATATTACTCATATTTAAATAGTTTTAAAGTTAATATTACTTTGTATGGATTTGAATTTTGATTTTACTGAAAAAAGAGTTATAATTACTGCATTTTTCTGTATGGCATTCACCATCGCGAACTTAATAACTGTTAAAATTATCAACATTGGATTTTTAGGAATGGAAACTCCCGCTGGAGTTCTTATTTATCCTTTAGTTTATATCTTAACAAACGTAATTGCAGATGTTTACGGTGAAAGAACCGCACGTAGGACCATTATTTTAGGTCTTTGTGTGGATGTTTTATTTGTATTCATGACAACTTTAATATTATTCTTGCCTTCTCCTGCATCATATACCGGAGATTCAAGTTTAGCATTTGTATTTACACAAACCCCAAGAATTCTTGTTGCATCATACATTAGTTACTTAATCGGTAACTTTGTAAACGCAAGAATTACTACAATTGTTAACAAAGGAAATGATTATTCTGCTGTTAAAAACTTAGCTGTAATTGCTTTCAGTGAATTGATTGATAACTTTGTTTTCATTGGTTTAGCATTCATTGGTGTTTTCCCTGTTTGGGAAATATTGGTCATGATTATTTCTCACTGGATATTAAGTTTAATATGGAGTGCAATCGCTCAACCATTCACAGGTATGACTGTTAGATGGGCTGAAAAAGGAAAACCTGCAGAAGCTTAAAATTTAAGGGAATATCCTTCCCACTTTTTTTATTTTTTTTATTTGTTTTTATAGATAAGTAAATATTTTATACTTTTATTCAGATATATATTAATAATCAGAAATTGTTATAGAGTATTTAAAATTATCTTTTACATGTTTTAGAGATTTTTAAGTTAATTATTAAAACATTCAATAGATTTTTTTAAAATAATTAATCAATTTATGAGAAATATAGGAAAATTTTGTGATATGTATGGTTGAAGAAAATAGTAATATGCTACTAGGCACTGGTGATAAGCCAAACACACTTAGATGGATTTTACTAGCTATTCAGCATGTATGTGCAATGTTTGGAGCTACAATTTTAGTTCCTATTGTTGTAAACTCCACAGCTGGTGCAGATATATTATCCATTCCAGTAGCATTAGTTTCATCTGGTTTAGGTACATTGATTTACTTGATTTGTACCCGTAATAGAAGCCCAGTATATCTGGGAAGTTCCTTTGCATTCATTGCTCCTATGATTGCAGGTTATGCGATTGGGGGTACTGGAAGCGTATTCACTGCATTGATGGTTGTAGGTATTGTTTATGTTATAATCTCTTTGATAATTCGTATGACTGGTCCTGGTTGGATTAATAAGTTGCTGCCTCCCGTTGTGGTTGGTCCGATGATTATGGTAATTGGTCTGTCCCTTGCTCCAACTGCGATTTCTGAAATCGGTTTGGATTTAGCTGTTGTCCCATGGACTAATCTGGTTGTTGCTTTTATAGCATTTTTAGTCACTGCACTGGTAGCGGTTCGTGGAAAAGGAATACTTCAAGTTATTCCATTCTTAGTGGGTATTGTTGTAGGTTATATTGTGGCGGCTGCTCTTGGTATGGTTGATTTCTCAGCTGCATTAGCTGCAAATGTAATTGAAGTGCCTAAATTCTACTTGCCGTTCATGCATTACGACTTGAACTTTGCAGCAATATTGACAATTGTTCCAATTGCACTTGTAACCATGGTAGAGCATGTTGGAGACCACAAGGTATTGAGTGAAATCATTGGTCGTGATTTAATCGAAGATCCTGGTCTTCAAAGAACATTGCTTGGTGATGGTCTTGCAACATTCTTAGCAGCATTCCTTGGAGGTCCTGCAAACACCACTTATGGTGAAAACACTTCTGTTGTAGGAATGACTCGTGTAGCATCAACTTATGTAATTGGTCTTGCAGCGGTTATTGCAATAATCTTTGCATTCTCAGGACATTTAACCGCACTTTTAACTGCAATTCCACAACCTGTTTTAGGTGGTATTTCTGTATTGTTATACGGTTTTATCTGTGTAAATGGTCTTAAAATATTGATCCACAACCAAGTTGACTTTAACAACACTAAAAATGTAGTTGTAGCTGCAACAATGCTCGTTTTAGGTTTAGGTGGTGCAGCATTATCACTTGCATATGGTGACTTGTCCATTTCCATTTCAGGAATGTCTTTAGCAGCTATTGTTGGTGTTATTTTAAATCTTTGTGTGCCGGAGGAAAAACATGAATGAATTTGTATTAAATCATCCGTTAATAACTCATAAGCTTGCGATTTTAAGGGATATAAATACAGGAACTAAGGAATTCAGAGAATTGGTCACTGAAATTTCTACAATTCTTGTTTATGAAGCAATGAGGGATGCAAAATTAGAAGAAGCAACTATTGAAACTCCACTTGAAAAGATGGACACTGGAATGTTGAATGAAGACAACTATGCAATCGTGCCAATTTTAAGAGCTGGAATGGGTATGGTTGACGGGGTCTTGAATGTAATTCCTAATGCAAAAATAGGTCATATCGGACTTTACAGAGATGAAGAAACATTTGAACCAGTTGAATATTACTATAAGATGCCGGAAGGAATTGACAAAAGAGAAGTCCTTGTAATTGATCCTATGCTTGCAACAGGCGGAAGCGCTTCCGCAACAATTTCCAGACTTAAACAAGATGGTGTATCTAAAATTAAATTGTTATGTATTGTAGCGGCGCCTCAAGGTATCAAATGCATTGAGGAGGACCATCCTGATGTTGAAATTTTCTGTGCAACAGTTGACAGGGAATTAAACGAAAATGCATATATATTACCTGGTCTTGGAGATGCCGGTGACAGGGTATATGGTACAAAATAGTGAAGCTTGACTTCACTACTTTTTTTTCTTTTTTTTGGTGATTTTTTGAATTTTAACATGTTATGGCCAATTTTAATTGTTATTGCTTCAAATTCATTATATAATATTTGTATGAAGTCAATGCCGAATGATGTAAATCCATTTGGTGCTTTAATGGTCACTTATTTAATAGCAGCTATATTAACAGCATTAATATTTGTTATCATGGTTAAACCTGAAAACGTTGTTTTAGAGCTGTCAAAAGTAAATTGGACTTCAATAATTTTAGCATTAGTTGTTGTGGGTCTGGAAGTTGGCTATGTATTTGTTTACCGTGCGGGATGGCAAGTGAATACTGCCAGTGTTGTGGCCAATATTGGTCTTGCATGTGTTCTTTTGGTTGTTGGATATGTTTTATATAAAGAGAATGTTTCACTACAGCAAATTATTGGAATTGTCGTTTGCTTGTTTGGATTGATATTGATTAATATTTAGGTGATAGAATGAAATGTCCTGTTTGTGGGGGATTTGTAGAGGAAGGAGTGGAATACTGTCCTCATTGTGGCAATGATGTTTATTGCATTGATGAGGATGATTATTAACTGACATAAAATTTTTATAGTATTTTTTTTTAAATATTTATTATTTGTAAAAAGACAATTTGGTATTGATACTCCATTAGTTGATTTACATGCTCTTAAAAACAAGTATTTTTTCTTTGGAACATTATTTTCAGCATTATTGTACTTTACAATGTGTGGATTGAATGTTATCATGCCATTGTTTGCCCAGAGTATTGCTCATCATGATGCAACAACTGCAGGGGTCATATTGCTTCCTGCAACCCTTGTGATGATTGTATTTAATTTTATTGGTCCTTTAATGGCCAATAAATTTGGTGTTCGCAAGGTATTGCTGTTATCATGTTTATTTACAATTGTGGGTTGCCTATTGATGATGACTTATACCCGATCAACATCAGTTGAATATATGATTGCAACTCAAATTATACGTGCAATTGGAGCAGGATTAGGTTTAATGCCGGCAGTAACATGGACAATTGCAGTGGTATCCGGTGATGTTGAAGATGCAACTGCAATCAACAATACAGTAAGGCAAATCATCGGAGCAATTGGTTCAGCGGTTGCAGTTGTGTTGATGGCTACATTTGCGGGCGGAAATGTGGGTCATAATCATCTTTCCGTATCTGCATTTGCACAAACTTCTCTTGTGATGTCCATTTTAGCTATTATATCAGCGGCAATAGTAATATTGTATATTAAAGATGAAATTCACGATTTAATGTGATTTTCATTTATTTTTTTTTAATTCAACGATATAACTACTTTTATAAATCCATTTTTATTTTTTTAATAATTTCTTTTATTTCAATTAAAAATTAGCTATTCTTCATTGGTTTTAATTAATTCTTATTTAAAATTAAAAAAGTCAATAATATATATTATTAAATATTATATATTATATTATGAGGATTATTTTCAATATTTAATTCTTTTAAATCGAAGTAAATGGGGGTGAAAAATGAATAAAAAAGTATTTGTCATTGTATTGTTTGCATTGGTTTTCTCAACGCTAAATTTTGCAGTCGCACAAGATGTTGATAATTCAACAGAAGTGTTTGAGGCTGTAGAAGTTCAGGAAGTTCAATCAGTATCAAATGTGTCAGCAGTAGGTGAAGCGTCAAAGGTAAGCACTCATTTTGATGTGGAGAGCAATACCACTTTTGATGTTGTAGGGGATTATTTTAAAGTTAAACTTTCTGATAACGGCAGTGAACCTTTAACTAATGCAAAGGTTACTTTCACTGTAAATGGAGTTAATTATAACAAGAATACTGATTCTTCAGGAATAGCTTCTCTTCAGATTAGATTAAAGGATGGTACATATAATATTGTTTCCAAATTTGCCGGAAACTCAAAGTATAAGGCATCATCTCTCACAACAAAGATTTCTGTGGACAATACCCGTGAAGTTGAAAGCGGTTTAAGCAACTCAGAGATTCAAAAGATAATTGATAATGCAAAAGCTAATAATGTCATTTTGTTTAAGGGATCCAGTTATTCCAATATCAACTTAATGATTACTAAATCATTAACATTAATTAGTAATGTGGATACTACTTTAAAATCTGGTTCATCATCTCCTGTAATAACAATTAAAGGTTCCAAGGCATCTTTAACAAAAATTAAAGGATTCAAAATTGAAGGTAATGGTGATGGAATTAAAATTGATGGTGCAAATTATGTCACCATTTCAGGCAATGATATTACAACTAAGGGCAATGGTATTGCTGCAACTGGAACCAAGTATCTTAACATAACTAAAAATAATTTAGTTAAAAACTCTAAAAATGGAATAACCGTTGCAGACTCTAGTTCCACTTATATTTTCAATAATAAGATTACCGGAAATGCAGCAAACGGAATATTGGTTGCCAAAATTACCAATCTGTATATTCATGGCAATACCATTTCAACAAATGCTCTAAATGGAATAGCTGTGACTAAAAGCGTTAATGGAGTTACCTATAACGAAGTTTCCAAAAATATCCACATTAATAAGAATACTGTTTCAAAAAACATCAGAGACGGAATTTTAGTGTCTAATGCAGGCGATAGTCTCAATATCAAGTCCAATTCAATTGAAGCTAATCATGGAAACGGCATTTCAATGTCTAAAGTGGGAAGCAATACTATACAATCCAATGTGATAAGTGAAAACTGGGAAAATGGAATTCAATTCTTTGATAACTATGTCAAACCTAGCAAACAGGAAATCAGCTACAATGCAATTTTCAGCAATTATCACATGGATGTTGAAGCAAAAGACACTTATTATCAGGAAAACGGCGAAAGGCTGCAGTTGGGTGACAACTGGTACACTGACTTTTCAGGAGTATGTCCTAAAATCAGAACAAACAACATAAAGTTTACGGTTACACAAATAGGACCTAATAAGTACCAAGCGTTATTCACAGATTCAAACGGAAACATTGCAAGCTTGCTTCCAGACAGGATATTGACTTACAACAACAATGGTCAAAAAGTGAGTGTCGCCATTAATGGTGGTGCTGGCGTATTTACTGTAGATGCCAATAACGGAGATATTGTAAGAGCTACAGTTGATAATTCCAGAAGGGACAATACTCATGACTTGGATACTAAAACATCTAAGGAGATAAACGGAAAATCACCTGAGTACTATTACCCTGCAATTCCTCAATATGAACTCTTTGGAGATATTGGAGCAGGTACTGGTAATGGATCAGGACACGGTCAGGGCAATGGTGGAAACACTGCCAAAGGCAATGGAAATTCCCCTCAGGAAAGTGCGGACAATACCGGAAACAGCACACATAGCCAGAATATGGATCCAAGTAACAGCGCAAACAATCCTGTGAATGATGTTTCACAGCCAGAAAGTGCACAAACCACTTCACAGGCAAGTGCGTCAGATGTGGGTCAGGCCAGTGATGCAAATGCAGGAACCCAATCTGTAGTAAAACAAATTTTAATTGATGAAGATGAATTTTTTAAAGTTTCTGGAATTTCATTTATCATTTTGTTAATAATTTTAACCATTTTATTCTATTATCGTGATGATATACGTGAAATGAAATCTAAAATGTAAATTCATCTCTTTTTTTCTTATTTTTAACTATTTTTATAATAAATTATTTAATATACATTAAATAAATCTATAATTATCTTATCTTTGGAGGATTAATATGAATAAAAGTGATTTGAAAAGAGATTATTATATGCTCAAAGGACCACTTGC
>CAMNJW010000022.1 GCA_946541845.1 uncultured Methanobrevibacter sp.
CATTCGTTCCGTTTCATTGTTAGGGCAAATGCATTATATCCAAGTTTTTTAATGTATCTTTCGCCCTTGTGGGAGATTTTGGTCAACTCTCCAATTTGCCTATGAAATGACTTCCAATACTTTTCATACTCTTCATCTTTAACTAATTGGATGGTTTCCTTTGGAATCTTCAAAACAAGGCTGATTCCATTAGGTAAGTCAACAAATTCGCTGGCCAACCCATCGACATCAGCAAAACCAACTTTGCTAGCACCTAAACTTATCAAGTATTCTTTAAGGTCATTCATCTCAGACATAATAATGAATATATTTTATCTAAATATAATTGTTTTGGCATTGATTTTTTACTTTAAAGCTTATAAATCATTAAGTGAAATATTAAATGTAGTGATAAAATGAAAGATATTGATGTTTTAATTGAAGCTTTGCCTTACATAAAGGAGTTTCATAATAAAAAAATTTTAATTAAGTACGGTGGACATGCTATGATTGATGATGAAGCGAAATCATCCACCGCACGTGACACTGTTTTACTGAAATACGTTGGAATGAAACCTTTGATTGTTCATGGAGGAGGTCCGGAAATTTCAAGGTCAATGGAAAAGCTTGGAAAGGAATCAAAATTCATTAAAGGTTTAAGAGTAACTGACGAGGAAACCATGGACATTATTGAAATGGTTCTTGCAGGTAAAATATCATCTGATATTGTATCCGAAATCATTAAGCATGACGGTGATGCAATAAGTTTATCAGGTAAGGATTCACGCTTAATATATGCTCATAAGAAAGAGGCACGCAAAATCGGAGATGAAGTTATTGACTTAGGTCTTGTCGGTGAAGTTGATGAAATTGGCAGTGATTTGTTAGAAATGTTTTTAAACCATGATATTATTCCTGTAATATCTCCTATCGGTACTGCTGCGGATGGAACAAGTTTGAATCTTAATGCTGATACTGCAGCAGGTGAAGTTGCAAGTGCAGTTGGTGCTGAAAAATTAATCATTTTAACTGATGTTCCTGGTGTTTTAAGAGATCCTTCAGACCCAACTTCATTAATTCAAAAAATCAGAATATCTGAAGTTCCTGGTTTAATTGAGGAAGGTATCATCACAGGTGGTATGATTCCAAAAATAGAGACATGTGTTAAAGCTATTGAAAATGGTGTCAAATCATGCCATATTATTGATGGTCGTAAGGAACATGCGATGCTATTTGAGATTTTCACAACAAATGGTATTGGAACTATGATTTTTGAATAATCATAGTTATTTTTTTTATTTTTTAATCTTCTAATGTGGTTATGAATAGGGGGACTTTATCTTCTCTTTTTTCAAATCCACAATATTCATAGAATCTGCTTTTTTCATATAGTGTGACAACAGTTATTCTGTCGTAATCGCGATAGTGCTGCTTTACTTTTTCAACTAGGTTTTTCCCGATTCCCTTAAGTTGGTATTTGGGCTTTACAAGCAAATAATTGATGTAAACGTTCATAATGCCGTCATCCATAGCTGAAATCAATCCAACCAATTCATCTCCGTCCCATGCGGAGTAGACTGAATCATAATTTTTCATTGCAGTTACTAGTTTTTCTGGAAATTGTCCTGAAGACCATTCAACAGATAAAAACAGTTCTTCCAGTTCTTTTTTTGAAAAGTTATGTGTATTTTTGTAGATAATGTTCATAATATCATACTTTAAACATTTTTCTGAGTTCCCTTCTGAGCAATTTCCATCCGTTCACTCTTGGAAGCTCATCAAGGGCAAATATTTTTCGTGGAACCTTATATCTTGATAAATTCTCACGGGCATATTTGATTAATCCTTTATCATCAGCCTCATTTTCCCAAACAACCGCTGCAACTGGAATCTCTCCTCTGTGGCAGTCGTTTATACTGAAAATGGCTATTTCTTTAACTGCAGGATATTTTATCAATACCTCTTCAACTTCTGTTGGATATATTTTCCATCCGCTCATTACAATCATGTCTTTTTTACGGTCAGTGATGAATAAACGATTGTCATCATCAAGGTATCCTATGTCACCGGTTAAGAACCAGCCATCATCTAAAAATGATGCTTTTGTTTTTTCTTCATTTCCCCAATAACCTTTTGCAACAGCAGGGCCTCTGAGTGCAATTTCGCCCTGTTCATATTTAGGCATAATGTTGGAAGAGTCATTTTCGTCAACGATTTTCACTTCTGAAAAACAAACAGGATGTCCTACACTTTCAAATCTGTCTGCTTCCCAGTAATCTTCAGGCCTGATGACTGTACCGGTTCCGATTACTATTGTTTCGGATAATCCGTATGCGTTTATGATTGGAATTTGGTAAGTCTGATGGAAGTCTTTCCATATTTTTTTGTGAAGTGGTCCTCCGCCGGAAATGATTTCACGCACGGTCTTTAAATGTTTACGTGCATCCATTTTAGTTAATGTATGGATTACTGGTGGCATTCCTGTTAAAACGGTTACCTTTTCACTTTCACATAAATACAAATATTCTTCAATATTGAATTGCTCGACTAATATATAATAAGCGGCTGCTCTTAGGGCTGAAATTGCCCATGAAAGGCCAACGTGAGCCATTGGATAAATTCCTAAAAATACATCGTCCTGTTTTAATGTTAAAACATCACATTCATTGTGAATTGCAGTAAAATAATTTCCGTGGGTGAGCATTGCCCCTTTTGGCTGACCTGTGGTGCCTGAAGTATACTGCAATTGGCACAGGTCATCCCAGTCGGTATTTTCTGCAGGTAAAACGTCACATTTTTTAAAGTTATAGACGTCCTGCGGGATGTATGTTTGAATATCGATGATATTTTCAGCGTCAGAGTCTGTAATCATCAGCTTTGCCTGTGAGTCACTCACGATGTATTCCAGTTCCATGGCAGTCATTACTCTGTTGGTTGGAATTGCTATTGCTCCTATTCTCCAGATTGCAAAAAGTGAAAATAAGTATTCCTCTGAATTTTTCAAATAAATTAAAACTCTGTCTCCTTTCTCAATTCCTAAATCTTTCAGTTCTCTTCCTATTTCTGAAACGATTGACAAGATATCCTTTGAATTATATTTGTTCCCATTGGTTGGATTGTATAATACATGCTTATCCAAACGTTTTGAATTAGCGTCTAAAAAAGTAGTGATGTTTAACATTAGATTAACTCCTTAACAATAGCTTTTGTAACGTCCATGGTTGAAGATTTTCCTCCCAAATCAGGAGTTCTAATCTTACAATCGGCAATTACTTTTTCCACAGCCTCTTTAATGGCATTTGAAGTTTCCCATTCACCCAAATAGTCAAGCATCATTGAGGCGGATAATATCATTGAACAAGGGTTTGCAATATTTTTTCCTGCGATGTCGGGTGCTGATCCATGCACTGGCTCGAATAATCCGTTGTGGTCTCCGATGTTTCCGGAAGGTGCAAGGCCTAAGCCTCCGACAAGTCCTGCACTTTCATCTGAAAGTATGTCTCCGAATAGGTTGCTTGACACGATTACATCAAAGTTTTGTGGCTGTGTTATCAGATACATTGCCATTGCATCAACATAATAGTCTTCAGAAGTAATTTGAGGATATTGTTTGGCTACATTGTAAAAACTTTCCTTAAATACTCCATCAGTCTTTTTCAGGACATTGCTTTTGTGTACGCATGTAACTTTGCTTTCTTCTCTTTTTATGCATAAATTGAAAGCAGCTTTTGAAATCCTTTCGGATGCATGCTTTGTGATTACCCTTTCGGCAATCATTTTATTTTCATCACCGTATTCCACTTGTGAATAAAGTCCTTCTGTATTTTCACGGACTATTACAAAATCAATGTCATCGCGAATGCACTTGACACCTTTGTAGGATTTGATTGGCCTTATGTTTGCATAA
This sequence comes from uncultured Methanobrevibacter sp., assembly GCA_946541845.1. Lineage (GTDB taxonomy): Archaea > Methanobacteriota > Methanobacteria > Methanobacteriales > Methanobacteriaceae > Methanocatella. Next base: position 3,887 of record CAMNJW010000022.1, read on the forward strand.
ACATTAAGCTCTTTTCTTAAATTTATGATTGGGCTTGGCTCGCCGGGTGTTGAAGTTGACGCTCCGAAAAGAACTGCATCACTTTTATTGGCTATTTTGATAGTTTCTTCAGGCAATGTTGTTCCATTTTTGTTAAAACAATCAAAACCGGCTTCACCATACTCAAAACTAAATTCTAAGTCTAATTTGTCAAGTAAGTATTCACATGCATCCATTACTTCCTGACCTATTCCGTCTCCACTTATTATTGCAATGTTGTACATTTATTCCCCTTGTAATTTTTTTTTAGTATACTAATAATATGAAATTACACTATATATGCAATTTTGTTTTTGAATAAAATTTGTTCGTATGTTATCGAAATACTTTTATATATCCAAAGTTATAATTATAAAGTAATTACATAAGTAAGGTTATATTTTCCTTATTGAATTTGTGAGGGATAAAAATGGAAAGAAGCATTGATGAGTTAATTGAATTATTGAATGATAAAGATGACTTTGTTGTTGAAGATGCTATGGGAGAATTAGAATTAAGGGCTGAAGAATCTGTAGATCCATTAATTTCCGCATTGTCTCATAGGAAAAAACAAATCAGATTAAATGCTGCTACCTTATTAGGTGCAATCGGCGATCCAAAAGCAATTCGTCCATTAATCTTAACTTTAAAAGACAACAACAAATTAGTTAGAAGAGAAGCATCCACCGCACTCTCACGTATGGGTGAACCAGCTGTCGATCCTTTAATTGAAACCTTAGATGATGAAGACTGGAGAGTAAGAGGAGCAGCTGCTTGGGCTTTAGGTAACCTAGGTGATGAAAAAGCTATTCCTGCACTTGAAAAATTACTTGATGATGAAAGTGGTTTTGTAAAATCTGGTGCACAAAGTGCAATAGCTTCTATTAAAAAATAAACTCAGTTGTTTATTTTTCTTATTTTTTTTATTTTATTCCAAATATCATAATTCAGTTTTTGAATTATCTTTTTTTTATGTTAACATACATTATTTTAGGTGAAATTATGCAATATCTAACATTAAACAATGGTGTGAAAATGCCCATTTTAGGATTTGGAGTATATCAAATCCCTCCTGAAGAAACAAAGCAGGCAGTGCTTGATGCAATCGATATGGGATATAGGTCCATTGACACTGCACAAAGCTATTTCAATGAAAGGCAAGTCGGTGAAGCTATTGCGGAATGCGGTGTTCCCCGTGAAGAGCTATTCATAACTACAAAAGTGTGGATTGAAAACTATGGATATGACAAATGCCGTGCTTCAGTCTTGGAGTCACTTGAGAAATTAGGTTTGGAATATATTGACTTGGTATTATTGCACCAGCCATTTTCAGATTACTACGGCGCATACAGAGCTTTGGAAGACTTATATGAAGAAGGATTACTAAGGGCCATAGGTGTTTCAAATTTCTATCCCGACAGATTGGCTGACATCTGTTTATTTGGAAGAAAGATAATTCCTGCAATCAATCAGGTCGAAACAAATCCATTGAATGCACAATATGTAGCACAAGCTAACATGGAGAAAAATGGTGTGCAGATTGCCGCATGGGCTCCATTTGGAGAGGGAATGCATGGGATGTTTACAAATGAGACATTGGCAAGAATTGGTAAAAAATACAATAAAAGTGTTGCTCAGGTAATTTTGAGATGGCTGATTGAGAGAAGTGTGGTTGTTTTATGCAAATCTACTCATAAAGAGAGAATGGCTGAAAACATTGACGTGTTTGATTTTGCACTTGATGAAGAGGATATGCTTGAGATTATGAAATTGGACAAATCCTCAAGTCTATTCTTTGACCATGCAGACCCCGAAATTGTTGAATGGTTTGATGAGATGGTTGAAGTTAGGAAAGATTAGCAGATTCTATTAATCTACAATAGATGAATTGATGTCTTACTTTTAGAAGAGACTTTGGCGGTTGTAAGGGTTCTTGAAGAAAGTTGGGGTGGAAGAATAGATTTCACTGATGTTTTGCTCATGCTAAAAATGGATGGTGAATGGAAGGCAGTTGCAAAAGCTTATAACCAGAATTCTGAAACTATTCAATAAATAAAACAATAAGTAATATTGAACTTACAAAGACACTGCCATTTCAATGTATGCACTATGAAATTGTTGATGTATTGGTTGCCGGAAGTTTAGGTGATGTAAGAGCTCAACCTAACAAGTTTGTTGAAGCTTATGAAATCGGTAAAAAATTCTGATTATATTGTTGTCATATGCAACATTTAAATAATATTTCTTCAATAATGTATATTTGATTATAGGTGATTGTATGGATATTATTGTATTGAAAGGAAGTCCAAATAAACAAGGATCATCAAATATGCTTGCAGAAAGTTTCATAAGGGGAGCAACCGAGGCAGGACACATTGTAGAGGAAATTGATGCGGCACATGCAGACATTTCCCCATGCATTGGGTGTATCCGTTGCGGTTATGAGGGGGAGTGTAGCCTAAATGATGATATGGATATTTTCCGTGAAAAAATTCTAAAAGCAGACATGCTGGTTTTTGTAACTCCATTGTATTATTATGGTATGAGTGCACAGCTTAAAATTCTAATTGACAGATTTTGCTCACGCAATTTCTCAATTCAGCAAAAAAACTTCAAGTCAGCACTATTAACCGTTGCATATAATTCAGATGACTGGACATTTGAATCATTGGAATCCCATTATGACACTTTAATCAGATATCTTAATCTAACCGATTGTGGCAGGGTATTGGGCTATGGTTGTGGAACACCGTCAATGACTAAATTTTCAAAGTATCCTGATGAAGCTTATGAGCTTGGAAAAAGTTTATAATTTGTAAATGATTGTCTCATCAATCATTTCAATCAAAATTTTATTTATTGGATTTTTAAATGATAATGGATGCTCTTTGGGGTATTCGGTCTTGAATGGAATCACTCTGAAGCTGGACATGCACTGATCGGTTGATCTTAGTGCAAAGTAAGCCTTGTAGTTGCCATCAATTATGTTTATTATCAATCCCACATCTTCTGTTGGATTGTGCCCAGCTATTCCTTCTTCAGCATAAACTCTAAATTTCTTAATGGAACTTGCACTAATTAGAGTGTATTCCATTAAATATTCGTACTCGTCTTCTTCTAAATCGTAGTCATCATATTCAATTATTTCATCTATTTCTTCAGCGGGAATTCTCAAGTTTGGGTTGCAATAACCTAATGAAATATAAATTCCGTCGAAGTCAAGTGATTTTGAGATGATGTCATAATATAAATTGTCTAAGGGTATGGATTTGTATCTGTCGCCCAATATTTCCGGAACTGTATGGGTCATCCCACCTTCTTCAATTGCAGTGCAGTAAAAATGCTTTTCACCTAAATATCCTGCAGTCGCAGCCTTTTCAATGGTTTCCTTAATGTCAATATCGTTGGCATCCTCTAGTTTTTGAGCAATTTCTAAAGCTTCAACATCGCTAATCATATTATTTACCTTCCAAATGTTCAAATATTTCATCAACAGTATCGGCTATCTTGAAAAGTTCTTCCTGCTTGTAGAGAAATCCTTTTTCTCCCATTTCCTCAATCATTTCAATCATCTTGTCATAGAAATGATTAATGTTGAACACTATAATCTCCTTGTCATGCTGTTTAAGTTTTTTCAGGGTGATTATCTCAAAAAATTCATCCAATGTTCCGATTCCGCCTGGAGAGATTATGAATGCATCGGATTTTTCTAAGAATTTATTCTTTCTTTCATCCATTGAGTCAACATAAATGAAATCACTGCAATTTTCACAAAGGGGTTCAAATCCTCCAATCCATTCGGGAGCTATTCCGAGGGATTTTCCATCATTTTCATGGACTCCTCTGGCACACGCCCCCATCATTCCAGTGTCTCCTCCACCAAAAACAAGTGTGTGTCCTTTTTCAGCTATTTCGCAGCCTAATTCATAAGCTGCATCAGTATAAATTTTATCTATGGTTCTGCTTCCTGATCCGTATAAACAAATATTCATCATATCAACTCAGATATTTGGTGTTTGCTCAGCAAGGCACAAATGACAAATTGCCTCATCATTATCTTTTTGATTGTCTTTAACTGGGCAGTAATACTTCCCATCTTTTTCCTCTATTTTTAAACTTCCAGGAAATTCACTGCCGACTGGATGAATAGGCTCCTCTAAAATGAATGTTGTGTATAAAGAGGTAATGACATAAATTAATGGAAGTTTTTCATCTTTTGCATTGGATAATTTTTCTTTTTCAAATGTATTCTTCAGCAGTGGAAGAGATTCGTCCAATGCTTTTTTATCAATATGCTTATCTTCGTAATCATCGTTGGCCAATACTTCCTTCATGCGCAAAATGAAATTTTTCACATAAATTTCCAGATATTTGTCCCGATAACTAGCTTGAATATATTCCCCATCTTTTCTCATTCTTGCTGAAGCATTCATCAAATCATATACTGAGATAATTCCAGCATATTTTTTAAGTATTTTCATTAACTCTTCTCGGGTAATTTTATCCTTTTGAGTTAACAGTTCAAGTTCAGCCAGGATGTCTTCGGGGTTCATGATGTTATTATTAAATTTAATAAATAAATACTTTTAATATTAAATCCAAACTATAATTAGGTTGATAATATGGCTGATGAATTCATGGAGATTTCAAAAGAAGACATTGAAAATGTTGAAAATGCGTTAAAAGTTAATTCAGACTATAAGTTAAATAATACTAAATTTAATGTTAATACTTTTAAGAAAGGTCAGGACATTGTAATAATTCAGTATGTTGCAAATGTTGAAAATGAGCTTGTTTTTCAAACTAAAGAGGAAAACGGCAAATATTACATTTCCGAAACTTTTGGATTATTTTTGGACAATATCGTTAACGGTAATGTGTCAAGAGATGTTTTCCAATCTGTTTTCAAATATTTCCATGATGTCATTGAGAATGAGGAAAATGACTTTGCAGAAGAAAAGGATGAATTGATTAATTTCCTGATTCTAACTGAAGAATATGAGGAAGACCAACTTAAAGTTGATTTGGATCCCGTTAAGATACGTGAAGATTATCAAAATGATTATGATAAGATTTATTCTGATGACAATTTGAATAGGGTTCAAAAAAGCTTAGCATTAAAGGAATTACTGCATATGTCAATCTGTCAGGTTGTTAATGACATTGACTTGTTTTTCACAAGACCATATGATTTGACTCCTGAGGAAAATGCAGAGAAGAATAGGCAGGAAGAAAAGGCATTAGAAAATGAATTGCAATTAGGATAAATATTAAGTATTATTAATATTATAATTATTATTATAAATTCAATGAACTGATTATATGATTAACATTACCAAAAATGAAGAAGTTGTTTTAGATCAAATTAAGATATTCGACACGGAATATGCAGAGGGAGTTCCAGTCAATGTTTTAAGGAATGAATTGGGTTTTCATGAATATGATCTAGTTCAGATTTTGGAAGAGCTTCAGGATAAGGATTTAATCGTTTTTAAAGATAATAAGGCCAGTTTATCTGAGAGTGAAAAGGAAGTTAATACAGTCAATTCTAGAAAGGATGTGGAAGAGCTCGAATTAAACATGAAGGAAAAAGAGTCATATAAGTTAATCCAAGATTTGGTTGATGATAAAAACTTAATTTCCAAGTATACTCTTGAAGGTCATTTGCTTTATGGGGACTTGAAACTAACTAATTTTAGAATGTACCATATTATTCTGTCCCTTCAAAATAAAGGGCTTTTAAAATCCATTGAAAAAGACGACGGGGAATATTATCTCCTTGTTGAATAATATTTTTTTTAAATATTTTAATATTCAAGTAATATTATTTTATCATTTCATCATAATATTTATATAATTTAAATATCATAATTATTAGTAACAATTGATATTGATGTGTTTTTTTATGATGAGAATAAGTATGTCATTACCAAAAAAATTATTGGCTGATTTTGATGAAGTCCTAAAGGAAAGAGGATATCAATCTCGTTCAAAAGGAATTCGTGATGCGCTTCAGGATTATATCGTAAGATATCAATGGATGAATTCAATGGAAGGACAGAGAATTGGTATTGTAACTATTATCTATGACCACCATTACACAGGAGTAATGGAAAACCTTGCTGAGATTCAACACAGTTTCAGAAATGAAATCAACACAAGTATGCATATTCACATGACCGACAAATATTGTATGGAGATTGTGGTAGTTAATGGAGATATTGCTGAAATCCGTGATTTGACTGAAAGAATCATGAGACTTAAAGGTGTTGAACACGTAAAACTTACAAGTACAGCAAATGGGGAAGATTTTAAGGAACCTGGTCACTCACATGACCACACACACCACCATCATTAAATTCCCTTTTTTTTCTTTTTTTTTAACATGAAATTTAAGACAACACCATATCATGCTCATTTGTTAAAGGATACGGATAGATTGTCCGCTTTTTTCAATGCAATTAAAGATTATGATGGAGAACATGATTTGGCATATGATTTGGGATGCGGAAGCGGAATATTATCCTATTTTTTGGCTTCATATTTTAAACAAGTCAAATCCATTGAAATTAACCATAAATCCAGTCTATGCGCTCAGGAAAATTTAAAAGATTTTGAAAATGTTGAAGTCATAAACAGTGATGTTTTGGATTATGAGTTTACAAAAAAAGCTGATCTGATCGTTTGTGAAATGCTGGACACTGCTTTAATCGATGAAGAAGAGGTTCCGGTTTTAAATTATGCAAAGGATTTCCTAAAGGAAAACGGTAAAATTATACCTCAGGGTATCATTAATACAATTGAGCTAGTAAACCTTGAAAGACATTATGTCCATTGGGACGAGGGGGTAAATTATGAATCATTTTCCAAACCATTTGTCTATTCAGAATACAATTTTTTAGATGATATTAATCCTGTTTTTGAAGATGAATTGACCTTAAAAGCAGATAAAGTAGGAATTGTAAACGGATTAAAAATCACGACTTATACTATTCTTAATGATAATTTGGTTGCAGGACCATCTCCAATGTTAAACCCACCTTTGCTAATTCCATTAGATGAAAAATCAGTAAAAGTAAATGATTTAATAAAAGTTAAACTAAAATATATAATGGGAAATGGAATTGAAAGTATTCAAACAGAATATATTTAAGGTGATAAATTGTCTTTTGATGTACAATTAAATGATTTTTTACAAGATTTTAGAAAATTGATAGTTTTAGGTGTCGGTAACGAACTTAAAAGCGATGATGGCGTAGGTCCGTTCATTATTAAGAAATTAATTGCTGAAAACATTGAAAAAGATAATTTGCTGTTTATCAATGCCGAAACAGTTCCAGAAAATTTCACAGGAAAAATTAGAAAGGAAAAACCCACACATGTGATTATAGTAGATGCATGCTTGATGGGAGGCAAACCTGGTGACATTAAAATTGTAGATAAAGATGATTTTGTCAATATTGGAATATCAACACATTCAATGTCTTTATCTTACTTTGTTAAATATTTAGAGAAAGATTCTGATTTTAAAATAATTTTTGTTGGAATAGAACCTGAAACAATGGATTGGGGCGAAACTCCAACTGAAAGTGTTGAAAAAACCGCATTTGAATTTATTGAATTATTGAAGGGGATTATATTATGAAGTTATTATTTATAGGCTCAAGATTATATGACGATATCGATTGGTATGTTAGAAGCAAGAACATTGAGAGTGTTTTAACTGAATCTAATGAGGAAGCTATTAACTTGGATTTGCCAGATCAAGTTTTCATTGTTCCCCGTGGGATGGATGGTCCAAAACAGGTTGCATTATTACAGAAAGTCGATGCTATTGTTCCATTGATTGGTATTGATCCTCCATTGATAGACGTTGCACGTATGAAAGAAGAAGTTGAAGAGGAATTTGGAATACCTGTAATTGCAGCAGGCGTTAGGGCAGTTGAACTAACATCTAACAAAATTGAAACTAAAAAATTTTACGATGAGATTGGTGTGACAACTCCTAATTATCAGATTTTAAACAGTCCAGATGAGCTTGAATTAGATTTTCCGGTTGTTTTAAAGCAGGGTGAAGGTCAAGGTGGAAAAGACATTAAAATAGCCAATTCCATTGAAGACGTTAATGAATACTTTGAAGATTTTGACCAGGCTTTATGTGAAGAGTTCATTGAAGGGTCTGAAATTTCAATTGAAGTATTGGGTTTTGACGGCGAGTATGTGGCATTGCCTCCAATTTATAAAGGGGAAACAACTTTGGAAGGAACACACCCGTTAAATAAAGTTAAAACAGGGCCTTGTATGGTTGAAGGATTGGATAACAATTTAGTTCAACATACTGCTTACCATGTGGCTAAAAATCTAGCATCTGACGGCATTTTTGAAATGGATTTCATGTACTCCGCTAAAAAGGACCAGTTATATGCCATTGAAGTAAATACTCGTCCGAACGGCACAAGATATTTAACAACTGCAACTTGTGGTGTTAACTCATTGTGTGAACTGGTTAACATGGCAATTGGCGAGTTTAGTTTGGCCAATATTTCAGATAAGTTAGAATATCATTACTCAACTGAAATTCCGATTGGAAATTATGAGGGTCCTGCTCCAAACGAGCCGGTAAAATCATTTGAAGCTAATGATTTTGTTGTCCATGGTCCTGAAGGTTATCAAAGGGTCACAGCCAGAGCCGATTCTAAAAAAGAACTTGATGAATTGGTTGAAAAATTAGTATAAATCTGTGTTATAAGTTATCATTATATAGTATTACCAATAGATACTTTATTAGTTTAAAATATTTATTGTGTGGTAAGATGAATAATACAGATATGTTAATTCTTTTTTTAATAACATTATGTGCTACAATATTCTTTACATGGTATGTAAAAAGGATATTGATTAAAGCAAGGATTGCAGACAATCCTATAGTTAGTGAACATAGGCATAAGAGCGGAACCCCTACAATGGGAGGTATCGCATTCTTATTTACAATTTCTCTATTGATTTCATTATATTATCAGAATACTCCAATTTTGATTGTTTCATTTATAATGCTTGCAGGAGGAATTGTCGGTTTAGTGGATGATTTGATAGGTTTAAAAGTTAAAGAAGTTCAAAAGATTGTTGTCAATATTTCTGATGATGTAATTACTCTTGGAAGATTGGATGTTGAGCCTGGTGAAGAAGTTCGTGTAGCAACTCCTAAAGCAAAAGCAGAAGTTGATGATTTGCTTAAAGCCGGAAAAGTTGAAGTAATTGGTGAAGTTCCAATTAAAACAGAACCTGAAGAGCTTGAAAAAATCATTTGCCAAATTGTTCTTGGTATATTCTTAGGTTTAACTGGAGTTGTCACAACAATAGGTGGATTTACATTAGGAATTTTAGCTATTCCTGTTGTTGTCATCGCTATTTTAGGATGTATCAATTGTGTAAACCTCATTGATGGAATGGATGGTCTTGCAGCAGGTATTGTTGGTATTGCATCTATTGCATGTTGTGTATATGGTTATCTATTTGGACCAGCTACAATAATGCCTCCATTTTTGATATTGGCAGGTTTATGTTTAGGATTTTTAGTATTCAACAAACATCCGGCATCAATATTTATGGGTGATACAGGATCATTTGTATTGGGTACAGGTTACGCAGCAGCTGTATTGGTATGCGACTTGCCGTACTTCGGAGTTCTTGCATTGGGAGTTCCTATCGTTTCAGTTATTGTAAGTTTACTGCACAGGGCACATATTATTAAATTACCGGTCGAACCGCTACATCACACTTTAAATCATTATGGCATGTCTGAAACAAAAATTGTATATAGTTATTGGGGAATTACAGCGGTATTATGTATAATCGGCATTCTTGCTAAGATGTACATATTCTAACTCCCTTCTTTTTTTGGTGATTATTATGGATATTCAAGATTTGGCTAATTCTATAAACGGAAAACTTGTAGGTAATGATGAATTTTTCTCAATTGATGGATTTACTGGAAAATTTACATTCTTAAATGATTCTCATACTGGAGACATCGTAATAAGGCATTGGATTGACGGCACAGGAGTGGAGATGGCATTTAACAAAAATATTGCTTGTCTCATTACTCAAACTCCAAAGGATGGTGCTGTTGAAATGGCAAGGAAACTCAATTTCCCATTAATAATTACGGATAAAATTGAGTTAGCCAACGCTTATGCACTTTCACACACTATCAGTAAATTTTCACCTAGTTCCACAAATATTGTCATAACTGGAACTAACGGAAAGTCAACCACTTCCCATCTTATTTATCACATATTGGATAATGCTGGTTATCATGTATTGACAAATACCGATAGCGAATCAGAATTCAATACTTTGATTGATCCGATGGTTTCCAAGTTGATTTCTGATGAAGTTGAAAAAAACGGTCAACTTGATTACTTGGTGATTGAGGTTTCTGAAGTTCAGGGTTGGCTTGGAAAGTTAATGAAAAACCATGCTGCATTAATGACAGACGCCATTAATCCGAAAGTGGGTGTCATAACCAACATTGCAATGGACCATATTGGTTTAGTGAATACCATTGATGACGTTTTTGAAGAAATCAAGGCAGTTCCTAAAGCTATTGCAAATGGAATTTGTGTTTTAAACCATGATGATGAATTGATAATGAAATTAAAGGCAACCAATCCGTTTTACACTTCAATGTCTAAGCTAGATGATAAAAATGCAGTATATTTTGATGAAGATGGAATATATTATGATGATGAATGTGTTTTAGCCACTGAAGACTTGCCGTTTACAAGCAGCCATTTCATTCAAAATATTCTATCTGCCATGGGTGCATGCATCTCATTAGGAATTGGCATGGACAAGATTGTTGAAGGTGTGAAATCTTATGAAGCTCTAAACAGACGTTTTGCTAAAGTATGTGATGAGCCATTAATCTATGATGATTTTGCACATAATCCCGACGGAATTAAGGCAACCATTGCTGAAACCCGCAAGTTGCTTCCGGATAATCAAAAATTACACATTGTCTGTGCAATCAGAGGTTCAAGGGGTGTTGAAATCAACCAGTTAAACGTCGATGCCCTGGTTGAATCAATGGATGAAACAATGGATTTAACATTATCATCAAGTAAGGATGTCGTCAATGAGTTGAACGTTGTGGAAGATGATGAAAAAGAAGTTTTCTTCAATACTTTATCTGAAAACAATATAGATTTTATCCATTTTGATAATTTGGCTAATTGTCTGGAAGAAGTTTTAAGAAAAGCAGATAAAAAAGACATTATATTATTAATTGGAGCTCAGGGAATGGACCCTGCTCAGACATTATTGGATGACATTATATAAATTTAAATATCATATTAATTTAATATAATAATGTATAATTTTATTCTTTTGCTAAGAATATTGATACTAAGAGGAAATAAACATGTTTATAAAAATTAGAAGAGACACATTAATAATTTTATTATTGGCGTTTATTTTGATTCTTTGTGGTCGTTTAATCACATATGTAGCATTTGCTTCTTCTGATGAAATAAATGATGGAATCCCTATTTCTGGAGTAATTATTAAAGGTAATGATATTGTTCCTGTAGAAACAATTAGAGGAAATGTTATGCAGGCTGGTTTTAGGGATGGTAGTGTAATTTATGGAGATATTTTAAAAACTTCTAAAAGAGAAGTATCGCTGCAAGATGCTATTCAAACGGCACAGGAATTTGCAACACGGTCAACGGTACCTGGTACATCTGTTCAGCCTATTACAGCAGCCGATGTTCAGGTAGATAAAAATACTGGTGTAGTTACAGTAACAGTTATAGAGGACTTTTCGTCCGTTGAATTAGAAAATAAAACAACAACAAACAGTGCAGGTGGATGAAATTGAATAAGTTAAAAGTTTCACTTGTATGTTTTGTAATATTATTATTGACTATGAGCAGTGTAGCAGCTACATGTAACATTGTAGTTATTACAGATCCTTCTGGTAATGACCCGAACGGTGCGGCTGCTGGAAGTATGTCTTTTGCAGACAATATGTTCCAGTCAACATTCTTGCTTTCAAGAAATAATCACTTCGCCGTACTCTCAGGGGGTACTGGTAGTTCCGATACTAGGCTGGAATCTATTGTTGATGCAGTTGCAAGCTTAGAAAACAATGCTTCTGCGGCTTCTGCAGCTTCAGTTGCTTCTCAATATAAGGGGGCTCGTCTTTTAGTAGGTGGTGCCAGTATAGGTGCTGCTGTCGGTGGGTCTTTCAATGCTTATGTAATTACAGTTGATGATGCAAGTAATGAGATTAAGGTAACTCCTTATAACAGTGGCGTAGCAACCCTGCAGCCAGGTCAGAAAGGAGCTATTATTCACTTGAGGAACACTGCTGGAAATCCGCTGTACGGTACTGCGGATAGTGTAAGAAAAGAAACTGCAATGAATATTGGAAAAATGATTAGGGATGGTTATCCTGCAACCACCATTCTTTCAGAAGCCATGGGTGAAGTAGCTAAGGATTCTGGAGAAAAATACGGTGGAGGTGGAGTAAACCTCGTATCTGGTATTTCAACTTCCGACATGTTCACACCTAAAGAGATGAATGCATCCGGTTATCCGATGGATGAGGAATACTCCAAAGTGTGTGATGACTGTGGATGGGCGTTGGGTTATCCTGCCGCCGAATCTTATGACAGATGTCCGGTGTGTGGTGGAGAAATCAGGACAGTTTATGCTTATGAGGCATTGGGAAGTGCTCTGACAGTTAGTTCCAATGCGGTAAGTGTATCCGTTTATGGAAGTGACAAGCCTGGTCTTGCATCCACTACAAAAGAAATTGTTGAGGCATCTGTAGCCAAATACGGATATGATGCATCTGCAATAGCAGGTTCTATCAACAGAGGTATTAACAATGGTTTGTTAATGGGTGTAGATCATGTTGAACCTAAGGACATTAACGTAAAACAAGGTTCCAAAGCTGTTGGTGTGTATTATAATGCACTTCCGGGAGACAGGTCTTCCCCTGCATGGGACTTGCCAATTGATGGAAATATATTAACCATTTTGGGCAGTATCCAAACGGCAGTTGGTATTATCTTAATCTTGTTGGTGGTCTTTAGAAGCAGATTACTCAAATCTTTCCAAGAAAGGTGACTTTTCACCTTCTATTTTTTTTTAATGGGGATTATTTATGGCATTAATTTTAATTAGGGGAGAAAGCAATTCAAAGTTGCTAAATGCGATTTCAGACATGGAACGCCATGGCAGTTTGAATATAATTTCCAAACCTAAAGTTATTGATTCTAATTTTGCGGATTCATTGGTTGAAAACATTTTAAATTCAAAACTCAGAACCAAATCCAATGTTGCTACTGCATTTTTTGTAAAAGAAGATACAACCTTAAGCATTATGCAGATAAAAAAAATTCATCCTCCGGCACATGTGGTTGTTGTCAGTGATGAATATGATGGATATAATAAACTTGAGAAGTTAATGGATGATGCAAAACCTTTCCAGGGTTATCATTCACATAAGGCAAGAAATGACGGTTTAATAGATTATAAAATCCAAGGCAAAAATAGACATATTAAAAATGAAAAATTAAACAGCTATATGAAATAGCTATTTTCTTTTTATTTTCATTATATTTCCGAGTGTACGTTCACCGGATGAACTGTTGATGAATTGATTCAAATCAACGTTGTTCACTTCTTCAAGAAGTTTGATGTTCAATGCTTTTTCTAATTTTTTTGTAAGCTTTGTATCAGGGGTCATTTTTCCGGTTTCAATTCTGGTGATAACGGAAACCCTCTCGTTAATTTTTTTACCTAAATCTTCACGAGACCAATTCTTTGCTTCTCTTGCTTTTCTAATTTCGAAATCATAGTTTTCGATTAATTCTTCTGTTGGCTCATCTCTTCTTGAATAATTTCTGGTTCTTGTATTTTTTTGTTTTTTACCTTTTGGTTGTTGCCTAAATTTTGGTTTAGGTGGTGCTTTTTGGATTGTTCCTAGTTTTGAGCACTCTTTACATACAACCATAACTGATCCTTCAATTTTTGCTCTTATTGGGTTATGTTCTGGTACGGGTTTACCACAAATTTCACATTCCATTTTAATCAGTTTCCTTATTCTTTTTTAATAATATATATAACATTAACCTATTAAATATTTGTTAGTATAGTTTAAAATGAATACCTTTAAATACTTTAAAGTTACAAATTGTTATTAAAGTAAAAAGTTGAAAAATTTATTCACTAACTGGAGATGATTCACATGGATGATTTTAATGATTTGGAAAACTCTTCTAAAGAACAATTAATCGAAAAAGTAGAATCACTACAAGATGAAATTGATATATTAAGAGAAGAAAAGTCCAAAGCTAAAAGTAACTTAATGTGGAAAGTTAGGAAATTAGAAAAAGACAAAGTCTTAATTGAAAATGAAAAAATTAGACTCGAGAGAGAAACTAAATCTTTACGTTCAGAAGTGGACAGATTTAGATCCCCTCCTTTAGTGTTAGCTACTATTACTGAAGTTTTAGATGATAATAGAATGACTGTTAAAAGTAGTACAGGACCTAGTTTTCTTGTTAATTACTCAAAATTCTTAGATGAAAAATTATTAGTACCTGGTTCAAGGGTAGCTTTAAATCAACAAACTTTCGGTATTGTTGAAATTTTGCCATCAGAAAAAGATGCTAATGTTTCAGGAATGGAAATTGAAACCAAACCTGATATTACTTATGATAAAATCGGTGGTTTAGAAGAACAAATTATAGAAGTTAAGGAAACTGTTGAATTGCCTTTAACTGAACCTGAATTATTTGAAAAAGTAGGTATCGAACCACCTAAAGGAATATTGTTGTATGGTCCGCCTGGAACCGGTAAGACCTTGCTTGCAAAAGCTGTAGCAAATGAAACCAATGCTACATTCATTAAGATTGTAGCTTCAGAGTTTGTTAAAAAATACATTGGTGAAGGTGCAAGGCTTGTACGTGAGGTATTTGAACTCGCTAAAGAGAAAGCACCTGCAATCATATTCATAGACGAACTTGATGCAGTTGCAGCTAAAAGGCTTAAAAGTTCCACCAGTGGAGACAGGGAAGTTCAAAGGACTTTAATGCAATTGCTTGCAGAACTTGACGGATTTGAATCCAGAGGGGACATCGGTATTATTGGTGCAACCAACAGGCCGGATATCCTTGATCCTGCATTATTGCGTCCTGGTCGTTTTGACAGATTTATTGAAGTTCCTCTCCCAAATGTTGATGGTAGACGCGAAATTCTTAAAATTCACACTAAAAACATGTCATTAGATGAGGAAGCGGACATTGATTTGCTTGCCGATTTGACTGACGAACTTTCAGGTGCAGATTTAAAAGCGGTCTGTACTGAAGCTGGTATGTTTGCAATTCGTGAAAAACGTGATAAGATTACTGTAAATGACTTTATGGATGCAATCGAAAAAGTCATGAGCAAATCCAAAGAAGATGAATTGTTCAAAACAGAAGCCGGAGTAATGTTCGGTTAATTTAATTGTAGAATAAGCCTATGATGAACCCTATGAGCTCTGATATGTGATGAATGATGGGCGAGCTGAGGCTTA
>CAMNJW010000023.1 GCA_946541845.1 uncultured Methanobrevibacter sp.
TCAAAAAATTCCATGCAGTTGGTGCAGTAATTGTCATCATCCAGTTCATTTCCGCAATTCGGACACAACATAAAACATCCCTCCTTAATTTAATCATAACAACCATACATCTTTAAAATACAAACCCAATGAGAATAATAAAGCATATCATTACACTTAACCTGAAAATTAAGTGAATCATCCATAGGAAGAGAATACCATCTTAAAATATCTTCAATAGACTCTCCTGACTTTTCTGAAACATATTCCATGAATCCCCTTAAATCATTTTCATCCAGACCATTCGGGTTATACATATGATGTGATGAAATAGCTTCTAAAACCTTAGAAAGTCTTTTATTTAGCTCTTCCTTGTTTTTTAAACATTTATTTCGTCTATCTTCGATAAATTCATCATTAGGAATAATCTCTGAAAGCAGGCCTATTCTTTCGATAGCACGTTCATAACATTCCTCTGACATTAAAAAATCAATGAACTCCTTATAACAGTTTATGGCTTCATCCTTACGGTTAAATTTAATAAGGCATTCACACTTTTCATCCAAAATATCGTCAGAAAAAGGAAATTCCCGAGTAGTTTTATCGAAATACGGAATAGCTTCAGCGTAGTTTCCCAAACCCTCATAACACCTTGCAATATTCAAATCCCTAAACTCATTATGAACACGTTCATAATAAGATAATGCCTCGGAATATCTTTCCAAATTTCTCAAGAAATTAGCCACTTTTTCAATTGATTCTTCATCGTTTGGGTTTAATTCACTTGCTTTTTTATAATATTTTATAGCAAGCTCCTCTTCATCATGGAAATCCTTAGAATTGCCTAAAATAGCATAGCATGCACCAGCTTCAATTTTTTCACCTAATTTCTCTAAGCATTCCGCCTTACCGATTAATGCATCTTCATCATGATATGAATTTTCCAATGCCAAATCATAATAATTAATTGCTTTATAATATTCTTCCATATCTGCAAATTCTCTTGCCCTTTTGATACAATATTCATAGTCATGAGTGACACTACTATAATCCCGTCCCCCATATTCCTGATAATCATCATCCCTATCTTTTAAATAATCCAAATAAGGTATATCGGGCACTCCAATATCATTTCCGTCACCAATCGGATCACCAACTTGCCATTCTCTCATAGACTCACCTCAGGAGTATACTATTAAATTGTTATTACCCTGTTATAAAGTTATTGTTTTAATGAATTCCTTGATGAATTTTTCGCTGAATTCCCATGTGTGCTCGCCGGGAGCCTCAATGAATTCCGCCTTGATACCTTTAGACCTTAAAAACTCGTAGAATCTGACATTTTTATCGTATAGAAAATCATCAACACCGCAAGCCATGAAAATATCCGGAATGTTGTCGCAGTTTTCTATAAGATATTCTGGATCTTTATCCGAATTTTTAACCTTATCCAAATCGCCGAAAACTGACTCATAAAAACTCCTTGAACGCAATACATTGTCATCATCAGCATAGTCAACTATATCATCTGTTATCAGTGCCGCTGATATCATGCCGATTTTTGAAAAGTTTTGTGAATACTTCAGCCCGTTTCTGATTGCTCCGTATCCCCCCATTGAAAATCCTGCAATGAAAGTGTCCTCCCGCTTGTCGGAAAGAGGGAATATGTTTCTTGTGATGTCCAGCAGCTCCTGGCCAACATATTCACCATAATACGCATGCCTTTTTTCATCATCAACATAGAAGCTGTTTTCGCCGCATGGAATCACAATGGCTATTCCGTTATCCTCTGCAAATTTCTGGATGGAAGTGTTTGCAAGAAATATGTCATCGCTGCCATACAATCCGTGAAGAAGGTATAAAGTCCTGTATGGCTGCGGAACAATATCTTCTGAGTCCTGTAAAAAGTGAATGTTGTCTGCGGGCAGAATCACACTGATTGATGTTCTCCTCTGTAAGCTTTTACACTTGATGTCTCCTCTAAACAATACCATTTTAACACCTATGTCCATAGTTTTGTAATGAACATCGGGCTTGCATCATCCGCCTTTTCAAATCCGCAGTATTCATAGAATTTGAGTTCTGCATCATATGCAACAACCACAATGCGCATGTAATCCTTATAATGATTCTTAATTCTTTCAACCAATTCCTTTCCGATACCTTTCAATTGATATTCCGGCCTTACCAACAGATAATGGACATATGCATTCATTATGCCGTCATCCATTGCACAAACCATACCTACGAGAGCATCTCCGTCCCATGCGGAGAATACCGTGTCGAAGTTTTTCATTGCAATCACTAGCTTTTCCGGAAAGTGACCTGAAGACCATTCAACGGATAGAAACAAGTCCTCAAGCTCTTTTTTACTGAATTTATGTGTATTTTTGTATTTAATATCACCCATTAAACCACCCTATATTCTGTCCATTTATTTGAGAAGTATCTGTAAATATAAATTCCTGCCCTTACAAACCAATCGATGAACATTGCTATCCATGTTCCAAACACTCCGATGCCCATCCAGTCGGCTATTACATATGAAAGGGCAATCCTGCAGGTGAACATTACAATCAGACTGATATACATTACTGATTTTGAATCACCAGCTCCCCTGAATGTGGCGGGAACTGTAAATGCCAATGGCCAGATTATAATTGCAAATATTCCATGCCAGATTATCATTTCAGTTGCCATCGCAGCAGTCTGGGCAGATAAATTGTAGATGCCTAAAATCAATGGCAGGACTGCAAAGATTAAAAGATTTATCGCAAGATGTGAAACATAAACAATCATTAAGCATTTCTTGTTATAATATCTGGCCTGCTCATAGTCGTTTGCTCCAACGCAGTTTGATATTATTGCAGTCAATCCTAGGTTGATTGCAAAGCCCGGCAAGACTGAAAATATTCCAATAGCATATCCCACTGAATTTGCTGCTATTGCCATTGTTCCGAATGTTGAAACCAGGCTTAAAATCAGGACTCTGCCTAACTGAAAGAGTCCGTTTTCAATACCGTAGGGAATGCCTACATTTAAAACTTTCTTAAGTACCTTAAAGTCAAATCTATGCCTCAAGGTTCTTTTAATGTGTAGCTTATAATCCTCGTCAGCTGCAAAGTAAATTATTGCAAGCGCTGCAACGACTCTTGATATTACTGTCGGAATCGCCACTCCACGAACGTCCCAACCCAAATAGTAAATGCAGAATGCATTTCCAATTACATTCAAAACATCACAGACAAGCATTATTTTCATAGGCAAGTATGCATCATTGGTTGTTCTGAAAATTGCAGCTCCGGAATTGTATATTGCTATGAATGGTATTGACAGTGCCACAATGTATAAATAAACTTCGGCATTATGCCATACGTCTGCCTCAATCTGGCCAAACAAAATGCCTATTAGGAACTGTCTCAATATAAGCACTAAAATCATTAATGCTACAGACAATAATGCTGAAAACCAAACAAGCTGTGTGGAAGCATTTTGAGCCTTGTCTATTTGATTGTCACCCAAGTATTGACCGGCCACAACAGCACCACCCGTTGCAAGTGCTGAAAAAGAAAAAATGAGAAGTTGAATTAAAAAATCAACAAGGGAAACACCTGAAATTGCAGCCTCTCCAAGTGATGCAACCATTATCGAATCTGCAAGACCTACGAAAAACTCCAAGGCATACTCAATTAAAAGAGGAATGAACAAGTAGAATAATGCCCTGTTTGAGTATAGATATCCTTCAGGTGTTTTGAATATATTCATAAGTTATCTTATAAAGTTAAAAGCTATTTTAGGTTCCTCTTCAGGAGTTAAACCATCCTTTTTACCAGCTTCAATACATTTCAAGAAAAATGCCATGTTTCTGCCCAATTGCCTCATGGTAGCAAGACCCTCTAAATCTTGTTTTACCTCTTCTGGAGTGTTTCCATGAACCATGTTCCAGTAAAATGATGAGATTATCGGCATTTGTGAAATTCCCAGATACTTGTTTAGCTGATCATAAGTTGCAGTGGTTCCTCCCCTTCTTGCAGAGCAGATTACAGAAGCAGGCTTATGTTTAAAAGCCTCAAGACCATTTCCCTGTGAGCTTGAATAGAATGCTCTGTCTAAAAAGGAAGTGATTGCTCCGGTTGCACCTGCATAATAAACAGGAGAACCAAATATGAATCCATCAGCTTCATATGCCTTTTCTGTGAACTCATTTACAACATCTTTGTCAAAGGTACATTTTCCTTTTTCCCTACATTTCATGCATGCAGTGCATCCTATGATTGGTTTTGTTCCAATCCAGAATATTTCAGTTTCAATGTCCGCTTCGTTTAATGTTTTTTCAACTTCACAAAGTGCAGTGTAGGTGCATCCATTTTTATTTGGACTTCCGTTAACAAGAATTACTTTCATATAACTACCTCCTCAATCTAAAAATCATCATCGATTAATCTTTGCATTAATTTGTATCCTTCTTTTTTCTCAGCAGATCCTTTCAAGACACCTTCCTCATCAAATGATTCACATTCATCCCCTTCTCTAAGTGAGGAATACCATATGATAGGCACATCGTCACGGGTGTGAGTTCCAATGTCAATTGGAGTCGGATGATCAGGCAAGATTGCTGCCTTGAAGTCCTGGCCTTTTAGACTGTCTAAAATAGGCCCTACAATAAATTCATCAATTCTTTCAATGGCTTTTACCTTTTCATCTAAAAGTTGAGCATGTCCCGCTTCATCAGGAGCTTCGATATGGATAAACAAAACATCATTCCTTTTAAGCGCCTCAATACCATATTCGCCTTTAGCTTTATAGTCAGTGTCGAAAAATCCGGTAGCTCCAGGAACATCAATGACTTCCATTCCTGCAAATACACCAATTCCCTTAAGCAAGTCCACACCGGTGATTACTGATGCATCAAGACCGTAAGTTTCCTTGAAGTCAGGCAACTTAGGTGTTACTCCTTGTCCCCATAGCCAAACCATGTTTGCAGGGATTTCCCTTTTCTGATTTACCTCATGGTCTTTCAGGAATTCCTGTGATTCAAACATTACTGATTGGATTTCCTGAGCAAGCTCACATTCTCCAAACAGGTTGTCCGCTAATTTTTCATTAGCGATATCGTGTGGAGGCATTGTTTTTAGATTGGAAAGTATCTCTGCATCTTCAACAGAATCGCAGGAGTATACAAATAAATGTCTGTAGCTGATTCCCGGATAGAATTTACCTTTAAAGTCAGGATATTTCTCTTTGAAATAATCATTCAATCCATTAATCAATACTTCTGCCTCTTCGGATGTGATGTGACCTGCATTGAAGTCTTCCATCATTCCGTCCTTTTCCATTATGGTATTGCATCTGAATATCACATCGCATGGAGTTGTATCGATTCCCATGCTTCCTGCTTCAAGCGGTCCACGGCCGGTATAGTAATCAGCAGGGTTGTATCCGAAAATACTCATGTTGGCCACATCTGAACCTGGAGTGTATCCGTCAGGAACATTATTGGTTAAACCACCATAACCTGCTTTGGCCAATTTGTCAATGTTTGGAGTATTTGCTACTTTCAAAGGAGTTTTACCATCAATTTCTTTTAGTGGAAGGTCGCTAGACCCATCTGGAATAAAAATTACGTATTTCATGTTATCAAAAAAAGTAAAAAAAATATTTAATTAGTTTTTATTTTTCAAAATACTAATTAAATCAGTCAACATCGCAGAAGCAGTTTCAAGAGATCCTGCTCCAAGTCCAATTACAGATACCTCATCGGCCAAATCAGTTTTGATAGTAGCCATGTTCAATGTTCCGCTTACATCATAAGAGCTTCCCCTTTTGACCAAACGAGGAGATACTTGTAGATTATCTGGAGATACTTCTGCTATCAACTTGATTAAGTAATCGTCTTTTTTAGCAAGTTCAATAGCTTGTGAGTTGATGTTTGAAATACCTTCTACCTTAACGTCACTGTAGGTTGCATCGATTCCTAATAAGGAATTTGCAAGAATTACTGTTTTACAAGCTGCATCAATTCCTTCAACATCTTGGGTTGGGTCGGTTTCTGCAATTCCCAATTCCTGGGATTCTTTTAAGATGACTTCATATTCAGAGCCTTCTGAGGTCATTCTTGATAGAATATAATTTGTGGTACCGTTCAGGATACCTTTGATTGATTTGATTTCACAGGATGACAATGTATCCCTTGTGAAATTGATAATAGGCATTGAACCTCCGACACTAGCCTCATATTTGAATTCTACGCCAGCCTCTTCAGCTGCACCGACAACTTCTTTGAATTTGAGTGCCAAGTGTCCCTTGTTAGATGTTACAACATCTTTTCCTTGTTCAAATGCTTTGAGTGTTAATGATAATGCAGGTTCTGCATCTTTAATATTTGTAGGAGTTGCTTCTATAAGACAATCATATTCAACAGCATCGAGAACATCTGCACCATTCTTATCAGATCCGAATTCAGGATATGCTGATAATTTTCCTTCTTCTTTTTTAGTTTTTACGAGTAATTCTTCATCCAATCCATCTTGTGAGATTGCAGATGAAGATGAATCTGCTGCAGCGACAACCTTAATGTCGACTCCAGTTTTATCTTTAATCAAATCCCTCTTCATGGAAAGGGCGTTGGCTACACCTTGGCCCACTGAGCCGAATCCCATGATAATGACTTTACATTCATCCATAATAATCATCACTTAAACTTCATTAATTACGAGTAATTCCTTTTCCTCTGCAATTTCTGCAATTCTATTAAATACTGTTTGTTTTAAACCTATATCCGCTTCAATATTAATTAATGCGGTGGATTTTTCTTCACCATTCAATTTAATATCAAATGCAACAATTACAACGCCATCAATTTCATTAATTCTATCCATAGTGTCCCTTAAGTCCTGGTCGACAATGTGGCCGAAGAATATTGTGGTTATTTTTTCCTTTTTGACAACCCCATCCATTTCAATGATGGTGAATCCTAACTCTTCAAATCTGTTAACCACATTTTTGAGGTCTTCGTGTTCTCCTTCTATGGTGAGCTGAACCGGAACGTTACCATTGTCATTTTTGTAGTCCCTTTTATGGATAACAGTTACTAAATTAGCTCCAAGACTGCTGATTGGCTCTAACGCTTTAATCAATTGTCCTGGAGAATCTAAAAGTTCTATAACTAAGTCCATCCTCATATAAATCACTTTAATTTGTCCAATCTGCTTTTTTAACAACTAGATTTCCGTCTTTATCAATTCTAGCATTTCTCAATATTTTTTCAGGATTTTTTTCGTGGGATTCATCGTCACGTGTTAAGTTTAAATTATCAGTAATGTACCAGGTTTCATCTGAATCTGGAATATCTTCTAATATTTTTGAGAATTTTTCAATGATATCTTCTGCATCTTTTTCGATTGTCATAACATAAAACTCCTTAATTAATTAATAATATAATTATTATGTTTTTTGATATTAATAAATGTAAAGATTTGAATTCATAAAATAAATACCCTAAAAATTAGTAAAACATGAAAAAATAGAAGAAAAATCAATATCCATTGTAGGATAAAATCCTACAATCTTCCGAAGATATTGATACTCTAACTAACAAAATTGGATTTAAAATCCAATGAGTTTAAAACTCTGATTAACTGTATTATAAAAATTAATATATAAATTTAACCTAAATTTTTTAAATTGTAGGGAATGGTTATTAATAAGGAAAACTGAACCCAAAGACAATCGGAAGATTATCAAAAACTAAAGACTTATTAATTCATATCCCCACAATTTAAAGGAGGATATTATGGCTTCACATCATATTCAATAATACCAATGTGAATACAATGGTAAAATACCAAATTAATGTGATATTTAAAACCAATGTCATTCTAATTTTGCTTAGAATATACACAATGGGTCCCCCTATTTTGTTAGTTAGATTACCAAGTGGAGCTCTCATCAAAAAACAATATCGAATCAAACTCATGGCAATATTAATGAAATTCATAACATCACCTCCTGGACTTAGGAGTTACAGTTTAATCCTTATATTAAGTTTACAGATATAAAAACTTTTATTTTAATAAATAACTTATCAAAATTGATTTAATTATGAAAAATTCTTTTAAAAATAGAAAAATAAAGAAAATGGAAAATATTATTCCAGATATTTTGAAATATCTGTATCTTTAATAATCTTCTTCCTTAAGATTTTATCGATTCCTGTCCCATATTGGGCTGCCTTTTTGGGCCTGTAAGCTATCTCATAGTCAAGGCCTTCCTCAAATGCCAATTTTCTCAAGATGCTTTTTCTCATATCATCATGCATTGAAACAATCTTTTTGTTGTCTGGAATGTTTAACACTAACTCCACGAGAGTCTTATCCAAAAATGGCAATCTTAACTCAACACCATTGAGCATGGAGCATGCGTCATCCCTCTCCAAATTGACATGATACATGTTTGAAATGTCAACTCTCAAATCATAGTTTAGAGTGCCGTCGACAAAGCTTTTAAGATATCTTTTATATCCTCCAAAGAGCTCATCAGCACCCTGACCTGAAATGGCTACCTTAATGCCGTCATCAGCCACCATCTTGGTTGCAAAGTAAGTGGTCAGTCCGACACCCACCTTCATCAGATTGTCATCCCCAATGGCTTTGACAACTTGAGGCAGCGCTTCTCGAACCAATTCTTCTGTGACTTCACAGATTTCCAAATCCATATTCAGGAATTTTGAAGCGTAAATTGCCGCTTCGACATCTTTTGACCCTTCGGCACCTACCGCATAAAGCTTGACTTTAAGTGGGATATTTTCTGAAATCTCCTTTAAAAGCAAAGCCAGATATGAACTGTCAAGACCCCCTGAAAATATTACACCAAGCTCACGTAATCCTTCAACCCTTTTAATAACGCTTAACCTTAACATCTTGTCTATTTTAGCTACGTCACCATCAAAGATCTTTTCATAGATTGCCTGCGCCGGAGATATATCCTCCCAGTTGTAAAGTATGTGTTCCGGTTTTAATGTGTCAATGCCAGTGAAGCCAACTTCCCTTAATGATTGCCTGGATGATGCAAATCCCTTAAGCTCATTATTCTGGGAGTAGAACAACGGCTTTACTCCTAACGGATCTCTTGCAATTGCCAGATTTTCCCCGTCATATGCTGCAAATGCATAGTCACCGTCAACTAATCTGATTGCTGCCTGAACTGCCTTAAGCAAATCAAGTTTTTTGGCATAAAAATCAATTAGATACAGTAAAATTTCGCTGTCGGAGGTGATTTCCTCTTCAACGCCCACCTTGCTTAAGAAATTCCTCATTGTTCGGAAATTATATATCTCCCCATTGAAAACTAAAGTTAAATTATCATTTGAAATTGGCTGTGTTCTTGATACTCTTTCATTTACATCATAGATTGAAAGCAGATTGTGGCCAAAAGCTATCTCATAATCATTATCATCACTGAATTCATCCAAGTCAATGTCTGTATAAATCTTATCTAAACAAACTCCTGATGAATCTGGACCTCTGTTTTTTGAGGCTTTAAGCATTTTTACAATATCATTTCCCTTAAAATTGCCTTGAAGGCCAACAATAGAACACATGATATAATATTATAAACTAATAATACTTAAAATTTTTAAAAAAAGAAAAAGAAAAAAAGTGAGCTAATTAATCATTTGCCCATCTTTTCAATTTAGGAAATACTTCCTTCATCATTGCGCTTGCTTCGGCCTTGTCAATTTCAGGATGAACTTCAACCATTTTGTCAATGCAGAAATTCATCATCTCATCCATTGTCATGTCTGAAGTGAATTCACCGTCTTTAAAGCAGTACATGCAGTAATCCTCATTTTTGCTGCCGTCTGCATTGGTTCCAAAAAGTTCATCGGTCATAGGCATTGCACATGATTGACAGAATTTTTGGTTTTCAAAATCATTCATCATATCACCATCAACTATATTTTACCACTATCATATTTAAATCAATGCCTAGAGCATTTGAAGACTAATATTATATGGCAAGGTCAGTCTTTGTAAAGTAAATGTATGAAATTGCCAAACCAATTAAGAAAGTGACTAAAATAACTCCATAGGATACTGTTGGGCTTGTTGCATATTCCGCTATTTCACCTGAGGCTATTAGATACGGACAAACCCAAGGCACATACGGAGCCCAATTCTGGCCATAAATAAGCATATTCACCAGTGTCAAACCTGCGCCACCAACCATTGCAGGCACCATATTTGTAATTAATAATGAAATGAATACAAATGGAGAGAATGTTAAAAACAGCAGGACATTTGCAAACAGAAGCTGTGCAAAGCTATCTATAAACAGTTTTAATGTAAATCCTTCAAGACCTGCAATGAAACCGAAGACAAGTGATGAAAGGCTTGTAACTACTGTCAGAATTAAAATCCACACAAGAAACATCACATATTTGCTTATGAGGAATTTTCCTCTTGATATTGGAATGGTCATCATGGTCTTTAGGGTATGTTCGTTATATTCCCTTCCGAATAGATATGATATCATTATTGAAAAAAGCATGATTGCAAACAATGCTGACATGTACATGTTCACATTGGTGAACAGCATGTCGAAAGTGCTTCCCTCATCAAATGCAAAAACTGCAATAAACATTAACAAAGGAGGAAGAACCGCCCCCATTAAGCTCAGCAAAAATATATTTGATCTTTTAAGCTTTAGAAATTCCATTTTAATAAAAGTTAACATATTATCACCTTAAGTATTAGAAACAAATCGTGTAAAGAACTCTTCCAGGTTTTCTTCACATAAGTTCACTTTTTTAACGTCGATGCCTGCCTTGACAAATAATGCATTGAACTTATCCCTCATTTCCAAATGAGAATACAGACAGATTTTTCCATCTTCACTGAATGTGAAATCATCATTCTCTTCAAGTTCCAATTTCTTTAAAATATTGGCTGCCAAATCAACATCTGATACTTCGAATTCGACATGTTTATTCAATTTTTTAAACAGGTCATCACGTGTAAACTCTTCAATCAAAATGCCCCCATCCATGACGCCGATTACATCAGCGATATTTTCAATTTCACTTAGGATATGGGAGGAAATTAAAATGGTTATTCCGAATTCATGGGATAGCCTTTTAAGCAATGCTCTTATTTCCTTGATTCCAAATGGATCAAGACCGTTGATTGGTTCATCAAGAATAAGCAATTCTGGACTATGCATTATTGCTGCAGCTATTCCTAGACGCTGCTTCATGCCTAACGAAAAATCCTTGAATTTTTTTGATTTCTCATTGTCCAAATTAACCATTTTAAGAACTGAATTGATATTGACCGGATTATAGTCGCCCCTTAGCTTCGCAATGATTTTTAAGTTTTCATAAGCGGTTAAATTTTCATAAAATCCAGGAGTTTCAATGATGGAACCTATTTTTGGGTAAATTTCCTTTGAGTATTTTTTAGGATCTTTTCCAAAAAGGAATACATCTCCACTGCTTGGATATGTGAGATTCAAAAGCATGCACATTGTTGTGGTCTTTCCGGCTCCGTTTTTACCCAATAGCCCATAGATCTTACCTTTTTCAACATGCATATTTATAGAATCTACAACTTTAGTTTTGGAATATATTTTTGACAAATCCTTTGTTTCGATGACATAGTCTGCCATGGCTAAAACCTCCAATAAATAACATTAAAAAAAATAAAGTGGAATGTTTAAAAACATTCCAGCTATTTTATTGATTCCCTATAGATTGATCCACATACTCTGTTGAAGAATAATCCCATATAAGAGTCTATGAACAATCCTTCGATTATCGCAATAACTATTGATATGACAAATGCCTGATTGTTGATAATTGCTGCGAACAATACTGTTATAAAGCTTAGTATGAAGCCTACTGCAACTGAAATAATCATCATCACAATTAGTGTGAACAAGATTATTCCAACATACTTTCCCCGTCCAAGATTTGAAATATTATCAATTATCTCTCTAAAATCAAATGCCTTTTTGAGACTATCATGGGCAATCATGTTGTTTAATGCCATGAGAAGGAGGAAATATGCAATTATAAACAATAGCATTGAAATAAAGATGATAATTGGCAATACTGATGATTCCCCTGTAAATGCTGTTCCAACAACTAAAACGAGCATTGGAATGATATTATATGCCAAGATGACAATGAAATATTTTATTCCATTTACAAACATTGCCCATATGTCACCAAATCCTGGAAGGTCTTCTTTCTTATTGATTGAGAACTTTATAATATCATATTGATATCCCATTATCAGCAATGAGACGATAAAGGCAACAATAGTCAAGCCCACTACAAGATAAATGTCGCCTGTTGGCAATTGTGAAAATGGTATTTGTGAAAGAGTACCATTGTTCATTTCATTTATATGCACAGCGGCTCTGAAAATATCCAAAGATTTTGCGCCAATGAATGTTGATAATGCACTTATTACTGCGAACAATACTCCAAAGATTAAGAGTTTATTAATGTCCTTGAAAGGATATTTTAATCCTTCAACTACACAGTCAGTTATACTTGCCATCATAATCACCTTATATTTGCATTGTATATAGTAATCCCATTGACCTTGATGCGAATATGCTTAAGTATGGTCCAACAATAAACATTGCTATTGTTGAGTTGATGAATGTTCCTAACAGAAGTATTCCGCTTGGATCAACACCTAAAAACGCACCGGAAACTCCGAATAATGCAAATATGATTCCAATGAGTGTAGTGACAACAACCGAAATGACAAAGACTATGATTATCAGTCCAATATAGGTTAGAATGCATTCAAACCATCCGATTTCATCAATCACTTCTTTTATTTCACTTAAGGCAAACGCTTTTGAAAATGCTCCGTCATTATATGCCATATGGCATATTCCCATTTGACTCATCAAGCATGCGGCCACGCCAACAACCAATGTAATCAAACATCCGATAAATATTAGCACGCCTGATGCAATTCCAGATATATGGCCTGCAATAAGTGCAAAGACTAAAAATATAATCATCGGCACAAGCAAATAGATAACCTGAACAATTACAACCTTTACACCATCAATAAACATGTCAATCGGGTCATCAAAGCCTGGAAGAGGATCTCTTCCGTTGATTATTCCATGTACTGCAGTATTAATAACTCTGTAATTAAATCCTGTAATCAAGAATGCAGGCAGAAATAAGAAACTGAATAAACATATTACTCCCAGAATCACTAATGTCTTCCAGTCCTTAGCTGAATATTCTAGTGCATCTTTGTATATATCTAAAATCATTTTTTATCACCTAATAGTAATCATCATCGAAAATGAATATTTCTTCCATAACAAAATACTTTTCTCGATCTCCTTTAAACATCATTTTATTAAAAACCTGGGTTATCTCATATGCTAAAAATAAAGATGGATTATACCTACCATTTTCCAGCGCATTGATGGTTTGTCGGGTGACTCCAACTTTATCCCCCAGTTCTTTTTGGCTCATCTTGAGCTCTTGTCTTAAATATTTAATCATGGTTCTCATAGTATTCCCACAAATTAATTCATTTTTGCAAAAAGTATTTAAGTACATTAGTAATTATGTTAAAAACTAATTACTTATGTTAATGTTACATTACATAGTATATAAACTTAACTGTTTATAGTAAAATTAAAATAATAAGTTTAAATTAATAAAAACAAATTAAAATAACTTTATTTTATTTAAATATACTCTTTAATAAAAATTTAAAGTTTAAAATAAAAAATTGATTTTTAATAATTAATTAAATGGATATAAATGAGTTATTTATAGAAAGATTAAAAACGAAATATTTATATATTAGGTAATCAATCTTTAACAAATGTAACATTTCATTAACACATTTGATATTACACTGTCTCAAGTGGAAAAATTGAAATCAAAATTATGCAGTTATCAACCCATTTTCCCTTTAACTGCTTGGGAATAAAAAAACTAAAATAAAGGAACAATCGAATAAACACTTATTAAAACAACCACGGTTAAAATTACGATAGCACCAAGAGGGACCTTCTTCCAGGCAAGTCCTGCAGCCACAACCGCACCGATCAATCCTATATACCATAGCTGATTGTCAACTGTCAAAACCCCTGGACATATCAATGCCGCAAGTGCGGTATATGGAATTAGATTCAAGAATTTCTCTGCCTTGGGAGGGAAATTCAACTTATCGATGAACAATGCAGGAATTAATCTTGGAATAAATGTCACAATAGTACAACCTAAAATAACCAACGCAATATAATCCATCATTCATCACTTCCAAGTACATATTCATCGTCAACGATATACATTCCAACTGCAGCTCCAACAAGAGTTGATACAATCAGGGACCAGTTCCCCAAAAACTGTCCTAAAACCACATTCAAAACTGCAGTTATCAAAACTAAAAGTGCAATTTGTTTTGATTCCTTGATAGCAGGAATCAATATGGCCACAAACAGTGCGTAAAGTGAAATATTGAAACTGTTTGTAACAATTACCGGAAGCAGATCCAGGATGACTACTCCAATTCCTGCTCCCAAACACCAGCTTAGCCAGGCGGTTATTGCAATTCCAAGATAAACCCAAATGCTTGAATCCTCACTTAATGAAAACATTGCAAATGACTCATCGACTGTAACATGTGCCGCCAATATGTTCAAAGGCAAGTTTGATTCCTCAACCTGATTCAGGACACATGTTGACATTACAAAATACCTTAAATTCACAACAAAATTAGTTAATATGATTGCCATTGCAGTAGCACCGCTCAAAACCATTGATGCAGCGATGATTTGACCTGCGCCTGCATACACTAGAAAAGACATTGAAATTGTCTCTAAAGGAGTCATTCCTGCCTTTATTGCAATAGCAGCATATCCAATTCCCATAGGAACATATCCAAATGTGATTGGAATGCCTTTTTTAGCACCTTCAATGAATTTTTCCTTTCTAGACAAAACAACGGCTCCTAAAATAGTAAAATATTACTTTTGTTAAAAATAGTTTATAAACATTATTAAAAAAAAAAAGATAAAGAGTAATTTAACTCAATAAATTACTGATTTGGTCTGTTGTAATAAGACCTAAAACTTTCATGTCATCATCAACAACCGGAAGACATGATATGTCAAATTTGCGCATTTGACGGGCAATATCTTCAATTGCCTCTCCGGCATGACAGTATTTCACTGTTGTTGTCATGATGTCTTTTAGCTGATTTGAATCAGTTGCAATGGATTTTGATAAATCCCAACTTGTAACGATTCCTATCAATTTATTGTCATCCGTTACAACAGGAATGTGAGTCACATGCTTATCCAACATCAATCTAGCGGCCTCAACAACTTCAGCATCCGCCTTGATTGTAGCAATCTTTTCCATCATCAAGTCCTCAACGACACTTTCAGAGAGGAAATTGGAGAAAATATAATTAAGCTGACCTTTTTCAAGTAAAAATGCATCATGCCCATAATTGGATTTTATTTCAGTGAATGATACATCAACCTCATTGGCATTTAATGCTGTGACAATTTCAGTACTTTGCTCTGTTGGATATAACCAGTCGGAATCAACAGATATAACCTCAATTTTCGCTTCAACATCCTTGAATGCATCCACTAGTGAATTATTGACTGATAAATCAAACAAGTCAACAGCTTTTGTTATATACAGATAACTGTTTGCATCAAAACGCTTTACAAAAGTTTCACCTTGATGTTTCAAGTAGCTTTCAACCTGGAAATCAACAGTAAAGTCATAACTGATTTCCTCCTTATCCTGAAGACCCCTTCCGAACTTGATGTCCATGGATTCATCGCTTAGATATGTAATATGCGCTATCATACGTGCAAGGGACAAACCATTGCTTGGAATCTTGCGGGTCTCATAATAGTTTCCATTGTTCCAATTAGGATCTGAAAAGATTGACTGCCTACCTACGGCATTGAAAGCAATTTGCTGAGGATATGACATTGCAGCAGTAGCTATTGGAATTGCCTTTTTCATCATTTTAGGATAGGACACCATCCATTGGAGAACTTGCATACCTCCCATTGACCCACCAATGACAGCAGCCAATTGGGTTATATCAAAAGAATCCACTAGCTTTTTTTGAACTTTAACCATATCCTTGATTGTAATTACTGGAAACTCCAAACCATACTCTTTGCCAGTCTTTGGATTAATGGAACTAGGGCCGGTTGTTCCTTTACATCCACCCAATACATTAGAACATATGATAAAGTACTTTTCACTATCCAATGCCTTTCCAGGCCCAATTACAATTTCCCACCAGCCAGGCTTCTTATCACCTTCATGCCAACCTGCTGCATGAGCGTCACCAGTTAATGCATGACAAATTAAGATAGCATTTGATTTCTCCTTATTGAGTTCACCATAAGTCTCATAGGCGACAGTTACTTCGTCAAGAGTTTCTCCGCTATCCAATTCGATTGGCTCTGAGATATTGAGATATTTTGTTTCAACAATACCAACAGATTCTTTATTCATTTAAAACACCTTAATATTTAATTTTTCGAAAGCCTTTTTAGCAGCATCCTGTTCTGCTTCTTTTTTATTCTTACCTTTTCCTACACCCATCTCTACATCATCTATCATAATTGCCATGATAAACGTTTTTTCATGAGGAACTCCGAATTCCTTCAGGAGTTTATACGAAATATCCAATTCCTTAGCATCACCATACTCTTTCATAGCAGATTTATAATCGACAAAGAACATCCTCTCTTCATCAATGTACTTGAATATTATTTTAGATATGTAATCTTTTGCAAATTCCATTCCCTGATCCAAGAATATTGCTCCCAGGAAAGACTCAAATATATCTGCTGTAATCGAAACAATTTCATTTTTGGTTAAATTTGATTCCTCAGCAGCAACTTTGAGATATTCCTCAAGCCCCAACTCCTCAGAATAGTAAATTAATGCTGATTGGCAAACGTAATTTGCCCTTAATTTTGTCAATTTACCTTCTTCATATTGAGGATACTTTTTATACAAATACTCTGAAACAATCACACTCAAGACGGAATCGCCTAAGAACTCCAATCTCTCATAATTATAATCTAACCTATATTCAGCCGTATAAGAGCCATGTGTGAATGCTATTTCATATAAATGTTCATTATTCGTTTTTATACCAAATTTTTCAAATAAATTCATAAATAAAGCCCAGACATAATTAATATTATTAATTAGTTATGGAATTTTACTTATATATAATTATATTATATAACAATAGTTATAAATATTTCTTTTCAAATGCTCTCTAACTCTTTTTTTATATATCCAACACGCCAAATTAAAATCAAAAAGGATTTGGTAACATGATTATAAATTGGAAAGAAGAAATTACAAAAATTGACCCCGACATAAAATTCAGAGCGCAAGGAGGATGGTTAAAAACCGTTGAAAAATTAGACAAAACCGTTAAAAACGGGTATTCCCTTGTTGGAGACTTTGTTCAGGCGGGCGACTTTGAAGAAAATTATGATGAAGGAGTCTACCTAGACTGTAACAAAGAAGGCAGCGCTAAAAAACCACAACAAGACTACAGATTATTCCGCTTCAGGGACGGAAAAGTAAGATTGCTTGATATGGTAATTGACGGCAATCAAGGATGGGCAGTCGATTTGTGGGATGCTGTCGAAGACGAATTCTAAAAAAATAAAAAGATTATTCGGAGATTTCGCTTTTAAGCTTAAATCTCGAAAATCCTTTAGTTTGAATATTGACCCTTGGGTCCAAGTTAACAGGCTCCTGCAGGAGAATAATCCTATGGTCTAAATTTTGAGGGAAATTTTTACCTTTTCCTTCAACTATTCCCCTAAAGCTTACAGTGAAATCGCCTGTTCCACCAATATCCATCTTTATTTTTTCGGAAGTAAGAAGATTCTCAAAGAAATTCTCCAAATCCATCATTTCAAAAATAGGTGCAACATAGCTTATAGCCATCAAGCCCTTATCATTTTCACGAATTCTAACCCTGTTCTGGTCAAGCTCTATTGTTTCATCAGGATTTTTAGTTATTCTAATCTTATCTGAAAACTCAGGATTGAACATGAACATCACTATCCTATATGACAGAACTCACAGCAAGCGCAAGTAGGTGCGAAATATGAGTCATCAGGTTCAACAATAGCTTTTTGAGCAAATAATGTAATATTAAACTTTGGATGGTATTCCTTGCTGACTTCCTTAGTCATTGGAGACAATCCTCTGTAATAAGCCGGCCTATACCCAGTTTGTGAAATGTCAAAGTAGAATTTTTCACCAGTGCCAAACCTATTGAAGTACTCTTCCAACTCCAACGCCTGTTTTGGAGAAATTGAAAATGTGAATCCCATTGTATCATCACTTCTTTGTCTAATACCTGCATTGCTAATATCAACAGCCAATATATCATCGTTGCCTCTTACAAAAACAACACAATTTTCTAAATCTACATCATTTTCTTTAGCTATATCAACTAATTCAGTCATAAAAGACCTCCTGAAAATATTTAGTCATACCTAAATTAGATATGATAAACTATGATTAATAAAGTTATCTAAAAGAAGTAGTTAATAAATTATACAGTAATTGAAAAGTTACTTGAAAAAAAAGTGATTTGAAGAAGATTAATTAAATAATCTTCAAAGTTTTTACCAACTTATACTAATCTTTGCCTAGTAGTTGGTTTTTTATTTTGCCAGCTGTATCTCCTTAATTTTTTAGATTTACCAAATCCACAGGAAGCACAGACTTTTTTACGAATATGGTAAGTGTTTCTACCACATCTTCTACATCTGATATGGGTCTTTTTATTCTTTTTACCCATTGATGGAGTTCCCTTTGACA
>CAMNJW010000024.1 GCA_946541845.1 uncultured Methanobrevibacter sp.
CTAGTTTTTTAAGACCTGCAATTGAAGCAGCTGAAGCCGGTTCAACACCAATACCTTCAGTTCTTGCAAGCAACTTTTGAGCATCAAGAATTTCCTCATCAGTTACTGTTTCAGAGTAACCGTTTGAATCGTAGATTGCATTCAATGCCTTGATGTCACTTACAGGAGCACCGATACGTATAGCGGTTGCAATGGTTTCTGGATTTTCAACAGGCACAACCCTTTTGTCACCTTTCTTAAATGCATTTGTGACAGGGCATGCACCTTCAGCCTGGATACCGGTCATCATTGGTAAATCCTTAATGAATCCTGCATCATAAAATTCCTTAACACCTTTCCAGATAGCTGAAATGTTACCTGCATTACCTACAGGCAAAATAATCCTATCAGGAGCTTGCCAACCTAAGTCACGAACGATTTCATAACCGATTGTTTTTTGTCCTTCCAATCTGTATGGGTTAATTGAATTCAATAGGTAAAGATGTTTTTCCAATGCAAGAGCAGTCATTGCCTCTAAAGCCTCATCAAAGTTTCCATTGATTGACATTACTTCAGCTCCATGGAACATTGCCTGAGCCAATTTTCCTAATGCCACTTTTCCGGAAGGTAAAAATACAATGCATCTTAATCCTGCACGAGCAGCATAAGCGGATAATGAAGCGGAAGTATTTCCGGTAGAAGCACAACCTACAGTGTCAACGCCCAATTCCATAGCTTTGGTCATACCGACTGTCATTCCCCTATCCTTGAAACTTCCGGTAGGATTTGAGCCTTCGACTTTCACATATAGGTTTACACCAAGCTCATCCCCCAATTTATCGCACTTGCAAAATGGGGTTCCACCTTCATCAAGGGAAACGATTTTGCTTTCATCTACAGGAATGCATTCTTTAAATTTCCATAAATTGTCTTTTCTTCCATCAAAAATATCTTTGGAAACATCAATTTCATTGACGAGTTCAAGAACTGACCCACACTTTTCACAGGTGTAGATTACCTCATCATCGTCATATTCTTCTCCACATGAAACACATCTTATCATAAAATCACACTATTATTTTTCAATTTATTTCTATAAATATGTTAAACATTAGATTAAGGTTTTGGCTATTTCACGAGCTTCAACCTGTTTTTCCTTTAAATCTTCCATAAATTCTTCCATTAACTCAGCAGTTCTTACTTTACAGTCCCCACAACGTAATGTGCCGTTCAAACAGTCCTGCCTAATCTTTTCAAGTTCCTTATCATCGTCAATGAAGTGATACAGCAACATTTCATATATTACACACTTGTCGACTTCGCCGCCCAATTCCTGTTGCTCTTTTAGGGATTCTCTTCCTCCAGTCTTTGCGGACTTTACCTTTTTGACTGCATCTTTTGTATCGTCATTGAGATAAATTGCTGTGGAAGGCTTGGAACTGCTCATCTTATCCCCAGTCAATCCTGTCAGGAACCTGTGATAAGTGGAAGCAGGGGTCAAAAATCCCAAATCCTCATGAAGCTTTTGGGCAATGTCCCTTGTCAGCCTGATATGAGGATCCTGGTCTATTCCTACAGGAACAACCACCTTTTTCGGACCTCCAAATTCCTCTATTTGAGGAAGTAGGATATCAGCAACCTGAACAAGAGGTGCCTGAACATGAGCGATGTTGGTAGATGGGGTGAATCCGTAAATCGCCTTCAGCTGATTGAAGTTGGTTTTGCTTGATGCCATGAAGGCAAGATCCTGAAGTGATTTGTTTTGAGACTGAAGATAAACATTCACATTATCCTTTTCCAAATCAAGACCCAAAGCAATCCAATTGGTCAAGTATTCGTTTACAGCAATTTCACGTCCTTGCTCGAAGCTCATTCCACGGGCTGCATATGATTCCAAATCAGCGATTGGAAGGGATAGCATTGCACCTTTTTCCTGATACCATTTCAACTGGTCAACAACCATTTTATGTCCGATATGCATTTGTCCACTTGGCATCATACCTGTTACAACTGCAAATTCCTTATTCTGGTTAATCAAATTGTTAATTTCATTAAATTCCCTATGTCCGAATATTACTCCCCTTTTCATTAGCCTTTGAGGATTTTCAACATCATCTATTATGTCTGAAATCTTTCCGATTCCAAACTGATTAACTAATTTATCATAATCCAAACTAAATGATGCCCATGGATCGATTAAATCTGCCATTTTATCACCAACACTCACATTAAATTACATTTATGATTTAAAATTATTACAATAAACACAATATCTTATAAAATATAATTAGATTTCTTTAATTTAAGCTAAGGCCTAGTCCATTCAATATTATAGTATGTAATATCAAAATCATCATCAACGATAGCTAAAAGAAGCTTTTTATTTACACCATGAGAAACCCTGACATAGCTTGCAAAGTCCAATGCGTTAATCTCATAATTTTCAAAAATAATTTTAACCAGATAATCGGAATGTCCTTGACCCGGACCTCTTCCACGATTATACAATCTGAATTCAGACCCATATTTAAAACCAGTTTTAATTACGAATCCACGGTCTTTCAAATCGCGATAAACAACATACTTTCCATAAATTTCCTGTTCCTTCAAGATATCAATAATATAACCTATGCTGCATTCAATATCATCTTCATAAATATCCAAACGACCCTTTTCCAACAAATAGCAAGCTTCAATTAAGGAAAGATTCAAGGTATCAGCTTCAATTTTACCGAACATACTCTTTTCATGCAAGGCGATAGGTCTTTTACTTCCCTCTTCAATCTTAATAGAAACAATATCATTAGCTAAATTTCCACGCATTAAAACACCGCAAAAAGAAATAAATTATATTTAATGCTAATAATTTTGAAATAAATATTATATAAATTTTTGTAAAAAAAGAAATAATGAAGTTAAATTCTAATAAAAATATTATTAGCCATTTCTATTGGAATATTTAACTCGTTTTCGTCAATTGTAACCAAATAATGATTGCTTATACGGTTGTCATTATATTCATATTTTAAATTACAACCGACCTTAATGCCTAACTCGGCAATATCATCCAGAAGCTCATTGCTTCCTCTAATGAATGAAACAACACCTTCTGCATTTGAAGTCAATTCAGATATAGATAATAAATTGAATTTCCTATTGATAACTTGGTCAAAGTCTTTTTGAGAATAACATTGTTGACAACTGTCAAAATCAAAATTACAAGCAGGTATTATGTTGTTGTCAGGACATAAGTCAGGATTTTGCAGCATTGTGCATAACGCCCTTTCAGCTTCATCTGACAAGGTATGTTCCATCTCACATGCCTGATCATGGACATTTTCTTCCTTGATTTTTAAGATATCGGTCAAGAACTTTTCTAAAATTCTGTGTTTTCTTGTAATTTTTTGAGCTATTTTCATACCTTCATCAGTTAATGTAGCTCCTTTGTAAGGTGTGTATACAATATAGCCTAAATTTTCTAGTTTTTTAAGCATTTGAGTTACACTACCTGGGGCGATACCTAAGTCTTTTGATAATTGAGTGGTGGATACCTGTTCCCCGTTACTTCCGTTACGATAGAGAACTTCCAAATATTCCTCAATGTTTTCACTAATCTTATCCTCAACCATGAAATTCACCTTATACCTATTATTGTCTTAATTTTTATAGTTTAAAGTATAAAAGAGTTTTGGTATACCTAAATAAATGTAACATAAATTAAACAAAAAAAGCTAATAATTAGTATGGATTGGATACTATTTAAATATTTTGAAAAAATGAAAAAAAGAAGTAGAAAATTAGAAAAAAATACTTGAAGTAATACTCTTCAGACTAAATGAATTGGTATTCCAATTTGCTACTTTTCCAAGAGAATTTCTAGAACTAGTTGCATCTGCAATAGTCCATTTTCCATCAACTAAAACTTGAGCCCAGACGTGTCCATAAGTACTTCCACTGGAGAATGTACAAGTTCCGTGAACGTATCTTGCTGGAAGGTCTGCGGTTCTAAACATAGCGACTAATAAATGTGAATGATCAACACAGTTTCCTTTTTTAGCATTCAAAGTACCTACCGCACCATATTTTGTATCATAATAGAAACTATATGACAGGGTATCCCTTACATAGTTGAATATTGCAGTAGCCTTTTGAGCATCTGTTTTTAAACCATTAATCAATGAGTTTACAACAGATTTGATTTTGGAATTATCAACTTGACAATTAGTAGACGCTTTCAAGTATGCAGTAAGGTCTTTTATAGTATTCTTCTCATTTAGACCGGAACCTGTAGCAGAAACTGATGAACTGGAACTAGATCCAGATGAGTAGCTAATTGTCACATATGTTGGTAAACGATCGTTTGTATCATAAAATGACAATATGCGTGCGAATGAATCAACCACTTCAGAGTAAATTATCTTACCAACTGCAGATGAAGCATAATTAGGTGCTCTCTTATTAGTAGTGATGTAACTTGCCACCTTCTCAGCTACAGTTAAGAAGTTAGCTTTAGTTAAATCCTTTGAACTAATTGTATCTCCAGATGGGCTTGCAGGAGCAGAAACTCCAGTGATAACTTTAATTGCATCGGTTTTGGAATCACCAATTTCAACAATTGCTTGACTCATCACATATAGGAATTCCGGCAGGGTAAATGTTATTCCACCTGCAGTAACTGTAGACGGCAACTTCTTATTCTTTTCGTAATAAGTTTTCAAATTAGATGCACCAGTTACGACATTCTTAAGGGATATTGTCTTTGATGCTGAAGTTGATTTTGCATCGGCATCAATAGTGACATAGCTAGGCAATTTGCTGCCTGTCTTATAGAATGCTAAAATTCTTGCGAATGCATCAACTAAGGATTCATATTTAATGTTGCCTAATGAAGAGCTAGCATAGTTTGGAGCCTGACCGTTATTTGTAATAAAGGTACTTACTCTTGTTGCTAAATCCACATAATCCTTAGTGGTTAAGTTACCTGCTTTAGCTGAACCTGAAGGATTTGAAGGAGCTTCAGATGCAACCGGCAGAATTTGGGTTGAAGTCTTACCTGAATTAATATATTCCACAGCCTTGGTCATCATATACAAGAATTGAGGAGTTGAATAACTAACTCCTGCTACGCTAACAGTTGCAGGAATTGATTTTTTGGAATCAATTGTGCTTTTCAATGTGTTAGCTGCAGTTACAATACTTGAAATAGATATTGATCCAGTAGTGGATGGAGATGTGGACTTATCGGATAATGAATTGAAATCCACTAAGTTTGTTACTCCATATCTGAATATGATAACACCAGGAGCATTACCGTTTAAAGCAGCTTGAGCATCAGTTTTAATAGCTGAAGCGGATAATTTGGTTACAGCACTATCAGACTTATAGCCTTGTAAACCTGCCCATACCTGAGCGCCATTAGAATTATCTACAAACCATTTAGCAGTGGTTGTAATCCAAGTTGAAGTTTTCCCATAATTTCCCTTATAAATCATTGGAATAACTACGTCCATATATTTACTTATAGCAGAAAAATCCTGACCATAATAATATGCATTACTTGTTGTTTCAGGCATTAAAGCACATGAAACAATTAAATTTGAATTTATTGAATGTATAGCTTCAGTAGCTTGTTTTACGAATTCAGTGATTGCTGCAGTACCACCAGTTGTTTTATAAGCAGTACCCGGATATCTTAAATAATCAAAGTGAATACCGGAAACACCTTTTATTTTAGCATAGGTTTGAGCTTCAGTTATCTTTTTCTCAAAGAATGCAGTGTTAGGAGATCCGCTTTTGACAGGGTTTGTCCAAGATCCTCCTTGATAAAAGGTTTGCATCCAAATGTGAACTTTCATTCCTAACTTGTTAGCACTAGAAATCCATGATTCCACAGCTGTTTGACCATGTTTTGAAATTGCAGCATAGTTTAGGAACAAATCAGTTGTACCTTGGGACGCCAATGTGTTCAAGCTGACACTTTTCATATCCTCTCCGTATACCCAGTATCCGTATCCTGTTGTTGATTTTTTCTCAACAATTATTTTTACAGTTTTTGAACTTGGCGCATTAACATTGTCGCCAGTTGCAGGATAACTGATTGAAACTGAATAACTTCCGGGAGCAACATTTACATTAAATGTAGCATATCCATTTGAAGCAGTAGTTGCTGAATATGTTTTAGAGTTGACAGTCAATTTGACTACTTTACTTGCTAAAGCTTTACTATTAGCATCTTGCAATAACACTTTATAAGTTTGAGCGCCTTGATAAAATGAAGTTCCACTTTTCCAAGTAAGTTTAGATGCTGATCTTTCTTTAACAGTTATTGTAGAAGAACCAGTCTTTGAGTTTACTTTAGAATCACCCTTGAATGTGTAACTAATGGTATATTTACCAACAGCCAAATCAATAGGCAATGACACAATACCATTACTGTCAGTAGTTTTAGTGTATGATTTACCATTTAGACTAAGGGTTACAGTTTTCTTTACTAAAGGAACAGTACCTGATGTTAGAGCAACTTTGAATGGTGTGTCTGCACCTTTACCAAATGATGTTGTGCTTTTAACTGTAAATTTAGAAGTTTTACTTGGAAGAATGTATAGTTTATTGGAGGCACTGGATGCCTTATAGAAACTATTTCCAGCAAACTTATACTTCACAGTGTATGTTCCTGCACTTAAAGATGGCAATTTGAGTGATGCAACACCTTTACTGTTGGTCTTTGCACTGTAGGTCTTACCGTTTACGGTGAATTTGATAACCTTACCAGCGCCAGGAGCATAACCTAGTCCGTTAAGTAAAGTAACTTTTATAGTTTTACTGTCACTTTTAAGGAAAGTGTATGCACTAGTAGTGAGTTTAGAAGTAGTGGAAGTAACCACTTTTACAGTGTTGGTTTTTGTTAAACCGTCAACATTATAGGATACCATTTTATAGGTACCTTTCTTAAGGTTGTACATTGTAAGACTAGCTACACCTTTACTATTAGTTTGCTTAGTGTATGTTTTTCCGTTAATCTTAAACTTAATATTCTTATTGGCTAAAGCCTTACCGTTACTGTTTAAAAATGTTGCATAAAACTTTCTACCATCAGTGTAGACCTTAGTTACATCGCTTGCACTAATGGTGGATAAGATTTTAAAAGTATTGGTTAGCTTGTAACCTGTGACCGGATTTACAGCTTCTACCTTGTAAGATCCAGGTTTAAGATTAACTGCTAAAGAAGCAACTCCTTTTGCATTTGTTTTTTTAGTATAAGTTACCTTGTTTACTGTAATTTTAACATTAGTATTTGCTAATGGATTACCGGCCTTGTCTAAAAATGTTGCTGAGTATTGAGCGCTTCCTTTATAATATTTAGTAACGTCTTTTGAAGTAATTGTTTTAGATACATCAATGGTTGAAGAAACCTTACTGTCTGCACCTAATTTGTCGTCATCGGAAGATGAAGACACACTAGCAACTCCGTTGCTATCACTACTTAAAGAGTTACTATCCGAGTTAGTTGATAAAGTATTTGAATTTTCAGATTCTAAAACTTCTTCACTTGATAGAGAAACTTTAGATGGATCATTATCAACATTTGAATCACTAGATACAGAAAGTACTGATGAATCAGCGGTATTTTCAATAGGGACTGATACATCTGATGTGTCATCTACTAAGTTTGTAGTATACGAATCTGTAACATTTACTTCACTTGCTGAAATAGCACCGACTGAAAGTACTACAGTGAATGCTAAAATCAATGTGAGTAATAGTTGTTTGTTCAAAATATTTTACCTCCATAACATTTTCATAAATTGTCCATGAGATTATAATCTCACTTCAAGAATATGTTTATACAAATAACTTATATAAACCTTTTTATTTACTAAATCCAATTAAATGAGTTTAATTTTAAAAAATAAGGTTAAAACTTAATGAAAATAAAAAATTAAGTAAAAATATACTTAAATTAGGTTATAAAATGATTAAAACATATGAAACAAATTTTAAAGAAACTTAATTTTATTAAAGTCAGAACAGTACTGTTAGTGCTTATCATATAAAATAACATATAATTAAAAGTTATCTAATTGTAAATCATAGAATTAAGTTAAGTTAGAATAAAAAACAATCCATTTAATTAAGAATATTAAAAAATAAGAAAGAATAAGCAAAAAAAGAAAAAAATTTCAAATTTTTTATATACTACTTAAAAAATCGATAATAATCATTAAATTAGTATTACATATTGGAATTAAAAATAGTGAAAAAATATCCATAAATTGTGAACAATGTTTAAAAAGGAAAAAAAGAAAAAAATGTAAAATTTTATAATCTTACATCATTGGAGGCATACCACCCATACCGCCTGCACCAGGCATTGGAGGCATACCACTTGCATCATTACCGGACTCATCAGGTCCAGTAGAGTTAAGTGCATTTCTTGCTGCAATCATGTCATCGATTCTTAAAATCATTTCACTAGCAGCACCAGCAGATTGAAGAGCTTGGATTTTAACTCTTAAAGGTTCAATAACTCCATCTTCTTTCATGTCCACTACTTCACCAGTGAATACATTTATTCCGATGAATTTGGATTCTTCGTGAGCAGCTTTTAAATCTGCAATTAAGTTAATGGTGTCTAAACCTGCATTTTCAATCAAGGTTCTAGGAATGACTTCTAAAGCTTCAGCATATTTTAAAATAGCTAACTGTTCTCTTCCTTTTACGGATTCACCATAATCTCTTAATTGTTTTACCAAATCAATTTCACAAGCTCCTCCACCGATGAGAACTTTGCCTTCTTCGATAGTAGCAGCAACAACTCCTAAAGCATCATCAATAGCTCTTGCGATTTGCTCGGTCACGTAACGGGTACTGCCTCTGAGCACAATGGAAGATGCTTTTGGATTTTCACATTCTTCAATGAAAGTTAATTCATGATCAAATATCTTATCAAGATATACGTGACCTGCTGAACCTAATTTATCTTCAGATAAATCTTCAATATCTGTTACGAGTTTAGCGCCGGTAGCCTTTTCAATTCTTTCCATGTCAGATTTTTTAACTCTCTTATAAGTCATGATTCCTGCTTTTCTTAAGTAATGTTCAGCCATGTCGTCAATACCTTTTTGACAGAATAAAACGTTAGCTCCGG
The DNA here is from genome assembly GCA_946541845.1 of uncultured Methanobrevibacter sp. GTDB lineage: Archaea > Methanobacteriota > Methanobacteria > Methanobacteriales > Methanobacteriaceae > Methanocatella. The sequence goes on from CAMNJW010000024.1 coordinate 9,128, forward strand.
AATCAACTACTTTATTTACTAAATCCTTAATCATTTGTTCTTCTTGGTTTAAGAATAATTCAAATTGTTCAGGGCTTGTAATGTCAATTTTAGCATCAGTATTAATGTCTTTCAATTCAATAGGATATTTCATGATAGCGATTTTTGCATCTTTAATATCTTTAGGCATGTTTTTGGACACCGGTGCCTTATCGATTACAACACCTTCAGCCAAGAATGAATCTTCTACGGAATCTCCGGAAACCCTTAGGATATTGATGTTTTCGATATCGGATTTTCCATCCTCTTTGATTCTTAATGCAGCTTTAACAACAATATCTGCTAAGTGTTCTTTTGCATAATCTGATCCTTTACCACTCATTGCAGTAACAGCTACTTTTTTAAGAGTTTCTTCATCATCAGCATCGATTGCAATATCTTTTAAAAGTTCAACTGCTTTTTCTGTTGCGTTTCTGTATCCTTTAACAACTACTGAGGTTGCAATTCCATCTTCTAATAATTCTTCAGCTTTTGCTAATAATTCACCAGCAATAACAACAACAGAAGTGGTTCCGTCTCCAACAATCTCTTCTTGTTTTTTAGCGGTTTCTACAAGCATTCTAGCTGCAGGTTGTGCAATATCCATTTCTCCCATGATAGTTGCACCATCATTAGTTACAGTTACGTCACCTAATGAATTGACTAACATTTTGTCCATACCTTTAGGACCTAATGTAGTTCTTACAATTCCAGCTAATACTTTAGCTGCTGTGATATTCATTCTTAAAGCATCTCTTTTTGAATATCTTTCGGTCCCTTCAGGAAGGATAAATATTGGTTGATTTGCCATTTAATAATCACCTTTAATTCTTTAATAAAATAATATAAAAATAAGTTTTTTATATATTAATAATATTGGTTTGCGGTTATATAAAAATATTACCCATTAAAGTAACCTTAGGTGTGTTAATGTATAAAGAAATAATCGATGAAATTAAGGCAAACTTGGGAGAAAACAACGATTTAAATCGAAAATACCTGTCATCCCAAATCGAAAAATATAAGGACCATCCCTACAACATGGAGATAATCAAAGAAATCTCACGCATGATGTGGGATTGCCTGAGTGAAGATGAAAAAAATGAGTTCATACAGATATCACATGAGGAAACTCCAATCATGGATCTGTTAAATGATTTGTCCTATGACATCGAAAGCGGAAAGTATGATGTTGCATTGAATAAGATGGATAAATTCATGGAAAACTTCACCCCTATTTTTGAAGATGACAAAGTAAGCGAATATCACTTTTTCACAAATCCTCTTGAAGAGATACTGTTCAATACATATATTGGCGCTGAAAAGGAACTCAGATACATACCTGACAATCAGCCTTTACTTGATTTATATTATATCTACGGATTTCTACTTCTTGAAGACCAGCAATACGAAAAGGCAGAATTATACCTGAAAAAAGCGATTAAGATTAATCCCGTTTCCTCCAGGATAATATTGGAGCTGACTGAAATCTTCAAGGTGCATACATACACTTACAATGAATATTACATCAGAACAATCGACGCCCTGAAATATGCATATTATCCCCATGACATCGCAAGATGCTACAGGAATCTGGGATATTACTACATTGAGGAAAACCAGATGAAAACGGCAATGGCATTATTCATGTACAGCATGGAATATGACTTGAGCCCAATCGCATATAGGGAGATTAAGTATATCCAATCAAAAAACAAGGAACTTGAATTAAGCTTAGATGAATGTCTGGAAATAATTGAAAACAAAAACATTCCAATTGGAGCAAATCCCTACATTATTGAAAGTCTTGAAAAACTGGCGGCGGAATATGAGGAAAACAAACTGTTCCACCAAGCGGAATACTTCTACAACCTATTGTATAACATAACAGAAGAGGAAGAAATCCTGGAAAAAATTAACGATTGTAATAAACAATTAAATAATATATAATATATATAATATGTTAGGTGATTTAAAATGTGTTCTAGCGGAGGGCCAATGGCCGACATTGATTTGAAAAAATTGAAAACAAAAAAATACCATTGTAAAGAATGTGGAAATACCTTTAAAGGTCTTGGAAAAAAAGTCGTTTGTCCATCCTGTCAAAGCGACAATGTTGAATGTGTAGAGTAAATTTATTTACTCTCTTTTTTTATTTTTTGAGTGATTCTTATGAAAATTGATTTTAAAAATGATGAGATACTTTTTCTTGAAGGTGAAACCGGAATCGTTGGCGTGGCCAAGGTAGCTTATGAAAACAAGATGTTATTCATCGCCACACAGGACAACGAGGAAATAGTTCAATTTTTAGAATCAGACGACATTATTGCTGTTTCCAACTTTAAAAAAGATAAAAGAGCAATAAGATCACAGGCTTACTTAAGCCGTGAAGAGTCCTCACCACTTGTAATCTTAAATAAGGACCACCCTTCAACAAAACGTTTGGAAACTGTCTTATCCATAGGTGACAGAGTCAATCTTAACTGCAATATCACCCCCGGAACACACCCCGAACAGAATGTGTTATGCTCATGTGACAGCCTGTCCGGTCTTGAAATAGTTAAAACACCAACCGGCGTTGAGCTGAACAAGGAAATTGTAAATTACAGCATAGAGAAATTTTAGGTTAAAAAAATGTTTTTAGATTCTTTTTACATGTTTTTAGGTCAATTAGTAGTTATAGTGGCCATTATAATTATCATATTATTTATTGCAGTTTTAATTCTAGGGTTATTAATCGCCAGAAAGAATCAGATAAAATTTCCAAGATTTCTATTATACATTGTGGACCTGTTGTACTCACCGTTCAAAACAATTGCCAGCTTTTTGAATTTGGATGACCATCTGATTGATGATATTGCAATCAAGGTCAGGGACGACATCAACAAAGAAAAATTCAGACAAATCCCTGCTGAAAAAACACTAATATTCCTCCCTCATTGCTTAAGGCATAAGGATTGTCCGGCCACACTTCAAAAGGAAGGTTTGAACTGTACTGAATGTGGTTTATGCTCAATTGGAGTTATCAAGAAAAAATCAGAGCCATTAGGCTATAAGTTATATATCGTTCCGGGATCAAGCTTTGTTAAAAAAATAGTTAAGGAAAATAAGTTCAAGGCAGTCCTTGGAGTTGCCTGCCATGAAGACCTAAATCAAATGATGATGCTGCTCTCTGATTTTTATCCTCAAGGAGTATTGCTTGAAAAAACAGGCTGCTTTGAAACAAAAGTAAATGTAAAAAAAGTATTTGAAAAGATTGATTCAAAATACTAATCATCAAAATATCTTATAAAATCATCTGATTCGGGAGTTTCGCTGAATTCATCAATAAACTCATGCAAATCATTGATTAATTCTTCTTTTCTTTTATCAAAATCTTTAATTTGAGAATAATTCTTCTTAACAGATAATGTCATGATTATATCCTCAGTTTCCAAAGTCAACTCAGGATACAAATCATCTAAAAAATCATCCATTTTAACCTCTTCCAAGTTCTTGATGAGCTCTTGCAAGATGTCCTGCAGCCAAAGCCCCAACAAGTGAAAGTTCACCTGCAAGAACTGTACATGCAACAATTTCAGCAAATTCACGTGCTTTACCAGAACCTGCAACACCCAAGATGTTTAATCCTTCCTGTGCAACTTCAAGACTTGTGCCTCCACCAACAGTCGCAACTGGCAAGTCAGGCAAGTTGACAGAGAAGTATAAATCGCCATTTCTATTTTCTGCAGTTGTGATTCCGAGAGATCCTTCAACAACATGTGCAGCATCCTGACCTGTTGCTAAAAATATGGCTGCAACCATGTTGGCATAATGAGCATTGAATGCCATGCTTCCACTAGCTGCGGAACCAATCAGGTTTTTGGCAGTGTTGACTTCAACAATAGCTTCAGCGGTTGTCTTTAATTTTTTGGAAACAATATCCTTTGGAATTAATATATCCGCTATAACACTTTTTCCTCTTCCTTCAACTATGTTAATAGCGGCAGGCTTTTTGTCCACACAAACATTACCGCTTAATGCTATATGGGTTGCGGTTGTTTCCTGTGCAAGCTTGTCTAAAATTTTTTCAGAAGCTATTGTCACCATGTTCATTCCCATACTGTCTCCGGTTGAGAAAACGAATCTCGGATAAACATAGCTTCCAACAATTAAGATAGGGTCAATTTTAATCAGTTTACCGTGAGAGGTTGTGCTTTCTGCAATTTCTTTTAATTCATCGAAATTATCAACAAACCATTGCTTGATTTTTAAAGCGTCCCCAACACCTTCACATTTTATTGCAGGCGCACGAGTCATAATATCTGATACGACTCTCGCGTTTGCACCTCCGGATGCAGTGATTGTTGATGCACCCCTATTTATTGATGCGACAAGCGCTCCTTCAGATGTTGCGAGCGGAACAAAAACTTCCCTTTGGCAGTATTCTCCATTTATCTTTAACGGACCTGCAATACCCATTGGAAGCTGCAAAACTCCAATGGAGTTCTCGATGTTACGGGCGGATGCCCTTTCCATATCAAGAGTGAAATTTGAGATATTGGATAAATCCAAATCATATTTTTGTTCTAAAAATTCTCTTCTAATATCAGTAGCTTCTTTAGCTGAAACCTCTTTATCAACTTGATAAAGCTTGATTTCGCCATTCAATAATTTATCAATAATTTCTTGATTTGACATTACATAACCTTTTTAAGTAAATCTACAATTTCAGATGGTTTGATTGCTACATCCACACCAGCTTCATTTAAAGCTTTGGTTTTACTTGCAACAGTACCAGAACTTCCTTGAATGATAGCACCAGCATGCCCCATTCTTTTTCCAGGAGGTGCGGTTCTTCCTGCAATGTAGGATACAACAGGTTTTGACATTTCTTCAGCAATGTATTTACCTGCCCTTTCCTCTGCAGTTCCTCCAATCTCACCGATTAAAACAACTGCATCAGTAGCGTCATCCTTCTCAAATCTTTTTAGAATATCAACGTAATTATCACCGGTAACCGGATCTCCACCAATACCTACTGCAGTACTTTGTCCGATTCCAGCGTTAGTAAGTTCGTTTGCTATTTCATAAGTCAATGTACCACTTCTTGAAATGACACCCACATTACCTTCTTTAAATATATGAGTAGGCATAATACCTAATTTACCGACACCAGGGGAGATGATTCCCGGAGTGTTTGGTCCGATGATTGTAGTGTTCATCTCTTTTGCATAAGCCATGATTTTCATACTGTCATGAACCGGAATATGTTCGGAAATGATAACAACTAAATCCAAGTGTCTAATTGCTTCAAAAGCAGCGTCTTTTGCGAATTTTGCAGGAACAAAAATAATGGAAGCGTTTATGTCCACATCTTCTTTTGCCTCTTCGATTGAATTGAAAATTGGAACTTGGTCTAAAAACTTTTGGCCTCCTTTACCAGGAGTGATTCCTGCAACAATATTTGTATTGTATTTTAACATTTGTTCTGTGTGGAATGAACCTTGTTTACCAGTTATTCCTTGAACTAAACATTTTGTATCTTCATTTAATAAAATCATAATACATAACTCCTATCTTAATATCCTAGTTTTGTTTTCAAATGGAACAGCTAAATCTATTACATTTCCATTCATAAAAGCAGTAGCGGAAAATATTACGCTACCCGGCAATACATTACAAGTTGTCCCTCTTTTAACTAAATAAACATTCTTATTTCCAAGTGCAGCACCAATCATTGCACTGGCTATAACACCAACTGATTCAATATCTTCAATTGTAGCCACCACAACAGGATCATCTGTTTCAGGTGAGACGTAACCGACACCAGGTATCTTTCTGGTTTTCGGCTCTATATAATCTGAAATATCTGTTAAGTTTTTCATTCCCTTTGCAGCATCAATTGCTGAGTTTGCAACATCTGCCACAAATGGCTCTCCACCATAAGTATCAAAACCTAAAACAATTGCATCAGGATATCTGTCTGGCCTGATACTAGCTTCAGCATATGAAATTCCCTCACCCGCATCATCAGGATTGTCGGAAATTCCGGATAAATCACCTAAGTTTTCTGCACTCATCTTTAAAATATTAACAATACCTTCATTAATCGGTTCAATCAAGTCGTCTTCGACAAATGCGCTAATGACAACGTCATCACCGGTAACATTTGTTAAAGCAGCATCTCTTGCACCCAATTCTTTAAGTTTATAAAGGTTATTTTCTATGGTTTCTACTAGCTTAGAACTGCATGACACATCATTTTTAGATATGTCTGCACCTATAGCTGTAACTTTCAAATTAACACCTTGTATAATTGATTAATAAATAATAAAATTAAAAATTTTATTGATATATAATTTGTCTTTTAATTTATATAAATATTAAGAGTTTTTAAAGAAAATTTAATTAATAACCTGAAAATAAATATAATAACTAATGTATTCACAAACTAAAATTGCAATTCCAATCTTTCAAAAAGATTGTAAAGATGTAATCGAAGTTGCGCAGGATTGCATCAAAAAAGGTGCTGACGTTTTAGAGTTCAGAATAGATGCCTTAGAAAATCCAAATATGGACGAGATTAAAGATACAATTGAAGAAATCAATTTTCCGATGATTGCCACAAACAGAATCAACACTGAAGGAGGATCTTTTAAGGGAAGTGAAGAAGAAAGATTTAACATCCTATATGAGTGCTGCGATTTGGTGGACTATGTGGATATTGAACTTCAAAGTGATGATGAATACATCGACAAAATCCATGAAACAGGCGTGAAAACAATTGTTTCTTATCATGACTTCAAAAAAACTCCAGACTTAAACGAGATAATGTACATTGTTGAAAAGGAGCATAAACTAGGTGACATTGCAAAAGTTGCATTCATGCCACAGGATTTGGAAGACACATTAACAATTTTAGCTGTCCTTTCACATTGTGAAGACACTATCGCCATTTCAATGGGAGATTTAGGAAGCTACACAAGAGTCATGGCATCAAAATTCGATTCACCTATTACTTTTGCTGCAGGAACAGACGTGACTGCCCCTGGTCAAATCGATATTGAAACAATGAAAGCTCTCCTAAATATGGATTTGAACATCATGGACGAGTGATAATATGGCTAAAAAAATAATTTTAGCTTTAGTTATACTTATTTTAGCAATTGTTTTTGGAATAATATTTTTAGGAAATAATACCGTTGACGTCTACATCGACGGGGAAAATGTCAGCGTTGAAACCCACACATTTTCTGATATTGACAGAAATGGCCTGAACAGCGAAATTTGCGACTACACCATTAACGTAATGAATGATACCGTCTCAAATGCAACAACACTTAAGAGTGGAATTGAAAACATCTGCAAACAATATGGCCTTGACAACGTTGAGGTCAATGTGGACTCAAGTCTGGGACCCAATCAGATTCCGGTAATTGTTTATGTTGATGGAACCTCCATGCTTCCGACACTGCAGGACGGACAGACAGTGCTTTTCAACAAAACTCATGACATTCACGTGGGAGACATTGTCGTTGCCGACTCCGATGAATACGGAGGAATCATAAAAAGAGTCGAACAGATTGACGGGAATAATGTCCATCTCGTCAGCGACAACAAGCAGGTATCCTACGAATACATTGACGGTGTTTTATATGAAGTTAAAGGAATAACAACCTGGGTCGATATTTCTGACATTAATGGTGTGGTTATCGCTTATTAATATTAAAAAAAAGGAAATAGTGAAATATTCACTATTTCCAAATGGTTTTAAGAACAATTGTTTTATTCTAGATTTATGGTTGGGAGACTACACAGCGCGGTCCCCCTCTTCACCAGTTCTTATTCTGATTACATTATCGATTGGATAAATGAATATTTTTCCATCACCGATATTTCCCGTATGGGCACCCTTTTTAATTGCTTCGACTATCGGACCCACGCCTTCCTCTTTTACAACTATTTCAATACGTGTTTTTGGAATCAAATCAATGCAATAACTGGATCCTCTATAGGATTCCTTAATGCCTCTTTGACTTCCTCTTCCTTTTACCTCAGATACGTTCATACCTTCGCATCCTACTGCTGCAAGGGCATTCTTTACATCCGTATACTTTTCTTGTCTTATAATTGCAACAATGCTCTTCATCTAATCACCTTAGTTCAAGTTATATGCAGATTCCTCGTGAAGGTTCATATCAAGTCCTCCAATCTCTTCACGCTCTTCAACTCTTATTCCTCCCATAGCTTTATCAAGAACTTTAGCAAGAACAAAGCTTATTACAAATGAGTAGGCAAGAGTAGCAACCACACTAATCAATTGTATCACTACCTGTTCGGGATTTCCTGCAACTAATCCTGCAACGCCTCCTACTGTAGGAACTGCAAAGATTCCGGTTGCAATAGCTCCCCAAATACCTGACATACCGTGAATGCCCCATACATCTAAAGCATCATCATATCCAAGTTTAGGTTTTAGATAATAAATTGCAAAGTATGAGACGAATGGAGCCACTGCACCAATTACAATTGCTCCTGGAACATCAACAAAACCTGCTGCGGGAGTAATTGCCACAAGCCCTGCAACTGCCCCGGAAATAGCACCAAGAACAGTTGGTTTTCCTACGACATATGTATCCAGTGCAGTCCATACAATCAGTCCTAATGCCGCTGCAACATTTGACACTATAATCGCATTTGCTGCAAGTCCGTCTGCAGCAAGACCAGATCCTCCATTGAATCCCATCCATCCAAACCATAGTAATGCTGCTCCCAAAACTGCATATCCCAGGTTATGTGGAATTAAAGAGGTGTCTTTTCTTTTGCCTAATACCAATGCGACGGCCAATGCGGCAACACCAGAGTTCATGTGAACTACTGCACCACCTGCAAAGTCAAGCGCGCCTAACTGCATCAACCATCCTCCTCCCCATACCCAATGGGCAATTGGGACGTATACTAAGCAAGCCCAGATTAGAACAA
>CAMNJW010000025.1 GCA_946541845.1 uncultured Methanobrevibacter sp.
CAAAAAAGACGATATGAGTATCATATCCCTGCTAGCACGTTCCAAAAAAAGAATCAATGTTCTAAAATCCCTTGAAAAAGAGGATAAGATACCATCAAAAATCAGCAAGGATATTGATGACAACAGCAATCATGTATCAAAATATTTAAAAACACTCAAGGATGCGGAGCTAGTGGAATGTCTTAACGAAGAAGACAAAAGATACAGATTTTACAGCATCACAGATAAGGGCAAATATTATCTTGATAAAGTAGAAAAAGATTATAAAGACTAATTTTATTAAAAAAAAGAAAAAAGTTAGACCCAAATATTTGAGTCTAAAGTCCGAAGAAGAGGTATATTATAAATACAAGAACCATCAGCCAGATACCCCAACCTAACTCTTTTGCTTTTCCACTAGCTAGGCTTGCAATTGCGTAAATAACGAATCCCCAAGCGATACCGAGTGAAATGGAGTAGGTTAAAATCATCATCACGATGGTCATGAATACTGAAGCTGCCACAATTAAGTTGTCCCATTCAACTTCTTTCAATTGTGCGATCATCAAAATACCAACAATCACTAATGCAGCACAGGTAACAGGAGAAGTGAATAATCCGAGTACCAATGGAGCAAAGAATATTGATAATATAAATAAGATACCAGTTACAACAGCGGTTAAACCAGTTTTACCACCCATACCGATACCTGATGCACTTTCAACATATGCAGTTACAGTACTGGTACCAAATATTGCACCAACAATACCACCGACTGCGTCAGCTAAAAATGCGTTTTCGATTCCGACAGCTTGACCTTCTTCATCGATGAATCCACATTGTCTACCTAATGCCATCAAGGTTCCTGTTGTATCGAAGAATGTTACGAATACAAGTGAGAACAACATCATTATCAAGTTTGGAATATTTGAGAATAATTGTCCGAAACCTTTGGTAAATCCAGCGAATAATGATAAATCAAAACTAGTGGTAATGAATTGCGCTGGAACAGCAGGCATTAACATGTCTCCTGCACCAAATCCTAATGATGTGAATATTACACCGAGAATAGCGGTGATTACTAAACCTAAAAATACAGCAGCAGGCACTTTTTTTACATATAATACTAGTGTGATAATAATACCTAGCAATGCAAGGAATGCTGGAGGAGCCATAAGTGATCCCATTGAAACAAAAGTGGATGGATCAGCTACAATGATTCCTGCACCTTTAAGTCCTAAAAATGCAAGGAAAAATCCGATAGCGGCACCTATACCAAGTTTTAAGTCAAGAGGAATGGCATTTAAGATAGCTTCCCTTAATCCGGAAATGGTAATTATTAAAAAGATTATGCTTGAAATGAATACTGCTGCAAGTGCAGTTTCCCAAGTGTTTCCCATTCCCAGGATAATAGTATATGTAAACAATGCATTCAGTCCCATACCTGGAGCTAATCCGACTGGGTATTTAGCAACTAGCCCCATAATTATACATGCAACACCGGAAGCGACTGCGGTAGCAAAGAACACTCCGGTAACAGGCATTCCACCATCACCTAAAATAACTGGGTTTACTCCCAAAATGTAAGCCATAGCAAGGAATGTGGTGATACCTGCAAGAATTTCTGTTTTAAAATCAGTTCCATTTTCCTTAAATTTGAAAAAATTGTCCAACATATAACACCTCATCAGAAAAAACTTAAGTTTCCGATAGTATTATTTTTAAAAAAAAGTAGTATTAAATTTAACTATCAGCCAAAAAAAGAATCAGTTTAAAATTATGCATAAAACTTGAAAAAAATATCAGTGAATCAAATCTATATATTAAAAAAAATAGCACTAAATTCATCTAAAAATTTTCAATTTACCAAAGAGAATAATCTAAAGCCCAGTGTTAGATTATTCCCCCCGGGAAAAAATAGCAATAAAATACAAAGTAAACATTATTCTTTGTCATTATCTAAATCTAAAAGATCTTTAACCATAAACATTCCAATGAATGCCTGTTTTAATCCTTTATAAGCAATGGTCTCGACTGGATTTAAAGACCACACTTCTTTTTCATCTGCCATGATTTTACCCCTAAATAATAATAAATAATATGTTATATATAAAATTAACGATTTAAAACTTAGTTTTACCTAAAAAAAGAAGTTAAATTTAGTTAAACCTAAATTAAAATAATATAAACGTTTTTAAGTTAATTTAATGTTAAAAATGATATTTTTTAAAATAAAAGTTGTTCGTAACAAATCTAACTGTTTAACTGAATTAGAATAATCCGTAATACAAATCAGCATTGAAAATAATAATTATTCAATTAGGGTCAAAAAGTCATATATGATTTTTGCCGCCACCACTGCAGTGTTGTCCCCCAGCCTGTCACTAGCTGTTTCGACAACATCAAAACCGACAACATTCTTGCGGCATAGGGTTTCAAGGATTGTTTCCATTTCAGAAACAAAAAGTCCACCAGGAGTTGGATTTCCAACATTCGGAGCGATAGCCGGGTCAACGACATCCATGTCTATTGAAATGTAAATAGGTCCGTCAATATTTACCAGATAATACTCAATAGCATCCATATGCTTGTGGACATCCCTATTCTTGAATGTCTGGATATTGTAGGTTGACTTTACGAATTCCTCTTCCTCCTTGGAAGATGATCTGATTCCTATCTGAACAAGATTAACTCCATATTCGTGAGCCCTTCTCATGACTGTTGCATGAGAATATTTTTCACCGATGAATTCAAATGCAAGGTCCCTATGGGCATCAAGATGAATTACGGTCAGCTTTTCATATTTTTCAGACAATGCCTTGATGGCGCCGATTGATGCGGAATGCTCTCCCCCAATTATTATCGGCTTAATGTTCAGGTCAATCAATTCGTTTACAGTTTCCTCAACGATGCTGCAAGTCTCCTCACAGTTTCCTGGAATGACATTGACATCTCCAAAATCATAAAAGGCAGCTGTCAAATCTTTATTAAAAACAGTATTATATTTTTCAAAACCGAATGAAGCTTCACGAACTACAATCGGCCCTAAGCGTGCACCGGAGTGATAAGAAGTAGTGCTGTCAAATGGAACTCCGATTATTCCAAATGAATTTTCCTTTAAGTTCTCAAGTTCTTGAGAGAATGCAAATTTCCATGGTTCATAAGTATTTAAAAGCATAATAAATCTTATAAAAGGAAAATAAATAAGAGAACCTAAGCGGATCCTCTAGTTCTCATTATTTTCATGTTTCCTAATGCAACAATGTATTCAACTTCAATACCTTCAACGATGTCGTCTTTTAAGTCTTCAGGCATTGGTAAGTCAATGGTATCGTAGTTTTCCATATCCATGAGTTGAACGTTGTCGCCTTGGATGGAGATAACTTGTCCTAATCTTTTGTCGATGATAGGAATATCTACTTTGTTATCTACAGGTTTTACGAGACTTCTTTTTTGGTTATCGAATATACCTACAGCTTCGATTCTAGCTTTTGCAGCTCCGTGTTTACCAGGGGATGAAGTGGTGTAACTGATAATCTTACAAGCTTCTCCGCCTAAAACAATATATTTTCCAACTTTTAATGTTTTAATTTCTACAACTTTTGTTGACATTCATTTTCCTCCATAAATAAAAACCGGTTTTTAATCTAGATAATAATGAATATTATTAGATTACTATAAATTATATTTTCCATTTTATATAAAGTATTCGTAAAAAAAGGGCTAAAATGAGTTTTTAGAAAAAAAGTAAAAAAAGAAAAAATTAAGCTAAACCGCTATTGACTGAATATAACCATAATGATATGGCCGCCAGAATTAGAATAACGATAACCCAAACAATGATAAATATCTTTTTGCCGTCCCTTTGACCTTTAATGACATATTTCTCACCAGGCTGGTCGCTGGAATGCTGCCTGTTATTCTTATAGAACTCGTCATTTCTGAGGTATGAATAGAACATACGGGCAATGAAATAGAATATTACTACAAATACTATTCCTATATATGGGATTGACCCTCCATTGAAGAACAATGCAATAATGGAAGACATCATGAACATCAACAACATGAAAAGACATGCTGAAATAACGATTGACAAGGGTTTATTCAAAATCATTAGGTACACCTAAATTAATATACTATTTTATTATTTAAATATATTTTTAAAATATAACATACAAATCTTAACCTAGTGATAAAATGAAAATAGCTATTGTTTCTGGAAAAGATGAAGGACCAACAAAATTGAATGCATTTGACAATGCCCTGACCGACGCCGGAATAGGTGATGTGAACTTGATAAAGGTGTCCAGCATGCTTGCGGGCAATGCCGAAATCCATAATCTGCCTAAACTGAAGGCCGGAGCGATGGTGAACTGCGTGCTGTCCGAAGTCACATCCGACAATCCCGGTGACGAGATCACTGCAGTCATAGCAGTAGCTATTGGAGAGAAATTGGGTTGTGTTGTTGAAACAACCGGAATCAACAAGAACTTTGATGACCTGATAGATGAAGCAAAAATGATGGTTGAATACATGATGGAAAAACGTGGAGTGGAAATCAAGGACATGATTGTCGAAAGCTCCACAGCAACTGTTAAGGACATCGCATCAGTTGTTGCATCAGTAGTATATCTTAAAGATGAAATTATCGAGGGATAAAAATGGATGCTAAAGACAAACAAATAGCTACAGATTTAGCCTATGAAATTATCCGTGAAGTAAACAGAGCAATAAGACCATATGTCGGAAAACCAGAATCCGCAGAAAAAGTAAAGATGGGTGCAGATGGAACCCCCACATCACTGATTGACATAATAGCTGAAGAAAAACTAATCAACATTTTAAAGAACGCTCCTGTTCTCTCATATATAGTGAGTGAAGAAATCGGTGAGCTGAAGCTCGGCCGTGGAACCAAAAGAAGCATAAATCTTACACAGGAGCTCAGGCGCAAGGACCTAAGCGAAGATGAAACTCCAAAATTCATATTCCTGATTGATCCCGTTGACGGAACAAACAATGCAATTAAGGAAATCCCAGCTTACGGAATATCCATCGCGATTGCAAACGTCACACAGGGACGCCTTGCAACATTGAACGATGTGGAACTTGGTTTTGTAAGCAATTTTGCCAATGGCAACTTTTTTGAAGCAGAAAAGGGCAAAGGATGCTGGCTGAATAATGAAGACGTGAAGCCAAGCGACATAATAAACATCAGCGACATGACACTTGGAGGATTTACAAAAAGTGGAACATCACAGGCTTCCAAACTAGTTGACAACGCCCGACGTATGCGCGTGATGGGCAGTGTGGTATTGGAACTTTCATATGTTGCAAGCGGAAGATATGACGCATTTCTTGATTTGAGGGGAAGCAGAATCATCGACATTGCTGCATCCAAACTAATTCTCGAGGAAGCAGGATGCATCATAACAAACAAGTACGGCCAAAAGCTTGACAACATATTGAGCATCTATGAAAAGACTATCGTTGTTGCCGCAAACAACAAGATACTCCATAAACAGATGATTGACATCTTAAATGACAATGAAACCGACTTTATAGGAAAGGTCGGAGTCATATCAAGAATTGACCAAAAAAGGCCAATAATATTCTCAGCAAAAGTAATTGATTACCTTCTAACCAACGGACGTGAAGTGATAATCGAAAGCAGACTGGCTCACGAATTGACAAAATTAAAGGAAGATCCAGAACTGGAAAACATCATTTCAGAAGTGCAGGAAAATCACCCTGACATTGCACACATGCTTGATGACGTCAACTTCAACATAGACTTTAACCAGCTTGCAGAAAACGTTTTTGACTTCGACTGTGACATGGCAGTGATACTTGGAGGAGATGGAACACTTCTAAGGGCACAGGGAAAAATGAATCCCGACATTCCAATATTTGGAATCAATATGGGAACTGTAGGATTCTTAACCGAAATCGAAGCGGAATACACATTTGATGCATTGAATGAAATCCTGAAAGGAGATTATTATAAAGAAAAGAGAACCAGACTTGTGGTTTCACACGAAAACCATGAATATCGTGCAATGAATGAAGTTGTCATAATGACCGACAAAACAGCAAAGATGCTTCACTTTGAAATTCAGGTTGATGGAGAAATCATCGAGGAGGTTCGTGCTGACGGACTAATCGTTTCAACACCAAGCGGTTCCACAGCTTATTCCATGTCTGCCGGAGGCCCTATTGTAGACCCTAAGGTTGAAGGATTCATCATCATTCCAATCTGCCCATATAAGCTTGGAGTAAGACCATTTGTCGTGTCCGACAATAGTGAAATAACCGTGAAATTGCTCAAGAAGGGAAAAAGAGCTGTCTTTGTAATGGACGGTCAGATTAACGAAGAGGCAGATTATGAAGAGGAAATCAAGTTTAAAAAATCCGACAAGAGCGCCCAATTTATCAGAACTTCCAGCAAATACTTCTACGAAAAGGTAAAAGACAAACTAAGCTAAGTGAAATAATGAATAATCTGGTAATCGATTTAACACACGGCGGAGTCAAAATTGCAATCAGCCTTGCCAAGAAAGGAAAGAATGTTCTGGCTTACGACATTTATAATACTTTAAAAAGCATCGACAGCAAAATGCTTGAGGTATACAATGTCGAATTAATCCAATTTAGCGACCTTGCTGATTTTAAAGGGGACATGAATGTGATTTATCCCATTCACTTGCCATTAACTCAAGAGGAAATCATGTCCCATAATCCCCAACTGAACTATACGTTCCAGACACACCACGAAATCATCGGGGAATTACTCCAAGACTGGGGACAAGACATTCCAAAAGTTGAAATAACCGGAGTTAAGGGAAAAACTTCCTCTGTTTTTATGCTCAAGGAAATATTGATTGATGAAAATCCACTAATACTTTCAAGCCTTGGAAGTCTGCTTTTTGAAAATGGAAAGAAAATCATTCTAAAGCAAAACATTTCAATAGCTCCTGCAAACATTAAGGAGACAATAGATTTGGCATATAAAATTGCCAATCCGATTTGTCAGATTGCCGAAGGAGTTGTCAAAAGTGAAAACCTGAGAAAATATGACTCTGCAATTTTTGAATCATCACTTGGAGTGAGTGGCATTGGAGATGTTGGTCTTTTGACAAACATTGCGGAAGACTATCCAATTGCAAAAGGCAGAAGCAGTGCCTCCGAAGCAAAAAGACAGGTCTTCAATTGCAAAACAGTGGTGTGTGAAAAGGAGGCATATGATGAATACTACTCAAGCATCCGCCATAACGGGCTGAACACATTCTCGCTATCAGACAGGACTGCGAATCTCTATTTAAATGATGTGAACTATACCTTAGACGAAACTATCCTTGACATAACATATTCCAATGTTAAAACAATTAACGGAAATGTAATTTCAGGAAATATGAATTTTGGCGTCTTTGCCCCTGGAAGGCACAATGTAAGCAATGTTTTAGGAGTGATATTAACTGCATTATGCCTGGAGATATCTGAAGACAAAATTATCGAAGGGCTTGAAAACTATAAGGGAATTCCAGGAAGAACCAATAAAAAGCAAATGGGAAACTCCATAATTATTGAAGAGATCAACCCAGGAATAAATACAAAGGCAATAGAGGAGTCAATCAACATGATTGACAATCTAGATGATTATTACATTGCCATCGGTGGAGATTACGGAATAACCTGTGAAGAAATAAATGAGGAAAAGGTCAGCGAATTTTTGGATACTCTGAACTGCAACATAATTCTAACCGGAGACGTAGGCTCCTCAATTCATCAGAAAATGTCTAATAAATGTAAAATTATCAAAAACTACAATGATGTTTATGACATCGCTTTAAAAAATAATAAAAATCTTCTTTTTATCTATCGTTCAGATTACAGGAAACTTTCACAGAGATAATTTTTTTAAGAATTGTAAACATTTAATTAATATTAATTGTAAAAATTAATAATGTAACAAAAACTTATAAGTTAAAACTTCATAAGTTTATTTTTAAAAATTGGAGATAATAAATGATTGTTGGAACACGTGGAAGTCAATTAGCTTTAGCTCAAACCAAGCAGGTATGTGCTGATTTGTCAAAAATTACCGGCGAAGCGATTGATGTAGAAATTATTAAGACTAAAGGCGATAAAATTACTACTTCTCAATTATACAATATGGATTCAAAAGGATTGTTTACCAAAGAACTCGATATTGCACTTCTTGAAGAGGAAGTCGATTTTACAGTACACAGTTTTAAAGATTTGCCAACAGAACTAGATGAAGATTTAGAAATTGTAGCTGTTCCGAAACGTGAATCTCCAAATGAAGTGCTTATCTCTTCAAAAAGCTGGGCAGAACTTGGACCTGGATCCAAACTTGGAACAAGCAGCCTCAGGAGAGAAGCATTCTGTAATCATTATGAAAAAGAATTTGAACTAAAACCCATCAGAGGAAACATTGAAACTAGAATTGACAAGGCTTTGAATACAGATTTGGATGCAACCATTATGGCGCAAGCTGGGCTTAAAAGGTTAAATCTTACCGAATACATCAAAGAAGTATTTCCAATCGATTATATTACCCCGCCAGCCGGCCAGGGAGCATTGGCCATAATCACTAGAAAAGACTCAGATGTGAAAAAGCAAATTCAAAAATTAAATGATTATGTATCCATGCAAGAAGTACTTGCAGAAAAGATGGTCTTAGAAGAGCTTGGTGTAGGTTGCCAATGGCCAATTGGAGCCATAGCCCGTGTAAAAGACCAAGAATTTAGTATTTATTCAATCTTATTAACTAAAGAAGGAGAAATCCTTAAAGAGCAAACAGAGAAAGGTTCTATAAGAAATGCGGTTGAACTTGGCAGGCGCATTGGGGAACATTTCCAAGATTATGTTTAAACGGAGGAATCAAATTGAGAACTGTTAACGTAGGAGTTATTGGGGTAGGTGCAATGGGTGAAAACCACGTTCGTGTTTACCACAAAATGGAAGAAGCAAATCTAGTAGCTGTAAGCGATGTAAGTGAAAGAGCACTTAAAAAAATTGAGAAAAAATACGGTGCAAAGGGTTACACTGAATATAGCGAATTACTAGAAAATCCTGAAATTGAAGCTGTAAGTGTATGTGTTCCGACTACATTCCACCATACTGTAGTTATGGAAGCAATAAAACATAAAAAACATGTTTTAGTTGAAAAACCAATTGCATTTACATTAGAAGAAGCTGAAGAAATGATTGCAGCAGCTAAAGAGGCTGGCGTTCTTCTTGCAACCGGACATGTTGAAAGATTTAATCCGGCTGTTCAAAAGGCTAAAGAACTTATTGATGATGGAGTGATTGGAGATATCGTATCCGCATTTGCAAAAAGAGTAGGACCACTCCCACCAAGAATTAAAGATGTTGGTGTTTCAATAGACTTAGCTATTCACGATTTAGACATCATGAATTACTTATTTGATGAAGAAGTGACTCAAGTTTACGGTTCAATGAACTGCAGTTTTGACGACAGCGAATTCGAAGACCACGCTGAAATAATGGTTAACTTTGACAACGAGTCAACAGGAATCATTGAAGTGAACTGGTTAACCCCTTACAAACGCAGAGAATTAGAACTTACAGGTACCGCAGGAATCATATCTGTAGATTACATTACACAGGATATCGAAGTTTACGGCAAATTCGCCCAAGATATCCAAATCAAACATGAAGAGCCTTTAAAAGGTGAATTGAAATCATTCTTAAATGCAGTGGCAACCAATACAGAACCAGAAATCACTGGTGAAGATGGACTTAAAGCTCTTAAAATGGTTATTGCTGCAAATAGATCCTCTAAAGAACATAAACCAATTAGTTTTGATGAACTTTAAATAGGTGATAAAGTGAAACAAAAATTAATCGCAAAAGCGCAAGAATTAAGAGAACACGGATTTACTACCGGTGAAATTGCTGATGAACTTAATGTAAGTATGGATACCGCTAGATGGTTAATTCTTCAAAAGACTGAAGAAATCAAAGCCGAAGCTCCAGTTGACTTTGCTATTAATTGGAAAAGCATTGGAGGAAACTCAACACGTTTAAGTTATGTTTCCGGTGCTTTAAGTGACATGGCTTTATCACATGGAGAAGCAGATACCGTTGTAGGTATTGCAGTAAGTGGAATTCCATTTGCAACCGTCATGGCAGACCTTATGGAAGACATGACCGGCCTTGACACATCCCTTGCAATTTTCCACCCTAACAAACACAGAAAAGATGCCGATGAAACAGATGATGAAGGAACCATCAGTACCAACTTCGGAAGCGTTGAGGGCAAGAAAGTTGTAATTGTAGATGACGTAATTACCAGTGGAAAAACCGCTAAAGAAGTTATTCATACAGTAAAAGACCTTGGCGGGGAACCAACATGCGTCACTGTATTAATCGATAAAACAGGACTTTCAGAAATTGAAGGAGTTCCTGTAGAATCTTTAATTAAAGTAAGTAGATTATAATTCTACTTTCCTCTAATTTTTTAAAATTTTTCAACACCCCACATCAACAATACGGAGCACAAACATCAGTATTGTGTAAATTAATTTAACCATCAATTAAAATAATAAATAAATCATTAAAATAGTATTTAATCAATTAATGATTTTATTTTTTGAATCTGAATTGACAAATAGAATAATTAGGACTTTAAGATACATAGGAAAAGATTATGAATATAGCATTACTACAAAATATGTCAATAATCCTGATCACTGCAGTGATTGTATTATTGATTTTCAACAAATTGAAACTGCCGACAATGATTGGCCTATTTATAACCGGAATCGTATTGGGCCATGCAATCAACGACACAACAATGATTTCCTCACTTTCAGAGCTGGGAGTCATATTTCTACTGTTCATTATCGGACTTGAGTTTTCGGTCGAGAAATTTTCAGCAATCAAGCGTTATGCACTGATTGGAGGTGTCCTGCAGGTTGTCATAACAACAGTGCTGATAACATGTTTAGGACTAATTTTGGGTCTTCCAATCAACAGCGCAATATTTTTAGGATTCTTAGTTGCTTTCTCATCCACTGCAATTGTGATGAAAATCATGCAGCAGAGACACATTACACATTCAGTTCAGGGAAGGGTGACCTTAGGTATTTTGATATTTCAGGACATTGCAGTAATCCTAGTCATTTTACTCACACCACTTTTGGGAGGAGAAGCCCTTGAAGTTCACTCCGTCCCTATGCTTTTAGTCAAGTTCATTGGCCTTGCGCTCATAATATTTGCGGGAGCAAAATGGTTCATACCGCTCGCATTGAGAGATGCTGCAAGAACCAAAAACAGGGACCTTTTCCTGCTTTTGACACTGTTCATCTGTATGGGTACAACATTTGCAACAAGCCTAATCGGAATCGGCCCGGAACTGGGAGCATTTATTGCAGGACTTCTTATTTCAAACACAGAATACTCCCATCAAACCTTAGGATACATCCAGCCGTTCCAGGATGTGTTCATGAGCCTGTTCTTTATCAGTATCGGACTAATGGTCAATCTCCACCTGTTCCTCTACAACATCGGAATAATCGTTGCATTGACAGTTGCAATATTGGCAATTAACTTTGCGGCAACATTGATAACAGGAATAGCTTTGAAATTGCCGACCAAAGTATCAATAAGCATTGCTATTCTATTAAGCCAAATCGGGGAATTTTCATTCGTCCTTGCCCGTGAAGGAATGAATTACGGATTGATGACAAATGAATTCTTCTCTATATTCCTGGGCGTGAGCATTCTCACAATGTCCTCAACACCATTCTTAGAAAAGCTGACTCCGAAGATTGTCAAGGCATTCTCAAGATTCGAATACTTCAAGGTGGATGAGGATCTGAAGACACTACCTGAAGAACTGGAGGAGGCACATGAAATTGAAGACCATGTCATCCTTGTCGGTTTAGGACGTAACGGAAAGCATATGGCTCAGGCCTGCAGGCAGTTCAGGATTCCCTACCGTATCGTGGACATGAATCCGACAATTGTGGAAAACCAGCAGGCATTGGGACTTCCAATCATATACGGCAAGGCATCAAATGAAAGCGTTTTAAAGGAATTGAACATCACATCAGCGCAGTGCATCGTCATTTCAGCCTCAACATATGAGGAAACATTGAAGACAATAGATGCCGCAAGACGCCTGAACCCGGACATCCACATCATAGTGCGTACACACTATCTGAAAAATATAGATGAGGTTATTGAAGCGGGAGCCGATGAGGTGATTCCTAAAGAATTCGAAACAAGTATCCTTATGTTTACAAGAATCATGGACTATTACAACAAGGACATCGATGAGATAACTGATGCAGTGAATGATTTGAGATCAAACAATTATGATGCATTCAGAACCGTGACTTCAGAGGACATCTCAAGCTATCTGAACTACAAGTACACCGATTTGGAAATCGACTCCTTAAGAGTATCCGAAAATACTCATATTGACGATTTTCCATTTAAGGAAAACAGCCTGACAGTTACCGGAGTTGTTCGTGGAGATGACACATTCATTGATGTCAAATCCGATTTCAAGTTCCTTGAAGACGATTTAATAATCTTTATCGGACATAGGGAAAACATTAATAACTTCTTCGATGCAATATAATACACACAAGGTGATAACATGTACATTACAGTATTGGCAATGAACAAATTGCATGGGTCAAAACCCCTCGTCATAGATGGAATTGTAAAACTAGTAAAAGAGCCTGACAACAAATACGATACCGAAGCCATATCCTGTGAAATGAGACATTTCGGCAAAATAGGATATGTTGCAAACAGTACCAACACAGTCATTAAGGGTACAATGAGCTCCGGCAGACTCTATGACAAGATAACCGACGAGTATTTTGCTCGTATTAAATTCATCGCAGGAAGCAATGCAATAGCTAAGGTATTGACTTCAGACGAATACATTAAGGAAGTTGAAGATCCTGAAAGTGATGTTCATTACTTAAGCGAAAATCCGCAAAATAATAAACTAATGGGATGATTTAGATGATTCTTCCTGGCCTGGACAACATTAACAGTGACATCGAACTTTTAACACCCCAAGTTCACAAGAACATTGCATTGATTCCACTAAAAACAAAAAGGAATTATGCCATCGACCTGCTGACATTGAAAAAGGGAATGGAATTGGGTCTTGCGGAAGTCAAGGAATGTGAACAGTCACAGGTAAACACATTGATTGTCAAAAATCAGTCCGTCAATCCACTAATCTTAATCGACGGAGAAGAAGTGGTCGGAGGAGACCAGAATCGTATCATCAATTCAACCATTGTGATTGCGCCAAACAGTGCCATGCCCATACCTGTAAGCTGTACCGAACAGGGAAGATGGGCGTACAAAAAAGAATTTGAGGACTCATCATACATTGCAAATTACAAAACACGCCGTGCAAAGGAGTATGCGAAGAGAAACTACGGACAGGTTCAAGGCGCAGTCTGGTCATCAATTAAGGATGTGGAAGATGAAAATTCATTTGCCTCACCTACAAGCGCACTATCCGAAAGCTACGATAACTTAACAAAAAGCCATTCGGAAATATTGGGATTTTTTGAAATAGCTGATGGTCAGAATGGCGTTTTAATCATTGCAGACGGTGAGATCAAAGGCTTTGAATTGTTCCTAAACAGTGAAATATATAAGGAATTTCATGAAAAAATATTGAAAAGCTATCTGATTGACCTTAAAATAGAAAATGAGGAATCAAGCATCAACATTGATGAAGCAAGACTTGCACTGGACAATGCAATGGATTCAAGTTTTGAAAAAAGAGAAAAAATAGGTATTGAAGACTCATTCGAGTTTGAAAATGAAAAAGGTCTTGGAGTGATTTCAGTTTATGAAAATGAAATCATCCACTGGTCATACTTTAAAAAATCCGAATATATGATTGAAGATGAAATACACGAGGATGCCGAGTTAGAATCTCAAGTCTAACTCTTCCATCATCTCATCTATTTTTTTATTTAGCTCCTTAATTTGAGAAGTTATTTCCTTTTTCTCGTTGGCCAGATCTTTCAGCTGAATGAACTCACCCTCAAAAGTATCGACATATCTGGAAACAGATAAATTAAACTCATTTTGAGCAACTTCCCGAATGCTCACAACATTGGAATATCTTTCAATGATTTCCCTTCTGTCATATACTCTGAGCAATTGATTAAATGTGTCATTTGACAGGGAAAGATTTCTTCTGATTGCTCCCGGAGCTATATGTTGAGCTTTTTTTGTTTTGAAGTTTTTGGTCAAGTCAACGAATAGTATGTCATCGTTTATTCTATTTTTCCTAAATACACAGATGACTTCAGGTCTTGTTGTTCTTCCAAGTCCTTCAGGAATGCTAATGACCGTGTCAAGATAATTGTGTTCATAAACAAGATATTTTCGAAGCAGTTCAAGGGAATTCTTGAACAGGAAGCTTTGTGATATGGACACGACCATGACACCATCATCCTTAAGGCAGTTTATTAAGTTTATCAGGAACAGATATTCGCTGTCATTAAGCGGTTCATACTCCCCTACAAAATCGTTTGAATCCATCTCCAGGTCCATTTTTTCAAGGAGATTTTCCAATGCGTCATTAAGCTGGGAATCGGATGAGAATGATTTTTCATCCATGTCGAATTTTATGCTCAACATGTCTTCAAGCTGCTTGCGCTTGTTTCTTCTTGAAAATTCACGGCTTTGGTTTTTATAGGTTGACTTTGAACTCCAACCTCCAACAGGAGGCAATTTTGATATGATAACGTCAAATGATGCGCCACCAATATCAACTGAGTCCATTGCATTTCCGAATTCCAGAAATATATTATTTAAACTGAAGTAATTCATTAACAGCTTGACTATGCTGCAGCATAAAGTGACCTTTTCATTGCATTTCCCATAGGCATACCCGAAATCGAATTTGTTTGAAAGGCTAATAATGGAGGATCCGTCATTGAAAAATGGATTATAAATGTCCTTTGATGAGAATTTTGATGCATGAACCAGTTCAGTTAGAATTTCATTGATATATTCCGGGTCCTGTTCTACTCTGAATACTCTTGATTGGCAAATGAAATCAAAAATTGTGCTGAATGGGAGTTCCTCTTCAAATATGTTTAGCTTTGAAATAGTATAAATCAGGTCTTTGACAATCAAATATGATTCGCCACTAAAATCATATCCGTTTAACTTAAGCACATTGTCCACGCAATTGAAAATGAATTTGAAGTACCGTTCATAATTTGAGCCCTTCTCAAACTCCACATTATTTTTAAACATCCTGAAGAAGTTTGGAATGAAGAACCTTTCCTGATAGGATTCGTTGATTACCTCATCGATGAATGCATCAGGCCTGTTGATATAGTATCCAAACATCTGCAATGCATCATTTCTGAATTTCATTTGAAGATATTCATCCCTAAAAGCCTCGTCAAGTGTCATTTCCTGGTCTTCGACAACGCTTGAAAAATAATCCTTCAGGGAATCGGAACAGTGCTTGTATAGGAATGTATAAACTAACAGATAGGCAACGTCAGGTGTTGGATCGACTTGTCTTAATTTTGTTCGGATATTACGGTAAATGTTATAGTTTGTTGAACGTTTGCGTTTTTGATGCATTATCCTTCCTCCCAAAGCTTGTTTAAAATCCCTTCTTTGAGACGTCTATCATATTCAACAACCTGCATATCCTTGGTGATTTTTTCATTTATGGTGTTTAATAGTTCTCCGTGTTTTTTCTGTTTTCCCAAATCCGGTAGATTTAATCGGATTTCCTTAATGTCCTTAATTGAAATATGGGGCATCCTTTCTGTGGTTCCTATTTCATGGAGCTGCTTTTTGACATGTGCATTGGTCAGCATATGTGCAATGAAAGCAGGGTCATGGTCTTCATTAAGTCTTATGATGGCGATGCGGTCACTTATTACAAGTCCCTCCTGGTTAACTTCAACTACGTCGAATGGGTAGGGCATTTTCATTAGGACATCACCCTTTCTAGAAAAGAACCTGCCCTTGATTTTTGGTGATAGCCTCAGGTTTTCAAAGTCGTCCAGCCTGCCGTCGCTTTGAATTGATCTTTGAACAACGACATTGCATTCGATGCCTTCATCATCAAGGTATCTCCTGTATGAAAGACCTGCATATATTTCTGCAATATCTGCTAGTTTTACATTTTGCATTTTTCTCACTGGTTTATAGTTTGGTTTTTAAAATATAAAAAATTAGGTTCCAAAGCACCTGCCCGGAACCATTGTTGAGCCAATTACCTTGGCCCACATTGCGATATGATGCGGAACATGATGGTACTCTTCAAGATACATGAAGCATGTGAAGCGCTTCCACATCATATACATTGACTTGAATAGGGAGAGTTGGCTGAAATAAGCATGTTTGCGGTTGTATGATTTTTGCCAGACTTGGTATTCTTGAAGTCTGAGGAGGTGTTTAATTTCCCTTCTTAGGGCATCCATTTCATGATATTCTGATGCAATTGGAGGATTTGAAAGATTATAGTAGTTGTTCTTGAACTGCCTAATCTTTCGGTTCAACAGTTTCTCCCTTTCAAAGTAATCATTATTTCTCGGCCCTGTCTTGTTATGGAATCTGTATCTGGACATTTCTGCTCCTATTGGTACAATCCACTTACATCGTCGAGCAGCGGCTGCTCATCGGGAACTTCTGAAGGATCCAGCTTTTCGGCTGAAACGCCCCCTATAACACCAACACTTTGAATGTTGTCCTTAAGAACAGCAGTTGATGTAATTCCCGGCCCCTGCGGAGACAGGACAAACAGGTCAAGGAATGTTTCATCTTCCCCGACAATGAATGCTGGTTCAATGGCTTCGGCTGATTTGGTCTGGACCTTGATGAGAATGTGCTTGGCTTCGCTGTCCCCTTCAAGTCCGATTTCACGTCTGATGTTTTCATCTAAATTCTTAACTTTTTCACTCCAGTTGATGGAGCTGTTAGGATAATCGTTCAAATTATCACCTCTATTTTTTTATATCCACTTTTTGTGGCATGCATTCATCAATCTTTTAACAAAATATAATTACAAGCAAAATGTATTTTTGAAGTAAAAATACAAGTGCGTAATCATAAATTGGATACAATAGTATATAAACTTAACTATTTGTAATGCCTTTTTACATAAAATATGTAATATCAGCACCTACTACTAATTAAGTTTGTTATAGTATATAAAGTTTTTGCATTTTTTAAAAAAATACAAAAAAGCAGAAGTGTGAAACAGCACAAATGTGAAAATTTATTCGAGGCATAGCTACCTCAAATTAACCTTATCAAAATATTATTAAAAAAAAGCGAAAAATAATGCCAATCGATATGGCAATTAAAAAAAAAAGTTTATAGAAAGCCGAATTATGCTTCAGCTTCCTCTTTCTTATCCTTTTTAGATTTCTTGTCAACGATTACCATCTTTTCATTTTCCTCGTCGACTTCCATGATAATAGGATCAGCCTCAACTGCCCCAGGGTCCTTTTCAACGCATTCGTTGATTTTAGATTGAATGGCTCCAATATCTTCAGTGTCAATCAGGTCAACAATTTCCAGTTGTTGCTGGAATCTTTCAACACCTTCAAGAGGAACGTTTTCAACAAAAGGAATAGCTCCGGTTGCACCGATGATTTTCTTTTTGTCAGGGTCTGCCCCATTTTCATGCAATGCCTTGAAACTTTGACCGGTGATGTGACCTTGCACTTCAGCGCCAGCCAAAATTAAGAATCTTATGTTTGGATTTGAAATGATATTTGCAACTACTTTTTCAATACCTAAGTTTTCGGTTTTACATGGTCCTGCAATAGCTGCTCCAGACAATTCTGCTTCAATGTGAGATGCAAGAGTTGTAACCGCAACAGGGCTTTCAGGGTCTCCTACAATATAATCTCCACTGATTACAGGCCAGCCATCTGCAGGTGCTTTTTTATCAGCCATGATAAATTCCTCCTACATTTGTGATTAAAAATATATTTTAAGTATATTTAAATATTTTGTAACTTAA
>CAMNJW010000026.1 GCA_946541845.1 uncultured Methanobrevibacter sp.
GATGAGCTCATTATTTTGGATGAGGGCAAAATTATTGCAAAAGGAAAAACTTATGAGTTGTTTGAGAATCCAAAAAAAGTTCAAGTCGCCAGACTCACAGGATGTAAGAATATTTCTAAAATAGAAATCATTGATGATTATCATATTAGGTCTATAGATTGGGGAGCAACATTTGAAGTTTCTGAAAAGATTTCATCTAACATCACACATATGGGAATAAGAGCGCATGACTTTTCCCCTGCTAATGAAGATGACATCAATTTGTTGGATACTTCAAATTCATCAGTAGTGGAAATGCCTTTTGAATGGGAGGTAACTCTGGCAAATGGTTTATGGTGGAAATATGACAAAAAGATTCATGACCATAAATTTGAAGTTCCCAAATATTTAAAAGTCGATCCTAAAAATATCATCCTATTGGAAGAGTAGATTTGGGATTCAATAATGACAAAGTTGATATCTTCAATTAAACTTATTATGTGATTAATGAAACAAGATTTTTTTATAATTACTACTAATTTAATGATTCATTGATTCAAGAAAACGATATTTTGTGTCATTAACATTGTGTTTCAATCAATTGGCATATATGTTCAAGTATTTTTTCTAAAATTTAATATTATTTTTAGTATTTAAAGCAATATTCCTGATGGTTATCAATAATTCCAATTGATTCAAGGTAAGAATAAATTATTGTAGGTCCGACAAATTTCATTCCACGTTTCTTCAAATCTTTTGAAATACTTTTTGATAAGTCAGATTCGGTTAAAAATTCTGCTTTAATGATTTCACCATTTGTAAATCCCCAAATATATTCATCAAAGCTTCCAAATTCATTTTGGATTTCAATAAATATTTGAGCATTGTTAATTACTGATGTGATTTTTCCTTTATGGCGGATAATTCCTTCATTTGAGCGAAGTTCTTCTATTTTTTCATCATCATATTCTGCCACTTTTTCAACATCAAAATTATCAAATGCTTTTCTGAAGTTTTCCCTTTTTTTAAGGATTGTGATCCATGAGAGTCCTGCCTGGAAGGATTCTAAAACAAGCATTTCAAAGAGTTCCTGGTCATCATGGGTTGGAACTCCCCATTCTTCATCATGATATTTGATGTATATTTCATCACTTCCGGCCCAATTGCATCTTTCTTCATTCATAAAAATACTTTACGTGGTGTTGTTTAAATAAATTTCTAAAACGAATATTTTTATTAAATTAAAGTAAATATATCATTATAGAATTTAAGGAATTTTGTGTATGACAGTTTCTAAATCCAAGAGAATCTTTTATTTTGATGCTTTAAGGGCATTTGTTATTATCTGTGTAATTATCGTTCATGTCTATGCAGTTACAAGAAATTATGCAATGCCTGAATATGATATGATCCCGTCAGTCAAATGGTTATTTTCACAGGTTTTAGGCAACTGTTTTAGAATTGGTGTTGATTTATTTTTATTGTTGTCTGGTGCATTGTCATTAGGTCGTGTATGGGACATCAGGTCATTTTTAGGAAAAAGGATTCCAAGAATTGTTGGCCCATTTGTTTTTTGGGGATTAATCTTAAGTGCAGTGGGAATACTTTTATCTTACTACTGCGGATTTGAATTTCTTCAATCATTTGATGCATATTCCATGCTTCAATTTGTTTATGGTGCATTCATGGCTACTTCACATGGTTTTGAGCCATACTGGTTCTTTTGGATGATTTTGGGAACATATTTGATAATGCCAATATTCAACAAATGGCTTGCAAATTCCAAATTGGAGGAAGCAGAATATTTCCTGATATTCTGGCTGAGTACATGTCTTTTTGATTATACATTGAATTTCACATTTCCAGTCAAGTTATCTTATTTCACAAGTCCAATTGGTCTAGTTGTTTTAGGTTATTACTTGCGCCACACCGAAAGGGATTTATTGAATAATCCTTATTTCGCATTAATTTTGACAGTTCTGTCAGCCATTTTAACAATGATTGTTGTTTGCTGTTTGTCATCTCCAAGCGAGATGTTCACTATTGACAGATATTCACTTCCATTGGCATTTGAAGTGATTGGCGTGTTTTTGTTATTCAAAAATTTCAATAAGTTCAATATGAGCTTGAATTTTACAAAAAATCCTGATGGTGTTTTTAGGAAATTTGTTTTTGCACTTGCAAAATACAGTTATGGCATTTATCTGATTCAGGGGATGTATTTATGCATTTATAGAGAAATTGTTCCATATTATGAGTTATACAGTCATGTCCTGATTTTATTTATCCTAATTTTGCTTAGTTCATTAATTACAATGTGTTTATTAAACAAAATACCCTATGTTAATCGTGTAATTGGTGCAAAGTAGTAATTCTGTTTTAGGAAAACTTAAACATATATACTTTTATTTATATATATTTTAATGAGGTATATTATGGCTAAGTTAGGTATGGGAATGATGAGACTTCCTCTTCTAGACGAGAATGATGTTACGAATATTGATTATGAACAGGTAAATAAGATGGTCGATGTGTTCATGGATGCTGGATTTAACCAGTTTGACACTGCATACGTTTACCATGAAGGAATTGGAGAACAGGCTTTTAAAAAGGCTGTTGTTGACAGATATCCTCGTGATTCATTTAAAATTTCAACTAAATTGCCTTTATTCATTATCACTGAAGAATCACAACTTGAACCGATTTTTGCTGAACAGCTTGAGCATTGCGGTGTCGATTACATTGATTACTATATGTTGCATAATGTAAGCGGATTCACAGAAAACGCCTGGAAAAATGTTGACTTGTTTTCATTTATCCAAAAGAAGAAAGAAGAAGGTTTCATTAAACACATTGGACTGTCCACTCACGGTAATGCAGAATTTTTGGAAGAGCTTTTATTCGATCATCCTGAAATTGAATTCGTTTTGCTTCAGATTAATTATCTTGACTGGGAAGATGAAGGAATAGAATCCAGGAAATGTCTGGAAGTTGCAACTAAATACAATAAGCCTGTAATGATAATGGAACCTTATAAGGGGGGATTTTTAGCAGATGTCCCTGATGAGGCGGAAAAGCTAATGAAAGATTATAATCCTGACAGGGCAGTTGTCTCCTGGGCAATGAGATTTGTAGCTAACCTGGACAATGTCTGTGTTGTCTACACAGGTGCAAGTGATTTGGAACAGATTGAGAGCAATATTCAAGAGTTCAAAAATGCTGACCCATTAAACGATGAAGAAATGGAACTCCTTAATGAAGTTTCCGAAATCATTAACAGCAACATCACAGTATCATGTACCAAATGCAGATACTGCGTTGATTCCTGTCCTGAAGAGATTGACATTGCAAAAATATTTGACCTATACAATAAGCATATGATGTTGGGTCGTGATGACTGGTCACAATACGGTAATGCATATCTGAATTATACAAAACTTCCTAATGTTGGAATAGCTTCAGATTGTATGGAATGCGATTCATGTATTGAAGAATGTCCTCAGCAAATCAACATTCCGGAAGTGCTGAAGGATGTTGTTGAAGCATTCGAAACTGAAGGATATGGATTCACTGATTAATCCATATTTTACTTTTTTTTTTAAAAATTTTGCAAGTATTTAATAACAATTAAAAATATATTTATAAATAGTTAATTTTATTGAGGATTATTTATGATACCTGGTATGAATAAAAAACAAATGAAACAAATGGAAAGACAAATGAAGAAAATGGGTATGAAAATGGAAGAACTCGAAGGTGTTCGAGAAGTCATTATCCGTTTTGATGAAAAAGAATTAATTATTGATAATCCTAGCGTAAGTTTAATGAATGTGATGGGACAGGAAACTTACCAAGTTGAAGGTAAAGCTCGTGAAGTAGAACTTGAATATGAAATTGAAATTCCTGATGAAGATGTTGAAATGGTAGCTAACAGCGCTAATGTATCTGAAGATGAAGCAAGAGCAGCTCTTGAAGAGTGCAAAGGCGATCTTGCAGAAGCTATCATGAAATTAAATCAATAGATAAAAATGACTTTAATTGTACATATTTCTGATTTGCATGTTTGTAAATCAGAATTCGATGAAGAAATGTTCATGAGAGCGGCTGCTGAAATAAATGATTTGCAGCCGGACATGATTGTTTTAACTGGGGATATAACAAATAATGGATATTATGCTGAGTTTGAACAAGCAACCAAATATTTGGAGTTGTTTGAAGCTCCGTTATTTGCAGTTCCAGGAAACCATGACTCTCGTAATCTAGGTTACCAAACCTTTGAAGAGTTAATAGGTGAGAGAAGCTGGAAATTGACAATGGATGGTAATTTCACTGTAATAGGTTTGGATAGCAGTTCTCCTGATGAAAACAGGGGACATATTGGAAATCCTCAGCATATGTGGTTGGAACATCAGTTAGATGAATGCGCCATTAATGAACACTTCTCCATTGTTGCATTGCATCATCATGTTATTTCAATTCCCCAAACAGGTCGTGAACGCAATGTCTTATCCGATGCGGGGGATATCTTGAAAACTTTGACAACACATGAGGTTGATTTGGTCTTGTCAGGACACAAGCATGTTCCGAATATTTGGAGAATAAATGATACAATTGTTGTAAATGCAGGTTCATTATGCTCTACTAAGCTCAGAGGAAAAAATAAGAATTCATATAATGTTTATAACATTACGGACGATGAAATTGAAATATTTCTTAATATGGTTGGTGGAGAAAAATTTTTATTTGGAAAATATCCAAGAAATACATTATAAATTAAAAACTTAAATAAGAGAATACAAAAATATATTATACTGATTTAATTAATGATTTATTTTAATATATTATTTTTAGGTGATATTATGAAAGTGGTCGTAGATGCTTCTAATGTGGCATATCATGTTAAAAATGAAAACGGGCAACCTCAAATGTCTAATATTCTTGCTGCTGTCAAAGCATTAGAAGAGGGTGAAGATGAATTTGTAATAATTGCCGATGCATCACTTCGTCATGACATTGACGAAAAAGATAAATTCTTAAGATTGTTGGAAAGTGAGAATGTAGAGGAAGTTCCAGCAGGTAATGATGCAGATCATTTTATTTTAGATATTGCAACTCGTGAAAGGGCTAAAATTTTATCTAATGATAAATTCAGAGATTATGCTGCTGAATTTAGAAATATATCTTCCATGAGAATTCCATTTATTATCGATAACGGTAGACTCACATTTGGAAAACCGAAAAAAGCCAAAAAAGATAAAAACATACTTCAACACATCTGTGATGAAATTATAAAGGAATTGAACTTTAAAAAATGGGAAATTTACACAGGAAAAGAAGGATTAGAAATTTCCCCATTAAACATTGCTAAACAAGCTATTATTCGTATTGACAATGAGAATAATGCAGAATCTAAGCTTGAAAATATTTTTGCTAAAATTCCAATGTTCAATAAAATTGTAGAGATGGTTGATGATGTTGAAATTGCCGCTCCATATGTGATATTTGTATTGGTACATCCTAAAGATTATAAACTTGCAGTTAAGAATGCAGGTAACATTTCTGTTACAATTGCTGATAGGTTAGGTCTTGAGAAAAAACCTTTAATTGCAGTTCGTAATGATTTATTCACAAAACCAGGTACTTTTGAATTAAACATTATGTTGGCGGATGAAGTCACTGAACATGCTCCATATAATGTCTTAGTTCGTGTTAGTCCCGATGATGAAGTTTTCATTAAAAGAAATTCCAGAAATATTGCGAGTACAATAGCTGGAAGACTTGGATCCTGGAAGTTCCCATTCGTTTCAGTAAAGCCAGACATGCTTTTAGAAAAACCTGGAGAGTTCGAAATTGAGCTCGAAAAGGGAGGGGGCTTAGATGGTTAATGGGTTAACCAAGGCAATTATTAAATCCACAACAAAATTGAATCCTATTGCTGTTGGAACAAAATTTTTTCCAACCAATTCTCTTGAAACAGAATATGTAGAGTTATTTAACTATACTCAAACAATTCTTTTTGAGCTTGAAAAAGCGGAGATAAATTCCGATTCAATTTTACAAAATCTTATTCGTGATGTCGGTGCGGAAAATATTCCAAAGGATTACAGTTTTTATGAACTGACTCCTGCTGAAAATAAGATTGAGGAATATGCGTTGGTTAGTAACATTATCATGGGTAGTGACCGTTATTTTTACATAGAACTTCAACACCCTTCCAATTTGATTAATATATTTGTAAAAATCATTCAGAATGAAAAAGGGGAAGTAGTGGAAAAAACAGCTACTGAACTAGTTGCTAAAATGTTAAGTAAAAATGATGCTATTCGTGTAGCTATTGAACTTATTGGAATAGGATTATCTGAGGGAATTCAGGTAATTTCAGCTGTAGGAATGACTGGCGCTGCTTCAATTGAACGTGCAATTCATTACACTCAAAATGTGGGTAGTTTTCCAGGAATTGCATTTACCAAATTAGGCGGAGAATATGCTCTTGTGTTTGATTCTCCATTCTTACTTAAGGAATCCAGGCCAGTTGACCTAGAAAATTATTTATTCATTGATTTAATCAATTCTACTAAATTTATTGACAAAAACGGCAGAAACCAGCTCGTTGACTTGATGAACGGTATTAAAAATTTCATTGAAACCGAATGTGGCGGTGAGCTTGAAGGTTATCGTGAAGGTGGTGATGACTTCATTGCAAGATTCCCATCTAAAGATTTGGCAATACGTGCCGGCCTTGATGCTGCATGGTTTGCATTGGATAATGGTGCTAAAATTAGGGCAGGAGTTGGCAGAAGTAGAAGAGAAGCTGGGGAAAGAGCCCAACTTGTTGACAGTTTAAAATCAACTGCTCCATTATCATTAGTTGTATTTGAGTTAGCTAATGGATTATATGCATATAATATTCCATCAGAATTTACAAGGACATTGATAAATTTAATTGAAAATGAAAAAGCAAAATTAATTGGTGTTTTTGCGTTTGTATTTATATTTACATTTTTGATGTCTATTTTAGGATTGGGAGTATTTAGTTTTGTTGGAGTCTTGATTGCTCTAGCTTATGCATTCATAGCGTAATTAATAAAAAAGAGTTGTAGTATGAGAAGAAAAAAAGATGATAAAAGAGTTTTAATTTCGCCAAGGGAACAGCGCAAAAAAAATAATCGCAATCTCCCTAAAATACCACGGAGAAATAATAATAATGCTCGCCATAATGTAAATAAAAGTAAACGTAATGGTATTACAGTATTGATTGTGATATTGGCTTTAGTTGCTTTTGTTATTGGTGCGGGAATTGGAATCTCTTTGAATTTTGAGGATAATAGTCAGGATGATGGACCTCATTGGGTTAATGTTACAGAGGAAATGACTACTAATTTAAATGACACCGAACCGATATATTATGACCAACAACTTGATGCTGTGGATTATAATAGCAATCAATCATTAGAGAAATATAATGTAACTAATGATGAATTATCATACTAATTAACTTATTTCGTGATTTTATGGACTTTATTAAAGAATTAAATGGTGGATTTTCAGTTATTGAAAATCTAAAAGTATCTGGTGCGCGTGAAGGTAAATATGGTGTTACTATTATTGTTTCTCCAAACAGTACTGCTTCTGCTGTTTTTACTTCCAATAAAGTTGTTGCAGCACCAGTCAAATATACAAAGGATGTTCTTAAAAAAGGAATTATTTCTGCAGTTTTTGTTAACAGTGGTAACGCTAATTGTTTTACAGGCCAACAGGGGATTGATGATTGTAAAACTTTGGTTGAATTATTGTCTAAGGACTTGGATTTGCCTGCAGATGAAATTGCAATTTCATCAACTGGTGTAATAGGTCGTGAGATGCCAATTGATATTATTTCTAAGGTGGCATATGAATCTATTTCCAAATTAGGTGATAAACCCGAAAATTCTCTTGCAGCAGCAAAAGCAATCATGACAACTGACACATTTCCAAAAGAATGTGCCGTTGAAGTCACATTGACAACCGGTGAAGTAGTAAAGATTGCTGGAATCACTAAAGGAAGTGGAATGATTGCTCCTAATATGGGAACCATGCTTTCTTTTATTGTAACTGATGCAGTAATTCCTTCCAATGAAATTAATAAGGCATTGAAAAAGGCTGCGGACATTAGTTTCAACATGATTGTTGTTGATGGTGATGAAAGTACAAACGATACCTGCTTGATGATGGCAAATGGGGCTTCTGGAATTGAAGTTGTTAAGGATGATGAATTGGATCCTAATTTCCAAGAGGCGTTAAATTATCTTTGCATCGACCTGGCTAAAAAAATGGCTCGTGACGGTGAAGGAGCTACAAAATTCATCGAAGCAAATGTTTGTGGTGCAAAGGACCTTGAAGATGCAAGACTTGCTGCTAAATCAATCATTTCTTCCAGTCTTTTTAAGTCTGCGGTATTCGGTGGTGACCCTAACTGGGGAAGAATTGTTTCCGCAATAGGATATTCCGGGTGTGACTTGAATCCGGACATTGTTACAATAGCTATCGCCAGTGATGCCGATGAAGTTGATTTGGTCAGAAAAGGTGAAATTTTAGCATTTGATAACACCTCAAATCTTGAAAGAGCAGAAAAGATTATGCAGTCTAAAAATGTCATCGTCAATATTGATCTTGACTTGGGCGATGGTGAGGCAACTGCATGGGGTTGTGATTTAACTTATGATTATGTCAAAATCAATGCAGAATATACCACTTAAAGAAAAGTTTTAAATATATTAAAAACAAATATTCTTTTTGTTATAGATGTAATTCTAATATTTTTATTATCAATTTTGAAGGAGGGGAAAATATGGCAAAAGTTAAAGGAACTAACAGAAGAACCAGACAAAAAAGAAGTTATACTAAACCTGGTAGTAAAAGAGGAAGAGGAGTAAAACAAACTTGGAAAAAATAATCCTCTTATAACTTTTTTTTATTATTTACTTATTTTTATAGTGTTATGCAAAATTCATCATATTGAAAATTATTAAATACTATTTTTTAAAGATTATTACATAGGTGATAAAATATGATGATGCCTGAAAATGGTCATAGAGCTCATGGATTTTCCAGTGCTGCTTTTTTAGATTCTGATGAGATTTTAGGTGAATTAAATCTTAACGGAGATGAAACTTTTATGGATGCTGGCTGCGGTGACGGTCACATTGCAATAAAAGTATTAGAGGATTATAATCACAAGGGAACAGTTTATGCAGTGGATATTTATGATGCATCAATAGATGATATGGAAACATATAAGCAGGAAAATGATGTTGAAAATTTAATTAATATTGAAGCGGACATTCCTGAAGGAATTCCCGGTGTTGAAGACGAATCAATTGATGTTGTTCTGCTCGTAAATGTATTCCATGGATTTAAGGCTTCACGCAAATTGGATGAAGCGGTGATGGAACTTGCAAGAATAGTCAAAAAAGATGGTAAAATAGCCATCATGGATTATAAGGCTTGGGATGTTCCAAAAGGACCTCCAACTAAAATGAGAAGTTCCCCAACTGATTTGGAAGAACTATTCAATAAACAGGGTCTCAAAATGACTTATTTAAATGAAGAAATTGGTGAGGATATTCCTGAGGGCAAGTCTCACTTTTTAATCATGTTTGAAAAAGAATGATTCTTTTCAAGGGTTTCTAACCCTTTTCTTTTTTTTGAAAATTATTATATACTATTTTTTAAAGATTATTAATTAAAGAATAGGTGATGCAAATGGAACATAGACATCATGGAAAGTCAAGTGCTGATTTTTTAGATTCCGATGAAATTTTAACTGAATTGAATTTCAAAGGTAATGAGACTTTTATGGATGCGGGCTGCGGTGACGGTCACATTGCAATCAAAGCCTTAAAAGATTATCTCCCTGATGGAACCGCTTATGCGGTCGATAATCATAAGGAATCTATAGATGAAATTGAAAGTTATATAAAAGAGAATGACCTTGAAAATCTGATTGCTGTTCATGCAGATTTCACCAAAGGAGTCTCTGCTGTTCGTGATGAATATATTGATGTTATTTTAATGCTTAACGTGTTTCATGGATTTAAGGCATCTGGAGAAATGGACGTTGTCATTGAAGAGTTGAAGAGGATGATTAAGGATGAGGGTAAGATTGCCATAATGGACTTTAAAGCAATTGACATGGCAAAAGGCCCATCAACTGATATCAAAAGCACTCCAGATGAATTGGAAGAATTGTTCAGCAATCATAATCTTAAAATGATTTATCTGAATGAGGAAATTGGTGAGGATATTCCTGAAGGCAAGTCTCACTTCATAATTATATTTGAAAAGGATTGAATTTAAATGATTTTTGCAGCAATATTAGCAGGTGGAATCGGATCAAGAATGGGCGGTACAGACACTCCTAAACAGTTTTTAACTTTGGGAAACAAGCCAGTCATTGTCCATACAATAGAAAAGTTTGTGATTAACGATAAGATAGATAAGATCATCGTATTGACACCTCAAAATTTTATCAGTCACACCAATCATTTGATTGAGAAATATATTCCAAATAATGAGGATATTATTGTAATTGAAGGTGGAGAAACCAGAAATGACACATTAATGAGTAGTGTGAATTATATTGAAGGGAATTTTGGCATTGATGATGAGGCCATTATTCTTACGCATGATTCAGTGCGTCCGTTTGTTACTCATAGGATTATTGAGGATAATATTGATGCTGCAAGAAAATATGGTGCCTGCGATACTGTAATTCCGGCTACTGATACAATTGTTGAAAGTATCAATGGGCAGACTATTGAAAGCATCCCTGTTAGGGATTATTATTATCAAGGCCAAACTCCACAGAGCTTCAAAATAAATAAGCTTTATAACTTAATCAATAGTTTAACAGAAGAAGAAAGTAAGATTTTAACAGATGCATGTAAAATATTCACTCTTAAAGATGAAGATGTACATCTGGTTAAGGGTGAAGTGACAAATATTAAAATTACTTATCCGTACGACTTAAAATTAGCCAATACAATTTTAGAGGATATTCATGATTAATATTGTTTATAGACTAAAGTCTCCAAAATTCTTTGAAGAGGCAATAGATGAAATTGATATGGATGGTGTAATTGTAAGGCCGACCCATCTTTCCATTTGTCAGGCGGACCAAAGATATTACCAAGGCAGTCGTCCAGCTGATGTTTTAGAAAAGAAATTGCCTATGGCATTGATTCATGAAGGAATCGGAGAGGTTGTATTTGATGGCGAAGGTAATTTCAAGTCAGGCGATAAAGTTGTAATGATTCCAAACACTCCTTTTGGTGAGGATGTTTGCCGAGCAAACTATTCTTATAGTTCTAAATTTAGGGGAAGTGGTTTTGATGGATTCACTTCTGATTTGATTAAAATGGATTCGGACAGGATTGTAAGAATGCCTGAAGATTTCAATCCAAATGTTGCGGCATTCATTGAATTGATTTCTGTAGCATATCAGGGAATTTCTAAATTTAATGAAATTGCTATCACTCCAAAAGAGGCATTGGGCGTTTGGGGAGATGGTAACTTAGGTTTTATCACAGCATTGTTCTTAAAAGAAAAGTTTCCTGACTCAAAAGTGATGGTGTTCGGAAAACATATGGATAATTTGAATTTATTTTCATTCGCTGATGAAGTTTATCCAATTCACAATGTTCCTGACGACTTGGCAGTTGATCATGCTTTTGAATGTGTTGGTTCAAGTGCATCACAATCAGCTATTGATCAGATTATAGATTTAATTAATCCTCAAGGAACCATTAATCTATTTGGCGTAAGCGAATACCCAATTCCGATAAATACTCGTATGGTATTGGAAAAAGGATTGACTATTCAGGGCAATAGCAGGTCTGAGAGGGAAGATTTTGAAGGAGTTGTGGAAACTCTCAAACAAAATCCTAAATTATTCGAATATCTGGAAAAATTAGTCACCAATATCTGTGAAATAAACTCTTTAAATGACTTAAAAGAGGCATTTGATAAGGATTATATCTCTAAGTTTGGCAAAACAATCTTAAAATGGAATAAATAATCAATAATGTAGTTTATTGATTATTTTAAAATATTCCTTTCTGAAATAATTTCTATCTTCTTCCTTGCACATTATTGGCAGCATTGAAAGGGCATGCAGGTCGTCCCCGTCAAGCAATTCTCCGCTATTTATCTTATTTTTTATTATATCAAGAATTATATGCGCTGGATTTTCCTGAATGCAAGCGAGCTTAATAGTAAATTCCGCTTCAGATTTGATTTCACATTCTCTTACAAGCACATTGACAGTATCTGGACAAAGAAGATAAATTGATACCTGTTTTTGATGTTTTTTGTATAATGCTTCTGCAAATTCCACATATTTTACAAGTTCTGATTCGTTAAAGTCTTTCATTTGAAACTCCAAATCAATAAACTCCCCATCTTCTGTTGTAAATAAGTCTCCTCCGGGATAAATGTTGTCATCTAATTTTCTGTCTTTTTCAGGTGTGATGCATTTGATTCTTCTTGAATCATTAAATGTTTCTTTTATGATTTTTGTTCTAATTTTAAAATCTTGTTCTTTCATGGTTTAACCTTTACAAATTTTAATTTGTATTGGTTATATTTAATTTCAAGATTTATAAACTAGTAAGTTATTTTTTAAAGCAATTTTATACCTTTAAATCAATTTTCAATCATAAAAACAATTTTACTAAATAATCATTAATTTTAATATTAATCACCTTGATATCTAATAGTGGTGATGTTGTGGATTATGAAACAATAATTTCTGAAAAATTTCCAAATTGTGATGTTGAAGTTTTGACTCCGGATGTTTTTGAACTGGAACAACTTGTAGAATACATTTCTGATGACATTGTGGTGTATAACCCTCATACTATTATGGTTTACAGACATATGATAAGATTTCTGATGAATGTTGGTGTTAGGGGTAAGATTTATTACTTGGAAAACTTTTCAGATGACGATTTGAAGATAGTCCATGAAGGACTTTTGAAATTCACATGGAGAAGAGATGTGAAGATCAATTTATTTAAGAATTCAAATCCTGATAGGGATGTTTTGGGTTTATAATTGAAAATATTCGTCGCAGTATTCGCAATAATAGTTATATGTTGATTCACAACAGTTTCCTATAATAATCTCACCTTCCAGTGATTCAATGGCAAGCTCATCTGTAGGTTCGCCATGAAATACTTTTTTCATTTCTCTTTCACATTTTGGACAGGTCTTCATATAATCTAATTTTATTAATTATGAACTTTAAATATTAGTGTAGGTGTAAAAATGCTTATTAATGTTGGAGCGGAATTTGGTACACATTTGGAAACAAGTGAAATTGCAGTGGAATTGATTGATATTTTAAATAAATTGCCTGCAGATGATTTTATAATTGATTTCAAGGACGTAATGTTTGTCACTATGAATTATGCTCAAGCATATTACAATGCTAAATATGAATCTCCTAAAAAAATATCCGAAATCAATATCTCTGATGAGATTAGCGTTGTGATGGGGGCTGCTGATGAGGCATGCAATCCTTGATTTTTCTTTTTTTCTTTATTCTATTTTAAAATTGATTTAACTTCGTAAAATTGCTTTTATTTGTAACTGCTTGTTTTAAATACTTATTTGACCAATTTAGTCTTGTTAACTGTTATGTTGAAGTCCGGATTTTTTCATTCTAGTTAATTATTGAATATGGGTGGTGTTATTATAACACTTGAGAATCTGTTTGATAATTACAAGAAATTTGAAAAAATTGCTAAAAAGAAAAATGGTGAAAATGAGATTGATTTGAGAGATTTGGAGTTGAATCCTACAACATTATTGTTATTCTGGTTTTTTTGAAAAGAATAATCATAAAATAATTTCATGCTCAGAAGAGCTGGATATATTTGAATTGCCCGAATCTAAATACAATCAACAAGATTTAAGTTTCATTGATTTAATTATAGAAAAATTAGATAGTCATTATGGTGGGGAATTTGTTTTAAGACATATTTTATCTGAATTGACATATAATATTCA
The DNA here is from genome assembly GCA_946541845.1 of uncultured Methanobrevibacter sp. GTDB lineage: Archaea > Methanobacteriota > Methanobacteria > Methanobacteriales > Methanobacteriaceae > Methanocatella. The sequence continues at coordinate 14,029 of CAMNJW010000026.1, forward strand.
TGAACATGCATTTGATAATGAAAAAACGGATGCTTCATTATCTTTTAAAATTTTTGATAATGAGGGGATATTGGAATTAGCCATTATGGATAATGGAATTTCAATTCCTGGCCGATTTGATAAAGCTAATGTTGATTATATTGATGACTGTAATGCAATTGAAAAAGCAATAAATAACTTCTCAACTGTGTCTGATAATCCTTATGAAAGAGGAAATGGCTTATGGACTACAATTAGATTGGTTATTGAAGGAAATGTGGGTGAAATATTAATTATTTCTAGAAAAGGATTATTGCATATTTCGAGGGGAGGATACAAATATGAGTTATTGGATAATGAAGAATATTTCAAGGGAACCTTGATAAGCATTAGATTAAATAAGTTTGAAGTTCAAAATATCTATGATTTAATAGAATTGCATAAAACCAATTTTTATGAATATGAGGTAATAAATGATTATTGATGTTTCTGTTGAAATAGGCAAGTCTTTAGAGTTGAATAGTAGTGCAACTGATTTAATTAATAAGATAAATGTGATTAATGGAATAGATTTTATATTGGATTTTAGTGAAGTCTATTTTATCAGTCGTACTTTTGCACAGGCTTATTATGCTTCTAAAAAGCGTTCTCCTAAAAACATTACTGAAATTAACTTATCTGATGATGTTAAGCCAATGATGAAAATGGTTGAAAAACAATTGATGTTTTAATCCGTTTTACTTTTTTTGTAAAAATTAAATATCTTTTAAATACAAATTAGATATTATGGAAGTTAAGGTAAAACCAGTTGAATTAATCGAATTATTCTATGATCTGATTTTTGTATATGCAATTTCAAAGTTGACTGCACTGGTTTCAGAACCTGTGGGAGGAATAATTCCTCCGTATAACTTTTTTACTTATGTAATCACTTCATTTGTAATTCTGCAGGCTTGGCTTTACTTTACTAACTATGTTAATCGCTACGGCAAGTGGGAATGGCATGATTATCTGCTTGTTTGTGTGAACATGATTGCAGTAATCTATATGGCAAATACGATTTCACCGAATTGGGCATCAATGTCATTCACATTTAACATGGCAATGCTCATAATGCTTCTGACAGTTCTGATATTATATGTCATTCAGGCCAAAAGGGAGAATTCTCTTCAGGGTGCTGCAGGAAACTCAATTTCAATTCTTTCAATCGTATGTACAATATATCTAATTGCAATTCTGGCGATTATTTTCAATGTTCCTGCAAGTTATATTATCCTAATTGATGTTGTGGCAGTCTTGGGAGGTGCATTCCTGCCATTTTTCATCAGAGGGCACTTCGATGAAAGCATAATCAGTTTTCCACATTTAGTTGAGAGATTTGAGCTTCTGACTATCATCACATTCGGTGAAGCTATTGTCGGCCTGACACATTTTTTTGATGTTGGAAATTTCACATTCGTGCCAATATTGGTATTTTTCATCGTTTTGACAATGTTCGGCTCTTATGTAATTCAAATTCATAATCTGATGGAACATATGAGGGTTGAAAGGTCATTAAGATTGATGTTTAGCCATTATTTCATTGTCATTAGTATAAATCTGGTGACAGTTGCACTGGAGCTGATTCACAGCGGTGAAGTAAACCCAATGTTTGCAAGTTGCCTGATGATTATTTCACTTGTGATTTTCTACATTTCAATCATGGCAAACAAGCAATATTACAAGGAAAATATTAAATTAACTAAAAAAGATATACTATTAATGTTGTTAGTAACAGTTGTAGGAATAATTATTATCTTAATATTTATTTCAGACTTATATGCTTTCTTAATTGGAAGTTTGATCATAACATTTGGTAACTTTAAAATATTGTTAACCAAGAATAAAAGGTGTTTAAGTGAGTGAACAAAAATTAGAAATATTTAACGTTTTGAATTTTTTAGATAATGGCTATGAACTTGAAGATATCTTAAATGAAGGTAATTTTGGAACATTCTCTTCTGCTGAAGAATGCATTGATTATTTGGTTAAAGAAGGATATCTAGAAGGTGACGTTCAGGTAAGTGCCAATGTGGAAATAACTGCCGAATATATATCTAAAAAATATATCGTTTCAGAACTTAAGGATATTTTAAGAGAGAATGGATTAAAAGTTTCAGGTAAAAAACATGAACTTGTTGAAAGGGTATTGCCTGTTTTAAAAGAGGCTCATGATGCTCGTAATTTAAATGTGGCTGTTGATAATGAAAAAACATTTGATAATTTGGAATTAACTGATAAGGCTCATGAATTCTTAGAAGAAAACGCATGGATGGATTTATACATGTTTGCACTTATCCAGTTCAGCTTTGAAGATTACGAAACTTACGTTGCAGGATCTTCTGCGGACATGATTCAAACAGGTTTGAACTTCTGTGATGAAATTATATCAAGAGCATTGATGGGAAATCAATTCCTAGTATTCAGGCTAGCTTTATCTGCAAAGGCTCATGTCTATGCATATGATGGGGATTATGAGTCATTCCTGGATTATGACTTGCAGCACTTCATTTTAGGTTTAAACCCAATAATGCTAGAAGCCAAAGATTATGCAAACTTTGAAATTATTAATGAAGCAAACATCATTAATTTAAGAAATGTAATCGAAAAATTAGAATTGGGAAGCTTAAAGAAAAGATTTGACAAGATTTGGGTTAAATCACATATCAAAAATGTCACCGTACCTAAAAAGACTTCCTTTAAAATACTTAAAAGAGCTATTGACGGTGCAGATATTGAAGAGCTTAACTTTGAATTGAGAGAAAAATACTTCAATAAAAAATTCGGATTCTAAATGAAATCTAAAGTTGCTGGGATTGTCTTTGTAATTGGAAGTTTGTATTATATTCTAGCTGAAGCCATTTCTGCAACTTTTTTCAATTCTTCTATTTTTAATACTTATATTTTCCATACCATTTCGGAACTGGGAATTCCGAATGCAAATTCTCCATTGTTTTGGCTAATGAATTCTGCATTTATCCTGATTGGATTAACACTTCTTTTCGGCAACTTTTACAGGTTTAAGGATTTCATTGTTAAACATAAGATAATATGTTATATATTAACTGTTGTTACTTCAATGGGAGTAATCATCGTTGGATTGGTGCATGGTGGAAATCCTTTGACTTCAGGATATCACACATTAGGTGCGGTTATGGCAATATTGGGTGGTAATGTGTTATTGGTGTTAATTTCAAGATCCATGGATGAATTTGAATTATATCAGAAAGTCACTCTCATTTTGGGAACTATTGGTTTAGTTGCCTTTTGGATAATGTTTTTCAATATGGGAAGTGTTTACATGCCTGTATTTGAAAGGCTTTCAGTTTATACCCTAATAATGTGGAGTTTTCTAACAGGAGTTTACCTTCTCAGAAATTAATTTAACGATTGATAATTTTAATGTTTGCCATATATTTTACTAATTTTATCCAATGTATTTTTAAAATTATTTATTTGTTAAACATATGGTTACTTTTTATTCACCGTCATGTAGATTCAAGTATAAAAGTTTAAATACTTCTTCAATTAATTATCTTTTAAGGTGATATTATGACAAACCTAGATAAATCTGTTGAAGAAGAAATTTTAGCAATTGTCGAAAAGTATCAAAAAGAAGATACAAAACTTTTGAACTACCTTATCACTGATGATGAGATTACATTTTTCTCACCAATCGCAAACGGTAGTGAAATTACTGCACAAGACTTGCAAAAAGTCGCAGACATTTTAAAAGGATCATTTGAAGGAATGGAAATTGTTAATCAAGAGTACAGATTCAAATTCAAATGCGGATTATAGGGGTTTTTAAACCTCTATTCTTTTTTTAAATATTCCTGTGTGAGCTTGCATTCGCTCATGCATTTTGTACAGCCAAGGCC
>CAMNJW010000027.1 GCA_946541845.1 uncultured Methanobrevibacter sp.
TATGTTGTATGTACTCCATGAAAAACGCTCAATTATGTATTGACCACGAACCTGACACCGAAGTAACTTGTTACTACATGGACATCCGTTCATTCGGTAAAGGATACGAAGAGTTCTACAAAACATCTCAAGAAAAATACGGTATTGAATTTATCAGAGGTAAACCTGCACAAATCTTCGAAAACGATGACTTAACCTTAACTATCAGAGCAGAAGATACTTTACTCGGAAAAGTAACTGAATACACTTACGACTTAGTTGTATTAAGTGTTGGTCTCGAACACTCCGCAGGATCTGACGAACTCAGACAAACCTTAGGTCTTTCCAGATCTGCAGACGGATTCTACATGGAAGCTCACCCTAAACTCAGACCTGTTGACACCTTAACTGACGGTGTTTACATTGCTGGTGTAGCACAAGGTCCTAAAGATATTCCTGACTCCGTAGCACAAGGTTCTGCTGCAGCATCCAGAGCAGCAATCCCAATGGCTAAAGGAGAAGTAGAAATCGAACCTATTATTGCATCCAACGACGAAGCTGTTTGTGGTGCTTGTCAAGTATGTGTTGAATTATGCCCATTCGGTGCTATTAGTATCGCAACTGGTGTAGGTGGTAAAGAATTTGCACAAATTAACTCCGCATTATGTAAAGGATGTGGTACTTGTGTAGGTGCTTGTCCATCTGGTGCAATGAACCAACAACACTTCAAAACCGAGCAAATTATGGCACAAATCAGTGCTGCTCTTGAAGACATAGGTAAATAGATTTAGAGATTAATTTCTCTATTTCTTTTTTTACTTTTTTTAACTATTTTTTTAGAATTTCTCAACACTAATTTTATATAATATATTTAACATAACAATTGTTATGAAAAATAATCCTAAACTGCTTCTTTATATATTGATGTTGTCCACTTTAGGAATCAACACTCCTTTAAGTATTATTGGGATTATTTCACAGATATCTGAGTATTTCAATACTTCAATTGCAATCTCCGGTTTGTATGTAAGTTCATTCACCTTTACAATTGCAATTTCTGGATTGTTCATACCACTTCTGTTTTCAAAAATGGATAGAAAGAAAACATTCGTTTCCATTTTAGCGGTTTTCGCTCTATCAAACATCGTGATTATCTTTACAAAAAGCATTTACATTGCTTCAGTTTTTAGAATATTGTCTGCTGTTGTTTATCCCGCATTCATATCCATTGCATTGACAGTTTGTGAAGAAATTGCTCCTGAAGATCAAAAACAGGACTACATTACAAAAATTTTGCTTGGAATCTCAGTTGGAAGCATTGTTGGGTTGCCGATAACTACTGCTCTCGGTACTATATTCAGCTATCAAGTGGCAATGTCCTGGATTTTTGCAATAAATTTCCTGACATTGATTTTGATTTTAATTTTCTTTCCAAGCATGCCTGGAAAATCTAAAAGCTATGAAATGCCTTTATCCAGCGTCAAATCAAAGGAATTCATATTGGCAACAACAGGAATAATAATGATGCCGATTGGAGCAAGCATTGTTTATAACTACATTCCGTACTTTTTACAGACCGTTAGCCATATTTATACTTATAAACTAAGCATATTCCTGCTTATTTATGGGTTTGTTTCAATATTCGGAACATGGCTTGGAGGTAAATTAATTTATAAAAAAGACAAGGCTACACTAATCATCTTCCAGCTGGTTTGCGCTTCAGTATTTTTAGGATTATATCTCTCCGCAGATTACCTAATCCCGGTTTTAGCCCTGATTTTGATATTTGGAATCCTTGATGGAATGGGATATAACCTTATCCAATACATTGAAACATCAGTTCTACCGGATAGTCCCGAACTGGCAAATGGAGTATTTTTAAGCGTGCTGAATGGTGGAATTGCACTTGGAATTGCAATCGGAGGATTTTTAGTTGATGGATTAGGTGTGATGTCCATCTTTATTTTTGGAATAATATTTTTAATGCTTGCATTCATATTATTAGTTTATGTTATCTTAATTTTGAAAATAAATTTGAAATATAGTTAATTTATTCAAAAATATTATATTTGAAGATAAACAAAAAATAAATCATAATTATATAATTGGATATTAGGTGTAGTAAATGGCTAATTATCATGACGAAATATTAAAATTTGAAGAAATTGCAAAAGAACATACTCAGTATATGAGAAACAGTATCAACTTAATTGCTTCCGAAAACGTTACAAGTGTAGAAGTAACAGAAGCATTAGCAACTGATTTTGCTCACAGATACGCAGAAGGACAAGCTTTCCAAAGATTTTACGAAGGATGCCAATATGTCGATTTAGTGGAAGACATGACCAAAAAACTTTCATGTAAAGTATACGATTGTGATTATGCAAACGTTCAACCGGTTTCTGGTGTAACAGCAAATCTTGCTGCATTCTTTGGATTTGCAAAACCTGGTGAAAAAGTAATGGCGTTGGAGGTACCTTCTGGAGGACACATTTCCCATGCTGATGTAAGTGCAGCAGGTATCCGTGGACTCAAAACAGTTTTCCACCCATTAGATAAAAATGTAATGAACATTGACATTGATGCAATGAACAAAAAGATTCTCGAAGAAAAACCAAAAATAGTTTTATTCGGAGGAAGTTTATTCTTATTCCCACACCCAATTAAAGAGGCTCGTGAAGCAGCTGATGAAGTTGGAGCAACTGTAATGTATGACGGTGCTCATGTATTAGGTCTTATTGCAGGAGGACAATTCCAACAACCTCTCAAAGAAGGAGCAGACTTGATGATGGGAAGTACCCACAAAACATTCCCTGGTCCTCAAGGAGGAATCATCCTTTCACACAAAGAAAACGAGGAAATAATTGACAATGCTGTATTCCCTGGTGTCGTAAGTAACCACCACTTGCACCACTTATTAGGTTTGGGTATTGCAACTGCTGAAATGTTGGAATTCGGTGAAGCATACGCAAAACAAACCATTAAGAATGCTCAAGCTTTAGGTCAGGCAATGTATGAATTAGGATTTGACGTATTATGTGAAGATTTAGGATTCACACAATCCCACCAAATTGCTGTTGACTTATCTTCAATCAGATCCGCATCTGATGTTGCAAAAGAATTAGCTGACAACAATGTCATCTTAAACAAAAATCTCTTGCCTGGTGATGACAGGGACAATTCCGATGATCCTTCCGGTCTCAGAATAGGTACTCAGGAAATCACAAGAAGAGGATTAAAAGAAAAAGAAATGGAAGAAGTTGCACAATTCATTAAACGTGTAGCAGTTGACAAAGAAGACATTGCTGATGAAGTAGCTGAATTCATGAACCAGTACACTACTTTAGATTATGCATTCTCCGACAGAGATGCTTACGAATATCACAGATTATAGATTAAAATGAGAATAGGATTTGCATTTACTGGAGCTGGTCATTTACTAAGGGAATCAGTTCAACTTGCTTTGAAATTAGCAAAAGAGCATGAAGTCACTGTATTCCTATCAGGTGCAGCGGAAGAAGTTCTTAAAATGTATGGACTTTATGAAAGCGTCGTTGGCATCACTGGTGGAAAATATAGGGAACTTGCAACTGATTCAAATCAAAAATTTTCATATCCAATTACCGGTCGCCTTTCACTTGGAAAATACGACCTATTGATTGTATCACCGGCTACAGCAAATACAGTTTCAAAAATCGTTTATGGGATAGCTGACACTCTCGTTACAAATGCAGTGGCACAGGCCGGAAAGGGAGCGGTACCTGTATATATGGTGCCTGTTGATATTCATCCAGGACCTATTGACACAGTTCTTCCTTCAAAAATGGAGATGTCCAAATGTCAAAGCTGCGATGACTGTGTTGCAGCGCTTGCATGCGAACAGGGAGCAATCATTCCACATGAAGAAATAGACTTGACAAAATGTATCGGTTGTGGCTTATGTAGAAATACATGTCCGTATGATGCAATTTCCGAAGGTAAAATCATTACAATCTATATGAGAGATATCGATATTGAAAATACTCGAAAATTGGAAAGTATTGACAATATTCAAATTTTTGAAAACCCGGAAGAGATATTAGATAAAATCTAATTCATCTCCTATTTTTATTTTTAATTCGTCTTTTTTTGTTTCTAGGATATATTTCGCTTGTTTTTTTGGCCTATGGAATTTCCAAGGTTTTAAACTGGTTTTTTCAAAGACAATTTTGTTTTCATCTAAAAAATAGACGTCAATTTCAGTTCTCATGAAATGCGTATGTATGCTTGAGTCCTTTAAATTTGTGAAAACCAGTGCAAAATCAATTTCTTTTTTACCCATCAATCCTTTAAAACGTTTAAAAAAATTATTTGCATACTTAATTTTAATATTAAACTGTTTATCAGTGGTTTTATTTAAAATCATTAGAAATAATATCTATTTAATCCTAAATAAATGTTTTAGATTCAAGTTCTCCGCTGATCATGTCTTTGATGGCAATTTTGAAGTCATCCTTTTCGAATGCTCCGGGAACGGTCAATTGCTCTTCTCTGTGATTTAACATGTAGAATGGAATTGCTTCAATTCCCGTAACTATGGCATCCTCTTCATCAATCTGCACTTCAAAGTCATATGAATCGCTTTCGAGGAAATTTCTTATTTCATTTTCATCTAAACCTAAATCTGATGATAGCTTGACTAGAACATCAATATCAGCTATTATTTCATTGTCTATAAAATTAGCTTCAAAAATTTTAAAAATAAGGTCTATTGAAATTTTAGGATGTTTGTTTTGACAATATTTGATTAGCCTGTGTGCCTTTCTTGTGCAGGTTAATCTTAAATCTCTATAGTTAATATTTAATCCGTCTTCAAGAGCGATTTTCTCGGTTTCATCCATTATTTTATAAGCATCTTCAGGGTTAACTCCATATTTTAAGACATATTCTGTAGCCATTGAATTAGTTGGCACATCATATGCTGTTGGATATAACTCAAAAGGTTTCATTTCCCATTCAGCTTCCAGGTTTAACTCTTCAATTGCTTGTCTTAGACGATTTAATCCAATATATGAATTTGGACAGTTAAAATCACTCCAAAAGACAATTTTCATTTTTTGTCCTCTTTGGATTTTTTAGAGTCCTTTTTATATATTTTATAAAGTTTGTACATATTGTCTACTGCTTTAAAAAGTGAATTATATTTTCTATGAAATCCCATAGAGATAGTTTGGATTTTATTTTATATATCAATTTTGTCTTTACTCGGATATTTCTCATTAATGGTTAAATTCATGTTTTACGATTTAATTATCTCATAATTTCAATAATTTTTATATAATATTTAAGATAAATTTAATATAGACTAGTTTATAATGTTTATACAATTCTATGAAAATAGTAAATTATCATGAGAATTTAACATGGACTATTGGTGATAATTATGAATGAAATAGGTAGGACATTTACATCAGAATCAGTAACACAAGGCCACCCTGATAAAGTTGCAGATATAATATCTGATGCTATATTGGATGCATATATGGAAAAGGATAAATATTCTCATGTTGCATGCGAAACTTGTGTAACAACTGATTTTTGTATGGTATTTGGTGAAATAACCTCTGCTGCTCATATTTCAGAAGATGAAATTGAAAAAATCATTAGGGATACAATCATTGAAATAGGTTATGATAAGCCTGAGTTAAAATTTGATGGTCACAGTTGTAAAGTTGAAAATAGGCTTCACGAACAGTCTGCTGACATTAATCAGGGAGTGGACCGTGGAGATGAAGAAACTGGTGCTGGAGACCAAGGTATGATGTTCGGTTTTGCAACCAATGAAACTGAATCATTGATGCCTTATCCGATTGATCTTGCTCGTAAATTAACCAATAAATTAACAGAGCTTAGGGAATCCGGTGAAATTCCATATTTAAGACCTGATGGTAAAGCTCAAGTGTCTGTCAACTATGATAAGGACGGTAATGTTGCTTCACTTGATGCAATAGTGTTGTCAACCCAGCATGATGAGACCATGTCTGACAATCAGGAACAATTAAAAGCTGACATCCGTGAAAAACTATTCAAGGCAGTTATTCCTGATGAATTAATGACTGAGGATACTAAAGAACACATTAACCCAACCGGTAAATTTGAAATCGGTGGTCCTCATGGGGATGCAGGGTTAACTGGCCGTAAGATTATTGTTGATACTTATGGAGGATATGCTCGCCACGGAGGTGGAGCATTTTCAGGTAAGGACTGCACAAAAGTGGACAGAAGTGCATGCTACATGGCAAGATACATTGCAAAGAATATTGTGGCAAGCGGTCTTGCTGAAAAATGTGAAATCCAACTGTCTTATGCAATTGGAGTTGCAGAACCAACTTCAGTAATGGTTGATACTTTCGGAACTGGTGTTGAAGGCGTCGACTTTGAAAAAGTGGTACGTGAAAACTTCAGATTAACTCCTGATGGAATTATCGAAACATTAGGATTAAGGGACACTAAATATAAACAAACCGCTAAGTACGGTCACTTCGGTATTGAAGGTCTTCCATGGGAAAACACAGACAAGGCTGAAGACTTGAAAAAATATATTTAAGATTAAATCGACTTGCCTCTCTTGAGGCAATGTTATTCTATTTTTTTTAACGACTTATTTTTTTTAGATTTGTTCTATTTTTCAAAGATTAGCTACGGTTATTTTTTTATAAATCTTTTTAATTTTTAAAATATTCAAAAATTGCAATAACCTTTATTTATTAGCTTAAACAAAAGAATACATATTATAGATTATTAATTTTAGAGGAGTTACAATGCCAATAAAAGAGGCAGATAAATCATACGATCACGATAAAATAGAAAAAAAAGTTCAGAAATTCTGGAAAGAAGAAGAAACTTTCAAAAAAGTTAATGAACTTAGAGAACAAGGTCCTAGATACTCATTTTTAGATGGACCACCATATTGTAGTGGTAAAATCCACTTAGGTACAGCTTGGAACAAGGTAATCAAGGATTCATACCTTAGATACAAATCTATGAACGGATTTAGTTTAAGAAGACAAGCTGGATGGGATATGCACGGTCTTCCAATTGAGAATAAGGTAGAACATATCATGGGCATTCAATCCAAACAGGACATCGAAGAAAATATTGGAATTGCACAATTCGTAGATAAATGTAGGGAATTTGCAATGGAAAATAAGGTGGCTATGGAACAGCAATTCGATGAATTGGGTGTTTGGATGGACTGGGATGACCCATACATGACACTTGATCCAAAATATATGGAATCCTCATGGTGGACACTTAAAAGGGCAAATGAGCAAAACTTGCTTGTAAACGACCAAAGAGTAATCAGCTGGTGTCCTCACTGTGGAACAGCTCTTGCTGCTGCTGAAATCGAATATGAAGAGAAAGTCGACCCATCTATTTTTATCAAGTTCCCTGTAAAAGGTGAAGAAAATACTTATTTCCTGGTTTGGACCACCACTCCATGGACTTTGCCAGCGAACATGGCAATCTGTGCAAACCCTGAATTTGATTATGTTTACGTTTCAAAAGACGGAGAAACCTACATTTTGGCTGAAAACTTGATGGAAACAGTGCTTGGAAAACAGGTCAAGATTCACAGGACCAAAATCCCTGCAGAGTCAGAGGATGAAGAGGACCAAATCATCGAAGAAAAAGAAGTAATGTATGAAGTAATCAAAACCGTAAAAGGTGAGGACTTAATTGGAATGAGTTATGATTACATTCTCATGGATGAAGTTCCAAAACATGCCGAATTCGATGAGATTGAAAGCGTTCACAAGGTATTGCCTGGAGACCACGTAGAACTTGGTGAAGGTACCGGTTTAGTACATACCGCACCTGGTCACGGTCCTGATGACTTTGAAGTAGGTCAAGCTAATGGAATTCCAATATTCTGTCCTGTAGGTGAAGACGGATGCTTCACAGAAGATGCGGGCAAATATGCAACCAAATTTACCAAAGAAGAAAATCAACAAATCATCGATGACCTGGAAGCCAAAGGTTTAATGTACAGAGCAGAAACCATTGAGCACAGGTACGGTGTATGTTGGAGATGTAAAACTCCTATTATCTATCGTGCTACCAAACAATGGTTCTTGAAAGTCACTGAAATCAAACAGAAAATGTTGGATGAAATTGCAAAGGTCGAATGGGTACCTAAATGGGCCGGTGAAGGAAGGTTCCATGATTGGGTAGACAACGCTCGTGACTGGACAATTTCAAGACAAAGATACTGGGGTATTCCAATTCCTATATGGGAATGTCCTGATTGCGGTGAATTGAAAGTAATAGGTTCTCTTGATGAGTTGAAATCCGAATCATTGACTGAAATTAACGTGGGCGATGCTGAACTTATCCACAGGCCATACGTAGATGAAGTAGAAGTGAAATGTGATAAGTGTGGAAAAGCCATTAAAAGAATTCCTGATGTGTTAGACGTATGGATTGACTCCGGTGTTGCAGGTTGGGCTTCACTTTATTATCCTGAAGAAAAAGATAAATTTGAAGACTGGTTCCCATATGACTTCATTACAGAAGGTCACGACCAAACTAGAGGTTGGTTCTACTCACAACTCGGAACAGGAGTAATTTCAATGGGTAAAAGTCCATATCAAAAAGTATTAATGCACGGTTTCGTTTTAGACGAAAACGGAAACAAGATGTCAAAATCATTAGGCAATGTTGTATCTCCTGAAGAAGTAATCGAAAAATATGGAGCAGATGTGCTCAGATTCTACTTATTATGGGCTTCAAAACCATGGGATGACTTAAAATTCGTATGGGAAGAACTCCTTAACATTAACAAGATGTTTAACATCCTATGGAATGTATATGTATTTTCAACCACTTACATGTCCTTGGATAACTTCACTCCAATTGGACTCACTGAAGATGACATGATTTTAAGGGCTGAAGATAAATGGATTATCTCAAAAGCCAACACATTAGTAAAAGAAGTGGCAGAAGACCTGGACAAACTATTCTTCCACAAGGCCACAAGAAAAATCAATAATTTCATCTTGGAAGACTTAAGCCGCTGGTATGTAAGGCTCATTCGTGGAAGGACATGGGTTGAAAGTGATGACCCTGATAAACTAGGTGCATACTACAGTCTATACACTGCAATAGTCAAATTGATTTCAGTTTTATGTCCAATAGCTCCTCATGTATCTGAAGAAATCTATGAAAACCTTGTAAAAGGAGTAAATCCTGATGCTCCTGAAAGTATTCACATGAATGACTGGGGATACGATGAAGATGCAATCGATGAGGAATTGGAAGCTAAAATGGATGTCGCACGTGAAGTAATAGAAGCATCTATCAGAGCACGTGACATGGCTCAATACAAACTCAGATGGCCGGTATCAGATATCACTGTCGTGTCTCAGGATGAGAATGTGTTGAATGCTGTTGAAGAATTAACTGATATTATCAAAGATCAATCCAATGCTAAAGAAGTTTTATGCGCTAGCGAGTTTGAAAAGCTATCATTCAATGCAAAACCTAACCTTAAAATACTTGGACCTAAACTCAAAGGAGACATGGGCAAGGTTGTAAAAGGCTTAAAGTCAGCTGACGGTAATCAGATTAAAGCTGAACTTGAAGCTAATGGTAGTGTTGTCATTGAAGGAATTGAATTGTCTTCTGAAGAGGTATTGTTTGATTCCGAGCTTCCGGATGACTTTGTTTCATCTGAATTTGAAGGCGGAAACGTATTTGTAAATACAAATATCACTCCTGAAATCAAACAGGAAGCTATGGCTCGTGAGCTTATTAGAAGAGTTCAAGATATGAGGAAAGACTTGGATTTAGATGTTGAAGCAAACATTAATGTAAATGTTGAAACTTCAGCCGAATTTAAAGATTTAATCGTACCGCAATCCGAATTTATTTCTCATGAAATCAGAGCTAAAAGTTTAATAATCTCTGACACTGAAGAGTGCAGTAAAGATTCTGACGTTTATACAAAAGAATGGGATATTGAAGGAGAAAAAGTAATTATTTCAATTAAAGATTAAGGGTGTTATCATGACTTTAGCTGATAGCGAAATTGAATACATTGAAGGAATCCTCGGTAGGGAAATGAACGAATTGGAAGAAGGAATGCTTGACGTAATGTTTTCAGAACACTGTTCCTACAAAAGCAGCAGACCATTTTTAAGGGCATTTCCAACCGAAGGGAAAAATATTATCTTGGGACCTGGTGATGATGCGGGACTTGTATCCGTAACCGATAAATATGCATTGGCTGTAGGAATGGAATCACACAACCACCCTTCAGCTATTGAACCATACGGAGGAGCAGGTACCGGTATAGGTGGAATTTTAAGAGATATCATATCAATGGGAGCAATGCCTATTGCACTTTTAGATTCCCTCAGATTCGGACCTTTGGAAGATGAAAAATCAAGATACTTATTTGAACATGTTGTAAAAGGAATTTCCGATTATGGAAACCGTGTAGGAGTTCCGACTGTTGCCGGTGAAATTGAATTTGACGAGTCATTCAGAACAAACCCTCTTGTCAACGTAATGTGTGTCGGGCTTGTGGAAAAGGAAAATATCGTTCGTGCTGAAGCTCCAAACATTGGTGACGTATTCCTTTTAATGGGAGGAACAACCGGTCGTGACGGAATTCACGGAGTAACATTTGCATCAGAGGAATTAACTTCCGATTCTGAAACTGAAGACAGGCCTGCTGTACAGGTGGCTGACCCATTCACCAAAAAAAGAGTATTGGAAGCATCACTTGAAATCCTTGAAAAGATTAATGTCAGTGGTGTGAAGGACTTAGGTGGTGGAGGTCTTACCTGTTGTATTTCAGAGCTTGTGGACTCCTCACAAAACGGTGCATTAGTGGATTTACGTGCAATTCCATTAAGAGAAACCGGTATGACTCCATATGAAATCATGCTTTCAGAGTCCCAGGAAAGGATGGTATTTGTCCTAAACCCGGATGATGTTGAACTTGCTCAGCAAATCTGTGACAAGCATGAAATCGTATCATCTGTCATCGGTGAGGTCATTGATGGTAACAACATGATTATTTCAGATGAAGGGGAAGAACTTGCTAACTTGCCAACTATACTTTTAGCAGATCCGCCTTCAATCGACAGGCCTTTAGCTGAAATACCAGAAGACACTCAAAAAATAGAACTTAAAGAGCCTGGAGTTTACGAATCTTTACCTAAATTATTATCCAGCCCAAACATCGCTTCAAAACAATGGGTTTACAAACAATATGACCATGAAGTTCAAGTAAGAACCGTAGTTAAACCTGGTGATGATGCTGCTGTTTTAAGAATTGATGAAGATACTGCTATTGCGCTTACTACAGATTCAAACACAATCCACACCAAGTTATCTCCATTTGACGGTGCTGCAGGATGTGTCGCTGAAGCTATTAGAAATGTCATTTCAATGGGAGCAACTCCATATGCTGTTGTGGACTGCTTAAACTTCGGAAATCCGGAAACACCTGAAATCCTCTGGCAATTCAAGACAGCTATTGAAGGAATGAGTCTTGTTGCTGAAAAATTCGATGCTCCTGTAATCAGTGGTAATGTAAGTTTCTATAATGAAACTGAAGGAATTAAAATCAACCCGACTCCTGCTGTAGGTGTAATCGGTGTGGAAAAAATCGATAACATCAGAACCATGGACTTTAAAAATGAAGGAGATAAAATCCTTTTAATCGGTAAGACTTATGATGAATTGACCGGTTCTGAATATCACAGAACTATTCACAACCTTGAAGTTGGAACTGCACCAAGGATAAGGGTTGATGATGAAGTCGCAAACGGCCAAACTGTCTTGAAGTTAATCGATGAGGATGCGGACAAAAACATTACTGCAGTACACGATGTATCCGCAGGAGGCCTTGCAGTGGCACTTTCCGAAATGGTTATCAAATCAGGACTTGGATGTGATGTTAACCTTGAAGATGATGAATTGGATAAAATCCAATTGCTATACTCCGAAAGTCATGGAAGGTACCTTTTAACTGTAAAACCTGATGCATTAGATGACATTTTAGCAAAAATAGATGTCGATGTTGCAGTCATTGGTGAGGTTAAAGGAAATTCCTTAAATGTAAACGGACATGAATTTAGTTATGAGGATTTAGATAATGCATACCATGGCGTAATTGAACAGTACATGGCGTAAATGACTTGGGGGAGTTTGAACATGTTTCTATCTAAATTGGACTCTTTAACTAATGCAACAAAATTAGTTAGCGATAATCAAAAATTTACTGAAATTGAGGAAATACCACTATCTGAAGCTCACAAAAGGGTTTTGGCTGAAGATATTATGGCATTTCACGATTCCCCTCCATTCGATAAGTCTGCAATGGATGGTTTTGCAGTAATTGCTGAAAATACATTTGGAGCTTCACAATCCGCACCTAAGGAATTGAAGGTCATAGATGCCATTGGAGCAGGAGACTTTTCCCAAAAATCCGTTGGGGAAAATGAAGCTATTGTAATTGCTACCGGAGCTCCGATTCCTGATGGCGCAAATGCTGTTATAATGAAGGAGTACACCACAACTGATGGCGATGACTTGACAATCTATTCCCAGGTAACTCCTGGAGAGAATGTCAGCCCGAAATCCGAGGATATCAAAAAAGGCGAAAAGATTTTGGACAAAAACACCTTTATCAGATATCAGGAAATGGGATTGATTGCATCAGCGGGTTACGACACTGTTAAGGTTTTCAAAAAACCAAAAGTTAAGGTAATTATAACTGGAAATGAGCTAGTGGAGCCTACCAAAGAGGAAATTGATAATGCAAAAATTATTAATTCTAATAAGTTTACAATAAAGGCAATGATTGAGGATTCCGGTGCTGTTGCAGAAATCGGTCATGCCGGAGATACCTTTGACGAAGTAAAACAGGCAATACTTGAAGCTTCCAAAGATTTTGATGTGATAATGACTACCGGCGGAACCGCTATCAGCAAAGGAGATGTCGTCTTGGATGTAGTTGATGACATCGGAGAAATCTTGTTCCATGGTGTTGCCATGAGGCCGGGCAAGCCTGCTGGCGCAGGTATTGTCAATGGAAAAATGATTTTCACATTTTCAGGCCAGCCTGTTGCTGCAATGAGTCAATTTGATGTTTTTGCAAGGAAATACCTATTTGAAATGCAGGGAAGATCATTTGATTTCCATGTGGTTAAAAGAGTATCCCAACTCAAAATACCTTCACAGCTCGGAAGGACTGATTTCATCCGTGCTGTCAGTGATGATGAACATGCAAAGCATGTGTTGAACAGAGGTTCTGGCATTATTAGGTCAATGGTTGAGGCAAACAGCTATATCATAATAGACGAAAATGATGAAGGATATCAAAAGGATGATATAGTTGACGTAGTCTTCTTTGATTCACTACTTTGGTAGTCAAAGGTGCATTTTAATGAATGGTATTTATTATTATTTGATAGCTTTTGTTATCATCTGGATATTGGTCGGAATTTTTCATGAAAAATTGTCAAACTACGGCGTTGAGTTAAACTTTCCTGTCATAATGTGGAAAACTCAAAGGCTTAGGGGACTGATATCTAGAATTTCTAATTTTTCTCCGACATTCTGGAGATGGTACATGAATGTTGGAATTGTTGTAGCATTTTTAGCTATGATTTTTATAACCTGGACACTTATCTCGTCACTGCCGACTGTTTTTGAAACACCTGCGGTTTCAATTGTAATTCCGGGAGTGGAAATGCCTGGTTCATCTATCTATATTCCATTTATATATGGTTTGATAGCGCTTGCTACCGTTTTGGTTGTCCATGAGTTCTCACATGGTATTCAATCAGTTGGTGAAAAAATTTCAATAAAGTCAGTTGGTCTTTTGCTTTTTGCAATTATTCCGGGAGCTTTTGTAGAACCTGATGAGGATGAGTTAAAAGCGGCAAAAAGGTCTTCAAGACTGAGGGTTTATGCAGCAGGATCTGTGGCCAACATCACATTGGCGATAATTGCAATTCTGTTGGTTTCACTGATTTCAGCAGGAATTCCAAATTACTTTGCAGAAGATGGAATTGCGATTGACAGAATTGTTTCAGATTCACCTTCCGATGGAGTTTTAAAGGAAGGAATGGTTTTGGAAGCTATTGACAATCACAAGATTAATGATTCAGACTCTTATGTCAATGTTGTAAGTTTATATAAGCCGGGTGATAACGTTACGGTTCAAACGGATCAGGGCAGTTATTCACTGACTCTTGACAAAAATCCGAACAACGAGTCAAGAGGATTCTTTGGAATTCAAGCAAATAAACATTTCGAATTGATAAACGATAGCATGGGTCCTATACCATGGGTTTTATTTGAGCTTCTTGAATTATTCCAATGGGTATTCATGCTGAATCTGGGAATTGGTCTGTTCAATCTACTTCCGCTCAAGCCTTTGGATGGAGGTTATATGCTTGAAATTTTGTTAAGCTACAAGTTATCCGAAGAACACTATAAACCAATTGTCAATGCATTATCAGTGGTAATGGCCATGATAATCATATTTAGCATTGTTGTCGGCTTTATTTAATAAATTAAATGGAATTGAACATTAATATTAATGTAACATTAATAATAATTATTTCAATGTATCTGTTATACTACAGATTGAAGAACAAGTAAACCGATAATGAATCGATGATTGGTAAGGTTTTAGAGAATCAAATTCTCGCCGCCTGTTTTTTCCTTGCCATAGATTCATTACCAATTAATAATTAGTATCTTTTTATTGTTTATAAAGTTTTTGAAAAAAGAAATAAGGAAAGAATATTAATATTCTTTCGCTTAGAAGTATCTTTCTAAGATTCCTTCTAGGATTTTGTAGTGACGACCTTCGTCTTTGGAACTTTCTCTGAAGAAATCAGCAGCAGTTTCAATGCCTGCCTCTTGAGCTTTTTCGGAAGCTTCTCTTTTTTCTGCGTTAGCCATTTTTTCTCCACCCATCATCCATTCGATGTTTTCTTTGAGGGTAGGTTTGATGATTCCGTTCATTTCACAGAATCTTGCAGCGTGTTCAGCTTCTTCCCAAGCTAATCTTTTGAATACTTCAGCTAATTCTCCATAACCTTCTCTGGAAGCTTGTCTGGACATTGCTAAGTAGATTCCTACTTCATTGGTTTCTCCTTCGAAGTTACCTGCAACGAATTTTTCTACAGGGGTTCCTTTTGTAATTCCAATTTCATGTTCGTATTTAACCATATTATCACCTTTATAATTCTTTACATGCTTGAGCTAATTTTTTACCTAATTCGTAGCTTGCATCATCTTCTTCGGCGGTTGGCACGAAGTAAATTTCTTGAGTATCCACTACATCAAATCCACAGTTTCCTAATTCTTCAGCGAGTTTTGCAGGAGCTCCTCCTCTTCCTCCCATGGAACCGAAGGTAACTGCTTTTCTTTCGATACCTGTTCTGTTGAATAATAATCCTTTCAAGTAGTACATGATGTCTCCGATACTTGGGTATGGCACATCGTTAATGGTAGGATCACCGATTGCGATTCCTTTACTTGTTAAGATACTTTTGACGATTTCGGATCTTTCATCTTCGTGCAAGAAGAAGATTTCCACATCGTATCCTTCAGACATTGCACCTTCTGCAATTTCGTGAGCCATTTGTTGGGTTGAGTAGTGCATGGTGTCGTAGACGATTGTGATTTTGTCTTCACATACACCGGTAGCCCAGTTTTGGTAAGCTCCGATAACTTGCATTGGGTCGGTCCAGATTTGACCGTGGGATGGTGCAATCATTTTAATGGAGTCAAGTAAACCTAATTCAACTACTTCGTTTAATTTTTTGAGCACTAATTTGGAAAGAGGTGTGATTAAGTTTGCGTAGAATTTTTGAGCTGCGTCCATCAACACGTTTTCAGGAATTTCATCTGAGAATCTTTTGGTGAAACATAAGTGTTGACCGAATGCGTCGTTAGGGAATAAGATACCGGTTTCGTCAGCAAGTAAGGTAAACATGCTGTCAGGCCAGTGTAATAAGAATGCATCGAGGAATGCTAAGGTTCTTCCACCAACATCTAATGAGTCTCCGGTTCCTACAGTAATGAATTCTGCGCCTTCAAGTGCAGGGTAGTGTTTTAATAGACCTTTTACTGCGATTTCAGTACAGTAGATAGGTGCTTCTGGGAATCTTTTGTGTAAGTCAACTAAAACTCCGGAGTGGTCTTTTTCCACGTGGTTTTGGATGATGTAGTCAACTTTAACTTCTCTTCCTTCTTGAGCGAATGCGTCGTCGATACGAGCCATCATTTCTTTTGTTTTTCCAGGGTAAGCATTGTCAATAATTGCTACTTCGTCTTCACCGAATACAATGTATGCATTGTAGGTGGTTCCGTCTAATGTGTAACCGTGATAGGTTCTGAGGTCCCAATCGAGTACACCAATCCAGTATACTCCATCAGCTATTTTTTGTGCATTAGCTTTCATATTTAATCTCCAATTTTTATTAATTCATTAGAATGAATTATATTTATTTTATGCTATTTGGTTTATATATAGTTTTGTTTTATACGAATTGTTTTAAAGTTCGTAACCTCTTGCCTGCATAATACTCGATGTTAATGTTGAGAAATTCAATAGCTACTTTTTTTGTTTTCATTTCCTTAGATGATATTGACTTAACGGCAGTGATTTTGGAAATCAAATATGATTTTGGACTGAGATATATGAAGCGTTTCAGAATGTGAGTTTTGAATAGCTAATGGCATCTGTCTTTCTTTTTGCAGTTTTTGTTATTTCTTCATGATAGAAATAATTTACAACAATTGGAGGTTCATCAAAAGGTTGTATGATAGAGTCATTATCCCTAAGATACAGCAATCCTTGATTTTCGCAGTATTCCTTAATTTCATTATTCAGGCTCTTCCAATAGCTCCTATCTTTTTTATTATATGTCAAATCATATAATGGAAATAAATCAGGGTACTTTTCTTTAATATAATTTAAGATGGTTGATTTATACTCGCCCTTCAAGTTTAAATTTTCAAGCCAAATCAAATTGCAATAATCTTTTGTCTTGTTAATAATGGATGG